>NZ_PTSB01000014.1:0-119427 GCF_002965125.1 Escherichia sp. MOD1-EC6162
CATTAAAATTTTTTCACATGAACCGATTAGTATAATATTAGATTATACAAAAAACGCACTCACCAAATTTGAATTTAAAAACACAGTTCACAACTTAAGAAGCACAAATTTAAACACATTGATAAAGCAATGAAAATCCCACAAACACTCTAGTTATTAAAATACATAAAAACCGTTATAAAAACAGTTATAATCTATCAAAAACAAAAAAATTAAGTAAAAACACCGGGAATGAGATGTCTGGCATCGTGCGGTGCATAATGTAACCAAAAATGCCCAACAGTATCAGCAAATGCGCAGAGGGTTCGAGAATCGCCCACAAATATCCCAGACGGAACTTACCAAAGCGTGTTCGTATTTCTCGTAGAAATAATGCCTCTACGGTGACTTTCTGGACTTCAAATCCACTTCTTGCCATTTGATGATGTGATCCTAATCTCTTCAGGTACGCTACCGCCCCTGGCTTAACAGCTACCAATACACTGGAGGTAATACTTGTTTGTAACTGGATAAATTTTATTCAGACCAATCAGGCACTTTGTAGCACCCGCGACCAATTTCGCCGGAAATTATTTCGGCAGGGATAAATTGGTTTATTTCTGTCTCTTTTCTCTATCCTATTCTTCAGGCATGAATGTATTCGGTCTTCCTGGAATGTCAGGAAAACAAGCCATTTCAGAATGTAGAGTTAATTCCCATGAAAATGCCCCATCGTTATTTCTACCTCTTTGTGACTACTCTTTATGGCTAAAAAAAGACACAAAGCTTCATGCATCCTGGATTACACCGGAACACATATCTTCATAACGATTTGTTAATTTCGCGAGAAAATTATTATTTATTACCAATATTAACTACTTGATTATAAATCCTCATAAGAATTTGGTGTGCAACAACACCTGCAATCTGCCTTATCTCAGAACGCACGCGATTTATTACCCTTAAATTGTTTTCTGCAAAACTATTTCCCTATTTAAAATTCACTCATTCACTGCTTGTTTATATCTCCTATATACCTGATACAGTAATATTTGTGATTAAGATCACACTGAAATAGTTTTATTTAGCTCACGCGAAGTAATACCTACAGAAACTATTTCTATCAATTAAAATATACAACATGATTATTTGCTGCGTGCATTTTGACCTGTATTATGACCAGCACTATCCTCAGATTGATATATCAAACGGGATAATGTTTAAAATTGATTAATAATTTCTGTGGAAATTGTTTTTTTATTTAAAATTTACTTCCTGATTGTCTCCAGGAATTTTATCAATTTCCAGGCTACACAAAATACAGATCAGTTAATAATTATCCTATATGTTTTGCCCTATCAATTACCACTCAATGATTTATGAAATCTATTAATACTGGTAATATATCACCACTCTTAAGCGTATTTGCAGTCAGGAAAAGTATTGATTAACGGGGGTTAAATAGTGAGAAACGAATTTCTGCAGTATTGCTGAACACTCCATGATGGTATGGAAGGAGGACTCATTCTTACGACATCAATACTCAGCCCGGTGAGCGAGTTTGACAGTTCCGCACTCACCATTGGGCTAAGGGTTATCAGGTGGAGTTAAGGGGATGACTATGACAAGGATGGCAACACCTACCCCCGCCTAAACTCCAGTCGCTGCACATTCACCATTCCTGGCTTCTCACCTGCACTGACATCAATTTGTGTCACCCGCAGCGCATACTTTTCATCCAGTGCGTTTAACCAGTTCAGCAGGTCATTAAACACCACCGGATCTATCCAGACCTGGATATTCTCCCCACGCTCGGCTATCCGCTTGATGACCACAGAATGCGCGGAAGCGCTGTCACTGATAACCCGCGATACCTGTGCAGGCGTTGTCGTGCCGGATTTTCGCGCTGCGATAATATCCGGTGCGGCGCGTTTCAGTCGGGTGTTCATCACCTCCAGTTGCTGCAACATCGTCTCCTGTTGCTCTATCCGTTCGCTCAACGGCTGCCAGATGAGGACGTAATATCCGGCGCTAAACAGGAACGCCGCCGCGGCCAGTAACATGCCCTTTTCGCGCGGCGAACGCCCCGCCAGGTGTTGTGCCAGCCAGTGTTCGCCACGGCTTAACTGGCGCTCACGCCATTGCTGAAAATAGTGAATCAATTTATCGCGTAACATGTTATTTCCTCCGCAACGTTACGCCGCCGGAAACCGCATCACCCTCTTTCTGTAACGCGTCCTGTTGCACAACATAATCTGCCGCCAGTGCGCTACGCAGTTTGTCGAAACTGGCAAAGCTCGCTGCCCGCAACTGAAGGTGGAGCGTCTGGCGTTTTTGATCAAAGGAGAAACCACGCATCTCAATGTCGGAAAGTGATGCCGATTTCAGGGTGCTGGCGATCGCTGACAACTCGGCAAGTAGCCTGGTATCGTCAGTCTGTGGGCGATATTTTTTCATCGCCATCGTCACCTGAGAGCGCAAATTCACAATCCGCTTCTGCTCCGGGAACAACGTTAAGAACTGTTTCTCTGCCTGGGCGCGGCTTTGCGCCACCTGTTCGCTGACGCTCCATAATGTCACGCCCCGTTCCACTGCCAGCGCAACCAGAATCAGCAATACAGGCAGAACCATCACCCGCCAGCGCGCCCACTGTTTTCGGTAGCTGACGCGAGGTTGCCACTGCCCTGTCAGCAGGTTCCCTTCTGGTTCACCGCAGGTGGTAATAGCGGGCAGAGACGTGATCGTCAGGCGTCCGGCGTCTGCGCCAGCCCATGCAGATAGCTCTTCCGGTGCAATGCCGACCACGGTTAACGAAAGCGGTGATTCCTGCTCATTGAGCTGTGCGCGGAACATGACCGGAGCCAGCGCCCACCCGGCACTCCATCCCCGACATTCATCGATGCGGCAGATAACCCGTTGCGCATCGCCAGCCATAGAGCCACAAGGAATGGACATCCAGTCCGGCGCGACGGTAGCGCGGGTGATGCCGTTTGCCTGCAACCACTGCGCAATGTTGCGCATATGCTGTTGGTGAATCACTGCTACGGTTGCCAGTTGCTGGTCGATTTTCAACGGCGCAAAATGCAGTTCATCAATATCCTGGTTCAGCTCTTCTTCCAGTAAGGCGGGCAGAATAGTCGGTATCTGCTTACGGGGAACATCTGGCAGTTCAACCTGCCAGATGCTGATCCATTCGCCGGGAATGTAGAGCCGAATCGTATCAGTTTGCAGCCATTGCTGAAGCTGCTCGTCGGCAATGTCAGGCCAGATGCCGTGCTCCACGTCGGCGGAACGGCGCTGCCAACGAATGGAGTCAGAGGCGCAAAGCGGGAAAAAAATCTCAAGCATGGAACTCACTCACTTTCTCCTGTCTGATGCCAGAGAACCGAAAAGTGTTGTGGCCCCATGCGGACAATTAACGAATTCATCGTCAGTTCAATCTCATTCACGGTGATATCTGAACGCAGCCAGAAGTAGTTGCTGTCCACGCTCAGGACGGTTTTTAGCTGTTTTTTTGTACGCTCATCGACGTCAGCGAGTAGCGGCTGTGCAAGAAACTGATCGACATCTTCCCAGCCCTTCGCCGGACGTTGTTGTAATAATGCTCGCGCCTGAACAGGGCTTAACCACGGGTCGAACAGCGCCTCAAGAATCACGCTTTGCGCGACCTCTAAGGTGTTGATGTTGATTTGTTGGTGGGTCATCGGTAGCGCACAGACCAGCGGTTTGAGTTTTTGATAAAGTCCGGCGTCCATTCCCTGCACCACACGCATTTCGCTGATATCCGCCAGCGGTTGATTCGCGGCGTAGAACGGCACCGAGCGGGCGAGATACTCACTGTCTTCACGACCCAGCCGCGTTTGCACGCTGCGATCTTCGTCAATAAACTCCCACAGACTTTCGGCTATCAGCTCAGCCCGATAAGCAGGCACATCGAGACGCGTGATCAAGGCAATCAACTGTTGCACCGCAAGCGGACGCGTCGCCGTCGTCGACTGTGCGAGAGCATTCAGATTAAAGCAGGCCTGTGCGTCACGCAGGGTGACGGCAATTTGCCCCTGCGGCAGTGGGAAAAAACGGGGGCCGGAAGCCCACGGCTGTGCCAGATACACGCGTTGTTCATTTTTCAGGCTCAGGCTGAGCGCGCTCAGCGCCAGGCTTTCTGCACTGGCGCTGTACCACAGTGCCTGCTGGTACTCCTGCTGGCTGCGCGTTCGCCCAAGCTGTTGCTGCATCCGCCCGGAAAGTGTGATGGTTACCAGCATTATGACCGCCAGCAATACCAGCACCACGACCAGTGCCATTCCGCGTTTTGGTGGTGAGGTGATCATGATAATTGCGGCCCACGTAACAACCAGATGCGTTCAATCTCGCCCCATTGCGGCGAATGCAGAGTCATGCGCACCGCCACAGGGAGCGCCTGCCCTGACGACCAACTCGCCTGCCAGCGCGTGCCGTCGTAGAACTGCAAACGGAGCGAATCTGCCGGAATTAATTTTTGCGTTGTTGGCCTCACGCTGCCTGCTGCATCGGTCAGCGGCCAGGCTAACCGTTCAAGGTAACCGTCATGAATGCGGTAACCGACAGTGAGCAGATTACTGCGCGGCAGGCGCATCAACGGATTAACCACGCCGCCACGCACAAAGCGCATCCCTTCACTCTCAGACGCCAGCACGCCTGCACCCGCCAGTAACGCCGGTTCCCTCTGGCCCTGCTCGCCTCTTACCAGACGCGGCATCATTTGGGTCAGATCATGGGTCAGAAAACTCATCGTTTGCTGCATGAGGTTGAGTTTTTGATCGTGCTCCGCGACGGCGCTATTCACGCGCGTGACACCGTTTGTCACCTGCTGCGCCATCAATGCCAGTGAGGCAAAAATGGCAATTGCCACCAGCATTTCCAGTAACGTAAAACCAGGGCGAATCCTTTTCACTGTTGGCCTCCCACGGCGCTAAACCAGGCGCGCCGTGACTGAACCACCGGCGAAAAGTCTTCGTGAAGGCTGACTTCAATATCCACCGCCTGGAGCAACGCGTTGCCTGTATTCAGTGGGATCGTTCGCCAGTACCAGCGGTTTCCTGCCATATCGCTCTCGCCCTGATGCCTGACCGCCCGCTGTTCGCGGGTCATCAGGTAGAGCAGTGCGATCTGGTTTTCGGCCACCCAGCCAGCTACCGTTTTCTCCTCAAGAACCTGCTGATTGTTTAGCGCGCCGCTGGCGATCTGTAATACCGCCGTGGCAGCCAGCGCAAAAATCGCCAGTGCGATCATCACTTCCAGCAACGTAAATCCGCGCTTCATGGCATCCTCTCATCACATTGACTGAGAGATAACGCGCCATCGTGCGCCAGTTTCACCGCCTGGCATTCGTTTTGCGCCGCAGAATAAAAGCGCAGCGTAAACGGTGTGGCAGGTTCAAAAGGCGAGAAGCGGATTTGCGGTGTCTTCTTTTTCGCCTCTTTTTGCAGCTCCAGTTCAATATCATGCAGCGTCAGGCGACGACGTTGCAGCTCCAGCGCATACTCCTTCTGCCAGATATCACTTCCGGGTTGTAACAGCATCTGCACCTGTTTCGGCACCGTAACCTGTGCCGATAACCGGGGCGCGGAAACGGGCAACCACTGCCCCTGACGACGCTGCATAAACTGGTAGCCACGCGGGTCGATTAGCACACCGAGTGTTTGCCCTTCGATCACTGCCTTGTCCTTAAACTGCGCAAAGCGAGTCAGAAAATCCTGCGCCGCTTTTTTCGCAGGCGATTCAGAATCGGTCGCAAAAGTCTGTACCACGCCTGCACTGGCAAGGCCGATCAGGAAAATCACCAGCATGATTTCCAGAAGAGTGAATCCGCGTCCAGGCACTGATTACTGAAACTCCTGTAAATTCCAGTTACCGATATCTGCGGCAGCCCCTTCTCCGTTTTCCTGACCATCCGCCCCTAAGGTGTAAACATCAAACATCCCTTTTTCACCCGGGCTGAGATACTGATAATCATTGCCCCACGGATCTTTTGGTAGCCGTTTAATGTACCCACCGGTACGGTAGTTGCGAGAATCTGCCATATTGGCCGGTTGCTGGATCAGCGCCTCAAGCCCCTGCTCGGTGGTTGGATAACGCCCGTTATCCAGCCGGTACATGTCCAGCGCGTTTTCCAGCGCCACGATATCGCTGATGGCTTTTTGCCTGTCCGCTTTCTCTTTGTTGCCCAGCAGGTTAGGCACCACCAGACTTGCCAGGACGCCAAGAATAACAATCACCACCATCACTTCCAGTAGGGTAAAACCTGCCCGTGGTTTTTGCGTGCGGGATAACGAATTCATGTGATAACTCCGTAAATTACATTCCAACCATATTGTTCAGTTGCAGCATCGGTTCGAGGATGGCGATGACGATAAACAGCACCACGCCCGCCATCATCACCACCAGCGCCGGTTCAAACAGCCCTAACGCCAGCCCCACCTGGGTATCAAACTCCCGTTCCTGGTTGACCGCGGCCTGTTCAAGCATGGTTTCCAGCTCGCCGCTCTGTTCACCAGAGGCGATCATGTACAACATCATCGGCGGGAACAGGCGCAGATCCGCCAGCGCGGCGCGCAGACTGCTTCCTTCGCGGACGCGATCTGCCGCCAGTAGCAGTTGCTGCTCGACATAGCGATTTGCCGACACGGCGGCAGCGGTCTGAATGCCTTCCAGCAGCGGAACACTGCTGGCGGTGAGGATGCTTAAAGTGCGGGAAAAACGCGCCGTATTCAGCCCGCGAGCAACCCGCCCCGTCACGGGCAGGCGCAGCAAAGTTTTATCCCAGCGCAGCCGCATAGTCGGCTTTTTGAGTAGTCGTTGCCCCAGCACCAGAAGCCCCAGCAATCCCGCCAGCCAATAAACGCCGCTGGCTTGTAAGGCGTCGCTCATGGCGATAAGGGTGCGGGTGGAGGCGGGCAGCGCGTGTCCGAGGTGATCGAACTGTTCGATAATTTTCGGCACCACCGCCGTCAGCAAAATAGTGACCACACCCGTTGCCACCACCAACAGCACCAGCGGGTAGAGCATGGCCTGCAGCAGTCGTGATTTCAGGCGCTGGCGCTGTTCGGTGTAATCCGCCAGGCGATTGAGCACCACATCGAGATGCCCGGATTTTTCTCCGGCAGCCACCATCGAACAAAACAGAGAATCAAAGACGCGGGGATGTTCGCGCAGGCTGTCCGACAGGGTGTACCCCTCCTGAATCCGGCTGCGCAGCGCCATTCCCAGACTTTTCACATGCAGTTTTTCGCTTTGCTCACTGACCGCCTGTAAGCAGGTTTCCAGCGGCATTGCTGCCTGAACCAACGTTGCCAGTTGGCGGGTGAACAGCGCCAGATCTGCCGCCGCCACACGACGATGTGCGTGCCGCCGACGCTGCAACATTCCCCCTGACGAAGCATTCAGCCGGGCTTCAATGTGCACGGGAATGAGGTCTTTAGCGCGCAACAACTGGCGGGCATGACGCGCGGAATCCGCCTCAATCATGCCTTTGGTTTTGCGGCCATTACGCTGTAGTGCCTGATAGTAAAACAGTGCCATTACGCCTCCATCGTTACCCGCAGCACTTCATCGAGAGAGGTTTCTCCGGCGAGTACTTTCTCAATGCCGTTGCTGCGGATACCCGCAGAGTGTTGCCGGACATAACGTTCCAGCTCCAGTTCCCCGGCCTGACGGTGGATCAAATCACGCAATGTGGCGTCCACCACGATCAGCTCATGGATGGCGGTACGCCCACGAAAACCTTTGTGATTACAGGCGGGGCAGCCCTGCGGATGGTACAGAGTGACGGTTCGCGCATCGGTAATCCCCAACAGGCGTTTTTCTTCGTCGGTAGCAGGTGCGGGCTGGCGGCAGTCGGGGCACAGCGTGCGAACCAGTCGCTGCGCCATCACGCCCGTCAGACTGGAAGAGAGCAGGAAAGGCTCTACGCCCATATCCTGCAAACGCGTGATTGCCCCCACCGCCGTGTTGGTATGCAACGTGGAAAGAACCAGGTGCCCCGTAAGCGACGCCTGAACGGCGATTTCTGCGGTTTCGGTATCGCGGATCTCACCGACCATCACTACATCCGGGTCCTGACGCAAAATCGCACGCAGGCCACGGGCGAAGGTCATGCCGACACGGGTGTTGACCTGCGTCTGACCGATCCCTTCAATCATGTATTCGATGGGGTCTTCAACCGTGAGAATGTTGCGCGAGTGGTTGTTCAGCTCCTGCAATCCGGCGTACAGCGTGGTGCTTTTGCCAGAACCCGTCGGCCCCGTCACCAGAAAGATGCCGTGCGGTTTGTGCAGTAACTGGCGCAACTGCGCGGTCAATTCATGACTCAGCCCCAGACGCTCCAGCGTCAGGCGGGCCTGGTTTTTGTCCAGCAGTCGCAGCACCACGCGCTCACCCCAGGCAGAAGGCATGGTGGAGACACGCACGTCAATCGCCCGACCGCCCAGCAGCAGCGCAATACGTCCATCCTGCGGCACGCGCTTTTCGGCAATGTCCAGCCGCGCCATCACCTTGATACGCGACACCAGCAGCGAGGCCAGTTTGCGCCCGGGACGCAGCATTTCATGTAGCGTTCCGTCTACACGAAAACGGATCACCAGACTCTTTTCAAACGTCTCAATGTGGATATCCGAAGCGCCTTCTTTAATTGCCTCTGCCAGCATGGCGTTGATCAGTTTGATGATCGGCGCATCGTCGTCACTTTCCAGCAAATCTTCCGTTTCTGGCAGCTCTTCTGCGAGGGTAAAGAAGTCCTCGGCGGAACCGAGATCTTCCATCAACTGGCGAGCTTCGGAAGAGTCCCGCTGCCAGACCGCATTCAGCCGCTGTTCAAATTCGGCCTCGTCGATTTGCCGCAGCGTAAAGGGCGCGTTCAGCCCCCGTTGCAGCTCCTGCAAAACAGAGAGCGACAACGGATGAACATGGAGGATCTCCAGCGACGCTTCGCACCATGCCACCAGGCTAAACCGACGGCTGAAACTGTAGGGCAGACGCACGGTGTTAGCGGAGGTTTCCTGTGCTACAGGCACCATTAACGCGTTCTCCCGGCATTGAGGAACGCGCGAACTTCCGGCGGTAAGGCCTGGTTTTGCGCTGGTAGTACCGGCTGCGCAGTGTTCGGCATCAGGCTTAAGCCTTGCTCATCGCGATAGATCTGCTCGGCGCGCATATAGTTATATTTGCGCTGCGAAACGCCGTCTGCCGCCATACCGTCACGCAGAATGGTCGGGCGGATAAACACCATCAGATTACGTTTTTCTTTTTTATCTGCCGTGGACTTAAACAGGTTGCCAATCAACGGGATATCGCCCAACAACGGCACTTTCGCCACGCTTTCTCCCGCCTGGTCGTCCATCAGACCGCCAAGCACAATCAGCTCACCATCGTTAGCCAGCACGGTAGTTTTCAGTTTGCGCTCGCCAAACACCACATCGAGGCTGGTCTGTCCTTCCACCTTCGACACTTCCTGCTCAATCACCATCTGTACCGCGTTACCTTCGTTAATCTGCGGCGTGACCTTCAGCATGATGCCGACTTTTTTCCTTTCTACCGTGTTGAAAGGATTGCTGTTATTGGAGCCAACGGTAGAACCGGTTAATACCGGAACGTCCTGACCCACCATGAAGAAGGCTTCCTGGTTGTCCAGCGTGGTGATGCTCGGCGTAGAAAGGACGTTAGAGCTGGAGTCGTTTTTAACCGCCTGCACCAGCGCCATCCAGTCGCCTTTCACCACGCCAACCGCCGTACCGCTAAAGCCGGAAAGTAGCTGGGCGAGCGTGGAGAGGTCACCGTTGGTATCCGGGTTAATGGTGGTGGCACCGTTTTCGCTGATCACCGTGGAACCTTTCTGCGGCTTCGCCTGAGAAATCGCCGCCCCTAGCGTGCCGATAGGGATCTGCGTGCCGTTGGCAAACTGCATTAATCCGGCATCTTTCGACGCCCACTGCACGCCGAAGTTGATATTGCTGCCTTCGGCAACCTCCACGATCAACGCCTCGACATGCACCTGAGCACGGCGGATATCCAGTTGTTCAATCACGCTTTGCAGCGACTGCATGATGTCCTGCGGCGCGGTCACAATCAGGGCATTACTGTGTTTGCTGGCGGCAATAGAAACAACCTCACGTCCGCTACTGACCGTGCCTTCCGCCTCTTCTTTAGCGGCGGTGAGCGTGCCGCTGACCTGTTTCAGAACATCGACCAGATCTTCCGCTTTGCTGTATTTGAGATAGAACACCTGGCTGTTGCCGCTGCGCTCCATTTCTGAATCCAGGCGACGGATCAGACGGCGCATTTTGTCTCGCGTAGCGGGATCGCCGCTGACAATGACGCTGTTAGTGCGTTCATCAGCAACAATCTGTGATTTCAGCGTTGCTGGTTGGTTCTCGCCGCTGTTTTTGGTCAAGCTTTCCAGCACGCGGGCAATTTCCGAGGCCGAGGCGTTATCCAGCGGGATCACCTCTTCGGTGCGGTTTCCCGCATGATCCACGCGCTGAATCACTTCCGTCAGCCGTTCCACAACCGAGGCGCGTCCGGTAAGCATAATCACGTTGGAGGGATCGTAATTAACGACGTTGCCAGAACCCGCGCTGTCGATCATCTGGCGCAGAATCGGTGCCAGTTCGCGTACAGACACATTACGTACCGGCACCACTTTAGTGACCATTTCATCGCCCGCGTAGTTATCGTTACCTTCACCGACCAGCGGCAACGGCTCGACTTTTGCGGCGCTGGATTTCACCACCTTCAGCACGTCGTTTTCCATCGGCACGACGGCATACCCCTGCGCTTCCAGCAGGTTAAGGAATAGCTGGTAATACTGGCGTTCATTGAGCGGGGTCATAGTACGAATACTCACTTTCCCCTGAACGCCCGGCCCCATAATGATGGTTTTATTGAGGTTAGCGCCGACGGTTTCGATAAACGATTTCAGGTCGGTATCTTTAAAATTGGCGGTAAAAGTGGCTTCTTCCGCCCAAACTGGTGAACTGCATAATGCCGCTGCCAGCATCAGCGGCAGTAAACGCTTTTTTGTTTTGAGGCCAGTTGTCTTCTTACGCCAGATCGACAACGTAATATCACGCCAAAACACGATGAATGATTCTCCTGGATTAAATGCGGTTAGCGCAGCGCGATGGAAATGTCGTAGCGCGCACCCTTGCGTAAAACCGTGAGTTGAATGGAATCCATTGAAGGTAACTGCCGCATCAGAGCAATCATTGCTCGTGGATCAGTGAAATCCTGCTGATTTAGCGCAATGGCAATATCGCCTTCCTTAAAACCGCTGGCATCGAACAGAGAACGATCTGCCCCCGGCTTCACTGCATAACCGACAATCCCCTCCTTACGCACAGGCGTAAGCTGGATATAGTTAAAAATTTTCTGCGGGTCTTTCGCCAGTGCCTGGCGCACGGCAGCCGGGATCTCAACTGGCGTGCTGGCGGCAGGTTCAGCGGCTGTTTGCTTTGCTTCGTCACTGACGGTTTTTTCATTGGTCACGGCAACGGTGGAACGCTCCTCTTCTGCCAGACTCAGGCGCTCCATTTTTCCCTGATAACGCAGCACCACATGATCGCGATAAATCTCTTCGATCACCGCGTTGTGAGAGTCAAGCCGTTCGCCCAGCAAATAGACCTGCTGTTTGCCGCCTTCTTCAATAACCGCGCCGGGTCTGGCACCAAAGGCGATCCCGCGCAGTACCACGTTAAGACGTGTTTCTGCCACCGGAGCCGGTTCGGGTTGTTTTACCAGTGCAGCAACGGGCTGATATTTGCCAAACCAGTTTTGCTGGCTGATTAATTGCACGTCTTTTTTATCGAACGTTTTTACATCCGCACGGGTCGATTTATTCACCGATGGGGAAATCGCCGTATATTCCGCAGAAAAGGAGATATAGCGCCAGAGTGAATGCGCCATTTTTGCAGAAATAATAAGCAACATCAGCCAGAACATCCCGCGTGCAATTTTGCGCAGATGCTCTTTGTCTGTATTAAGAGATTGTCCCTGGCTAAGAGTGTAACGAATTTTAGTCAGCCATTGATTGAGATAAATTCGTGCGTCACGAAAAACAACCCGCGCCAATTTATATATACCCGACGTTATGCTTTGACTATTCCACAGGTGGTACGATCCAGTTTCCGCTGATACTGGTTGCCTGTGCGTGTATCATTAATCGTTATGCTGTAATTAATCCCCTCAGTGATCATTAATTTCACCGTTGGGTCAGCGCACATTTGTCGTTGATAGCTGGTTAAAAACGCGTCCGGCGTTTGCGTGGTTTGAGCACCCGCTTCGCTGATAATGGTCATTTTTACCGTCGTGCCGCTACTTTGCGCCAGCACTAAGGTATATCCCGCAGATTTAATCGGCAGGTTTTGGCTGATATTTTGCGCCTGTTTTTTCGCCAGCAAACTGGCGTTTTCATTATGGCTTGCGCAGCCACTTAATAATCCTGTAACGCTTAACAATAGCGATATTAATACCCTCCCTGGCATTTGTTTTATCGACATAGTAAATAATCTCTAAGGTTATTAATGAGAGTAAAAATGTCACTTCGATAATGACGTGGTTATCATTAAAACAATGCCTGTAAATAAAGTGTTGCTATACCGCCCAGACTTAAACACGGTCCAAAAGGCAGCGTCGTTGATCCTTTTTTTGTAATAACGGCATATATCAGCCCGCAGCATGATGCAATTAAAGCAACATGGGGTAGCGACAATGCCCCCACCCAGCCACCTAAAGCAGCGAAGAGTAATACATCGCCCATGCCTAATGCTTCTTTACGCAGAACTATTCCGGCTATCCAGCGCAGGGAGTAAAAAGTGATAAATCCCACCAGTACGCCGGTAACTGCGTCTTGTAGCGTTAACGGACTCTGCTGCGCCCATGCCGCAATCAGCCCCGTCCACAATACGCCCTGAGTAAAGACATCGGGCAGCCATTGGTTATCGAGGTCGATGACACTCGCGGCAATCAGCCAGGCGGATAATATCATCACCGCCAGCCCCCATCCACTTTCCGGCCAGACCAGACTTGCCAACAAAAAAGCGAGTGCCGTCAATAACTCCACCAGCGGATAACGCTTGCTGATTTTCGTCTGACAATCACGGCAGCGCCCTTTGAGCATCAGCCAGGAGAGCAGCGGAATGTTGTCACGAACGCGGATGGTCTGCTGACAATGCGGACAATGCGAGCGTGGCAGCGCCAGGCTTATTTTTAGCTGCGTGCTCGGCGTTTCACCGTGAAACTCCGCCATTTGTTGGCGAAGCATGATGGGGTAACGCCAGATCACCACATTCAAAAAACTGCCGATGATTAATCCTCCGACGGTTGCCAGGACAGGTATCGCAGCAGGATATTGCTGAAAAACATCAAAAAGCATGGTTAAAGGTTATTTGTTGTAACTTGCCGGATGCGGCGTGAACGCCTTATCCGGCCTACAGGTGTCTGCCAACGCAAATAATCGCGGCTTCTTCCCTCCAGGCCCGATAAGCTGGCGCATCGGGCATATATGTTGACCCGGTGCGCCTTATTTCATGCCGGATGCGGCGTGAACGCCTTATCCGGCCTACAGGCGTCTGCCAACGCAAGTAATCGCGGCTTCTTCCCTCCAGGCCCGATAAGCTGGCGCATCGGGCATATATGTTGACCCGGTGCGCCTTATTTCATGCCGGATGCGGCGTGAACGCCTTATCCGGCCTACAGGCGTCTGCCAACGCAAGTAATCGCGGCTTCTTCCCTCCAGGCCCGATAAGCTGGCGCATCGGGCATATATGTTGACCCGGTGCGCCTTATTTCATGCCGGATGCGGCGTGAACGCCTTATCCGGCCTACAGGCTTATTCGGCTGGCATCGAATACTCGGTAACCTTATT
Source organism: Escherichia sp. MOD1-EC6162 (assembly GCF_002965125.1). Taxonomy (NCBI): domain Bacteria; kingdom Pseudomonadati; phylum Pseudomonadota; class Gammaproteobacteria; order Enterobacterales; family Enterobacteriaceae; genus Escherichia; species Escherichia sp. MOD1-EC6162. The sequence goes on from NZ_PTSB01000014.1 coordinate 13,877, forward strand.
AATGGTTTCCGGCCCTTTTTCCGGTTTCGACAGGTGCATCGCCGCGAGCGTGTTGTAAGCCGACTGGCTCACTCCACCTTCGAAGCTCATCTCACTTGCCCCCGGAAGCTGGTAAGCATTTGCGCCCGGATTCCATTTCTTAAAGAATTCCGAAAGATCCGCCTGAGCGACCCAGGATGCACACAGCATCAGCGTGTCAGCAGCGTTACCGTTTGACTCAGCACAGTAATTTCTTTCGCCAAACTTGGTTTTGCCTGCCTCATCGCCGCGCGCTTTACGGTGCATCAACTGGAACAGGTTCCAGCCCTTCATCCCTTTACGATCGCTGTAGAACTTAGGCAGGTCACCATCTGGATACCACTGTTTGATATCAAAGTTTTCCTCTGCCCACTCCTTCAACTGTGCGTACATCAGCAGACGGTCACCCGCACCGCCGCGCGCCCAGGCCTGACCGTTGCTCTCGTCCAGATATTCCGGCGCGACGGTAATGTCGTCAGCGACACGGTTCATCTTACCGAGATAGCGATCCTGCATGTACAGCGCCAGCACGTTGTTCGCCACTTCAGTTGCGCCCGGTACAGTCAGCGGTGTTTCTGCGGCGTTATGCCCTACTTCATGCCAGATCAGCCAGTCGTTCAGCGGCGTCGTCGGCAGCGTGGTGCTGTTCGTCGAGAAGCTGCTGTTCATTACCGGATAACCAGAGTGCGCATCACCGATGGAGATCTGCACATCGTTGGTGAAACGGTGTTTGTGACCCGGCAAGTTTTCAAAGGTAAACATCCGGTGCTTACCGTTTTCGCCATCACGTCCGTAGAAGTCATTCATTGAGCTGGCAAAGGTATCCAGTTCCTTAGCGAATTGTTTTACGCCACCCGTGAAATTGCTGGCATTCAGGTTCTTCTTCGGCGTGGTATAGACGAACGACGCAGACTCCAGCTCGCCTAGCGGCGCAGGGGAGTTCAGCTCGTGTTGCCACTTACCATCTTTATAGAACGGTGCTTTTACCACGCCAGTAAAGGTGAAGTTGGCTGACTCATTCTTTGAGCTGTTGCCCTTGATATAAATCAGACCACCGTAAGGCACCTTGAAGGTCACCGTGCCTTGAGCATCCAGATCATAGGTTTTCGTCACTTTTGGCGGACGGTTCAGAGCAACTTCATGCTTCTCACGTCCGGTCAGGTCGTCAGCCAGCGCCACGGTGACAGTCACAGGAACGTCCGCATTGGACTTAATAGTGACCTCTTTCTGAGCCGGAGCCCACAGGCCAGTAGACTGCATGTTACCCGCAAACCATTTGGTCGGATTCGAGTACAGGCTGATGCTTTCAGTAACCTCCTGCCCCGCTGCCGATACCGCTCCCGGATACTTCTCGACATCAACTTTGATGTTCAGATCCCACCAGGAACGCCCCAGCATCAGGCGTGTCAGCGGTTTTTCCATATAGTTGAGCGGATAGCTCGGGTTCATCATGCCCGCTTTGCCGCTACTTTCACCGTAGATCATCTTGTTATCGATCAGCGATTTTTTCAGCTCATCAGAACACTGCGTGCCGCCAGCATAGGCATTGTTGGCGTAGCAGTTCAGGAACTCGGTGAACGTTTTAAAGCCCAGCTCGTCATCCTTGCTGCTGTCATAGCTATATTCAATTTCATTCCACAGCCAGACCGACATGTTCTGGTACAGACGTTCCAGATCGACGCTGTTCAGACGTTCGCCTTTACTGCCTTTAGTACGGAAATAAAGCTCATGTTGATACAGGCGCTGAATGTTGGTGCCTAAATCCGCAGCCTGCACCATCGCTTTCGCAGTGTCGGCGTCAAGATTCAGTTGCGTATACTGCGGAACATACATTGTCCCCGTCACAGGAACACCCGTACCAGGACGATATTCCAGGCAGTTGACCTCATAGTGATATGTCGAGTCCTTACACTCCTGTAATCCAGGAAACTTTTCAAAGATTTTTGCCTTTGCCGCCTCCAGAGACTCTTTTGTTTTAAACTCCGCCTCATCGATAAAGGCATAGCGCTTGACCTGTTCGCCATCGACATCTTCCAGCCAACTGGCCACTTCCAGTTTCGGCTTGTCATCAGGTTTGTTGTCTTGCTGGTATTTCCAGATAACTTCTTTCGTTGTTTCATCAATGGTATACGGCGGTTTTCCATCGACAAACGGATAACGTTCATAGACCCAGATACCTTTTTCGCGCTGTTGGCGTACGCGATCCGGATAACCCTGCGGATCGTTGTTCACCACCGATTTGTTCAGAGCCATTGACAGACCCGCGGCATCCAACAGACGCACAAAGCCAGACGCGCTCTCTTCCTTAAGATTGCTCATCACGTTTTCCATGATCAGCACTGAGCCGCCTTTGTTCAGATAGGCGATCAGATCGGTCACATCCTGCTGAGTCAGCTTCGGTTTGCTGGTATCTGCACGCAGAGGCACTGCATAGGGATCGCCAGACCACTGAGTCACATATTCAAAACCGTTGAGGATCAGCAACGGAACTTCTTCCGGATTCAGATCGCCATAGCTGGTCAAATGTTTAACAGAAATACCTGCAAAATCCGGATGGAAGCCAAATGGAGCACTGTTCCCAGTGACCTGGCCATGACGTTTGAAATAAACGTTTTCCAGGTTCGTACCCACGGTCATTGTGCTCTTAGTATTCGGCTGCCAGATGTCGTTTGACAGGTAGCGCAGTACGTTCTGCATGAAGTGCTTCATATCATCTGAATCACCGCTGAGCGTACACTCACCTTTATCATTGACACCACCGGCCCAACTGTAACCATTAGGGCAACGCAAAATGCTGTTGTAGTGCGGGTTACCGATAACCATCAGCTTGCCATCACCGACTTGCCCCAGCGAAATAAACGGCAGGTTGAAGGTCGCGGTATCGCGCGTCACGTTTTCCGGCACAACAAGAGAAGGCGCTTCAGTAATGTACGCCAGCTCGTTTTTATCCCAGGCGCGTTTTTCACCAAAGGCCAGCCAGTAGTTTTTATCATTACGCGCCATCAGAATCGGGAAGGCCGCGTTGGAGATATTCACCACCGCCTGACCGCGCGCATTACCGGTGCTGCCATAGAAGTTGGTGGAGTCATGGAATACATGGAACTTGCTGACAGATTGGTAGTTCGTATCCACACCCCACAGTTTGTTGATAACGCCCTGAATCTGACCGTCATTAACATTGCGTGTCGTCAGCGAGAACCAGCGAGCCTCGTTACAACCGGCGGTTTTCGTACAAATCGCGGTATCGATCTCTTTGGCCTGTCCCGTCTTAAACTGCTCGATAAATTCGTTTGGCAGCACAACGGTTTGATCGCCTTCATCCAGCGTCGCGCCATTGGATAACGAGAGATTGATAATCTCGTTAATCACGTTGGGATATTCAGCAAAGACCTTGCGTACATCGTCCGGAACAACACGGGTATTATTTTGCCCGGTCGTCGAATAGCGATGAATCAGTTGATCGACATTCGCGCCGCGAACTTCATCACCCAGTTCAGTCAGCGCAATGGTCGACTTGTTGCCGCGTACTGAGCCAAGTTCAAAGGTATCGATACCAAAGGAGATGGTTTCGCCCCAGCTAAAGGAAAATTCACCATTTTCCCCTGTCACACCACGGCCTGAATTGGTGTAGTAGTCAACACCAGCAACACCATATCCCTGGCTATCCACCAGGCGGCCTTCGGAGAGAATAATTTCAGTAGGTTGATACTGATAAAACTGTTCCGCATTAGCTGACACAAATTTGGCGTTCAGATCCGGCGTTGTTCCCTCTGTCGTGACGGGCACGACCGGTGAGGTATGGGTGGATGGCGCTTTATCGGTCGCGACATTGTTTTCCACTTCCTCATTTACCAGCTTTTTGAATTCTTCCGGTGCCAGATCGATTTGCTTATACAGTTTTTCAAAGCGTGCGCGATCGACCACTGACGAGAAGGTCAGACAAAGTTGTTCTGCATCCGCCGGGCAACTGTCGCTGGAAGTTAACAGAGAGATAGCGTTGGTTTTCTCATTTTCAGAATCCGCCAGCTCCTGCGCGTCCTCGAGGCTAAACGACACTTTGTCAACCGCACGCAGGCTACGCGCAGCTTCTGACTGGGTGTTGAAAGTTGCAATGGTCGTACTACCAACCACACAACTCACGGTGTTGCCAGGTGTAAAAGTAAAGCCATCGCTGGATTCACCATTACAGGTAGCACCAGTTACCCGCTGGCTTCCGCCCAGGGTCAGATAACCCGTTTTCGTGGGAACAGGTTCTGGCTCTGGTTCTGGTGTCGGCTCAGGATCAGGTGTTGGATCCGGCGTAGGTTCTGGGTCCGGCGTCGGCTCAGGCGTCGGCTCCGGGTTTGGTGTTGGATCAGGTTTCACTTCCGGCAAAGACCCTGTTCCAGAATCTACAGGCGGAGTATCGGAGGACGAGCCTGAACCACCGCCATCACAACCGGCTAACAGGGTTGCGCTTAAAATAGCCGCTAAAAGCGATTTCTTATATTTAAATTTCTTATTCATTAATAACGCAAGTGACAAAACAAAGTTAAAAAATTCGTAACTGTGGAAATAGTTTTATGTTTTACCTTCTCTAAAAATAACCTCCATTCTTAAGAAATCTGCATTATTGATAACGAAATAGATAAAATTTATAGGAATATCCCCTATACGATGTCAGAGGGGTGATTTATAAAAATTTTTAACAAACAAAAAAGTAACAATTATTCACAATATTACTATCTCAAGTCATTGATAGTTTTAACGATTGCGATTGCAAAAGCAACAGATAGCACGCTACTTGCTCATCAAGCGAACACAATTAATACAGCTTGTTTTGCGTGGTAAAAAAACACAGATTTTCACGCCATTAATTATTTACCTGGTTATCTAATCATCAAACATTATTGATCTGATGATAATAAATAGAGAAATAATCTTGCTATTGTTTAGCCGGAATAACGAAACAGATATGAAAAAAGCCGGATGATATTTACAGCCATCCGGCTCTATTGAATTACGAAACCAACATTCCGGTAAACACATATGCCTGCAGCAGCGTGATAATGCCAATAACGCTGGCAAAGATCAGACTGTGCTTCACGGTGTAACGGAACAATTCAGATTCTCTGCCCACCATGCCCGTCGCGGCGCAGGCCACGGCGATAGATTGCGGGGAGATCATCTTGCCGGTCACGCCGCCGCTGGTATTTGCTGCCACCAGCAGAGTGTCCGAGACGTTGATTTGCTGCGCGGTGGTTGATTGCAGTGAACCAAACAGGGCGTTCGAGGATGTGTCAGAGCCGGTAAGAAATACCCCCAGCCAACCAAGGAACGGCGAGAAGAACGGGAACATCACGCCAGTACCCGCCAGTACCAGCGCCAGCGTAGTGGACATGCCGGAATAGTTGGTCACGAAGGCAAATGCCAGCACCATGCCAATCGACAATATCGGCCACTTCAGGCTAATTAGCGTTTCTGCGAAAACGCCAATACCTTTCTTGATCCCGACACCAAGAATGAAGATAGAGATAATTGCCGCGATAAAAATCGCAGTTCCGCCAGCGGAGAGTGGATCAAATTTAAACACCGCATCCATTGGCGTCGGTTGGGCGACAATGGGTGCCGCTTTCAGTACCTGTTGATGCAAATGGGGGATCTGGAAGTTAATCACCAGCGAATAAAACGCGCCGCCCGGAGCGAATAACGCTTTAAACGGCTTCATGGTCCAGATGGTGACCAACACCGTTAAGATTAAAAACGGTGACCACGCACGAATGATTTGCCCAAGGCTGTATTCTGACGGTACTGGGCCGCCAGAAGACGGTTTATTCACCACCATCGCACCTGCGGATTGCCCCATGCTGATTGCCGTTTCGGTATTTTTCGGCCGCCAGACTTTGAGGAATAAAGAGAGTGAGACGATACTCACCAGCGCCGAAGTAATATCCGGCAGTTCCGGGCCAATGTAGTTAGAGGTAAAGAACTGGGTAACTGCGAAGCTACCACCCGCCACCAGCGCCGCTGGCCATGTCTCTTTCACCCCTTTCCAGCCGTCCATCATCGCCACCAGCCAGAACGGCACCAGTACCGACAGGAACGGCAACTGACGTCCCGCCATTGCGCCAATGTCGAACGGATCGATGCCAGTCACCTGACCGGCAACCAGAATAGGCACGCCCAACGCACCAAACGCCACCGGCGCGGTGTTGGCAATCAGACACAGCCCCGCCGCGTATAACGGTTTAAAGCCCAGTCCCACCAGCAGCGCGCCAGTAATCGCCACCGGCGCGCCAAAGCCCGCAGCTCCTTCTAACAGTGCGCCAAAAGAGAAGCCAATCAGCAACACCTGCAAACGTTGATCGTCGGTGATGGAGATAACCGAGCTGCGGATAATATCAAACTGGCCGCTGGCAACGGTTAATTTATAGAGGAATACCGCCGCGACAATAATCCAGGCGATTGGCCATAAACCATAAATAAAACCATATCCCGCAGCAGCAAATGCCATATCAATCGGCATTTTAAAGGCGAATATCGCAATCAATATCGATAATATAAGGGTTATTGCTCCGGCGACATGCCCTTTCAGACGTAATATCGCAAGCGCAACGAAGAAGAATATTATCGGGATCAGGGCAACCAGAGCGGATAGCCCCAGCCCTCCCATCGGCATATACATTTGGGTCCAGGTAACCATATTGTTCAGTCTCTTATTATCTTTATATGCTTGATATGCTTAAGGTTGTAATAAGCAAAAGAGGACTGAACTGTAAAATATAGGCGTTATACTTTACAGCAACAGCACGCCGCTAACGCAATTGCTACCTCAGGCATAACAAGTATATCGGGTAAGGGGTTCTGTTCCGCACCCGCAGGCGCAGAGTATCGTTAAGATGTCCATATTGTTGTTTTAACCCGCTAATGATGCGCTACGGGTATTTAATTTTATTAAACCCTGATAATCGCTCCGGTTATTTCCGGGATAAATGTACTACCGCAGTAACTATAATAGCCCCAGCGGTAAAACTTGCCGGGGCTTTTGCTATTGCTATTAATGACTTTCTTTTTCGCGTAAACGCCAGGCATGTAATAACGGTTCGGTATAACCGTTTGGCTGTTTCACACCGAGGAAGATTAAATCGCTGGCGGCTTTAAACGCACACGAGTTAGCAAAATTCCCCACCATCGGACGATACGCCGGATCGCCAGCGTTTTGCTGATCAACCACTTTCGCCATATTCTCCAGCGACGCCTGCACCTGTTCTTTGGTCAGAATACCGTGACGTAACCAGTTGGCGATATGTTGGCTGGAGATGCGCAGCGTTGCACGGTCTTCCATCAGCGCCACGTTGTGGATATCCGGCACTTTTGAACAACCAATCCCCTGCTCTACCCAACGCACCACATAACCCAGAATCCCCTGCACGTTGTTATCCAGCTCTTGTTGGATCTCTTGTGCCGACCAGTTTGCGTTTTCAGCAACCGGAATGGTCAGCAGATCGTCCAGCAGAGGCTCAAATTCTGCATTGAACTCTGTGTTGGCAATGTTGGCTTGCACGCTCTGTACGTTGGTTTGGTGATAGTGCAACGCATGCAACGTGGCTGCGGTCGGTGACGGAACCCAGGCCGTGTTCGCCCCGGCACGTAACTGATCGCCCTTTTGGCTGTACATGTCTGCCATCAGATCTGGCATTGCCCACATCCCTTTACCGATTTGCGCTTTACCGCGCAGCCCACAAAACAGGCCGGAAAGCACGTTATTGCGCTCGTAGGCTTTGATCCACGGTGTCGATTTCATCTGGTTTTTACGCAACATCGGGCCCGCTTCCATCACCGAATGCATCTCATCACCAGTACGGTCGAGGAAGCCAGTGTTGATGAACGCCACGCGGTTGCGTGCCTGCGCGATACAACTACGCAAGTTCAGCGAGGTCCGGCGTTCTTCATCCATAATGCCCATTTTCAGGGTATTTGGTTCCATACCAAGCATGGTCTCAACGCGGGTAAACAGTTTGTTGGCAAACGCCACTTCCTGCGGACCGTGCATTTTCGGTTTCACAATATAGACGCTGCCAGTACGCGAGTTTTTCTGCACTTTTAAGTCGTAGAGGGCAATCGCGCCTGTCATGACGCCATCAAGAATACCTTCCGGAATTTCATTGCCTTCGCTGTCCCAAATTACGGGGATAGTCATCAAATGCCCCACGTTGCGGATAAACAGCAGCGAGCGCCCGTGCAAAGAAATTTCAGAACCATCGGCGGCAGTGTACTGACGATCGTCATTCAGTTTACGCACGATTTGCCGACCGTTTTTCTCCATTTTCTCTTGCAGAGTGCCCTGCATCAGCCCCAACAGATTGCGGTACAGCAGGATTTTATCTTCAGCATCAACCGCAGCGACCGAGTCTTCACAATCGAGAATGGTACTGATGGCGGCTTCGACGATAACGTCGTTGATATGCGCCGGATCGTCTTTGCCAATCCGTCCGTTGGCATCGATTTGCAGTTCGATATGCAGACCGTTATTTTTCAGCAAAATGCAGGTCGGTGCAGCAGCATCGCCACGGTAGCCGACAAACTGCGCCGGGGTACGTAACGTGGTTTCTGAGCCATTTTTCAACAGAATACGTAATTGTTTGTCGACCACCTTAAACGCCGCCACATCCTGATAGCTGCCGTTTTCCAGCGGTAGTGATTCATCGAGGAAGCAGCGAACCCAGGCGATAACCTGCGCACCACGCTGCGGATCGTAGCCGCTGACCATCGCCCCTTCCTGCGGGATGATGTCGCTGCCGTATAGCGCATCGTACAGTGAACCCCAGCGAGCGTTCGCCGCATTCAACGCGTAGCGGGCGTTCATTGCCGGAACCACCAGTTGCGGCCCCGCCTGGCTGGTGATTTCGCTGTCGATGCCGGTGGTTTCCACCGTCACATGGCCCGGCTGCGGCACCAGGTAGCCCAGTTCACGCAGGAAAGATTTATAGGCTGCTTTATCTTTTACCGGCCCCGGATTGCTGCGATGCCATTCGTCGAGCGCCGCCTGAATGCGATCGCGCTCTGCCAGTAACTGACGATTCTCTGGCGACAGATCGTGAACAATATCATCAAAATTGTGCCAGAACGCCGCAGAGTCCAGCCCTGTTCCGGGTAAAACTTCTTCATCAACAAAACGTTTAAAGTTGGCGTCAATGCGTAAACGGCCCTGGGTTATGGTTTCACTCATTGTTAATCTCCTCGTTTTCGCTTATTTCGCCAATACCGCTGCTGCCGCTTTCGCGACCTGCGCATCCTGTGCCCCGGTTAAACCAGACACACCCACAGCGCCAATAATCTGCCCATCAACAACAACCGGTACGCCGCCTTCCAGCGACGTCAGTAACGGTGCCGTCACAAACGCCGTACGTCCGTTGTTCACCATCTCTTCATAGCCCTTAGTTTCGCGGCGCCCCAGCGCGGCGGTACGCGCTTTCTCCTGGGAGATGTAGGCCGCAATCGGCGCGCAATCATCCATACGACTTAACGCCAGCAGATGACCGCCGTCATCGGCAACAGCAATGGAAACGGACCAGTTATTTTTCTGCGCCTCTTCCTGACCTGCGGCAATAATTGCACTCGCCATTTGCTGGCTAAGAATGACTTTAGTTTTCATTTTGTTATTCCTTTTCAAGGGCTTGTTCTACAATTTCAATCCAGTGACGCACAGAGGTACGACCGGCGCTCGCCAGATGCGTCTGGCAACCAATGTTGGCGGTAACGATCATTTCCGGTTTGCCGCTTTCCAGCGCATTCATTTTGTTATCCCGCAACTGGCGCGCCAGATCGGGATGCGTTAACGCATAAGTTCCCGCCGAACCGCAGCACAGATGGCTGTCGGGAACGTCGGTTAAGGTAAATCCCAGCCGCAGTAACACTTTTTCTACTTCGCCATTCAGTTTTTGCGCATGTTGCAGGGTACACGGACAGTGGAAGGCCAGTTTTTTATCGCCGCGAATCGCCAGCTTTTCCAGCGGCTCCTCACGCAAAAGCTCGACTAAATCAACCGCCAGTTCGCTGACCTGACGCGCTTTATCGGCATACAACGCATCGTTTTTCAGCATCTGCCCATACTCTTTGACGAACGCCCCACAGCCGCTGGCAGTCTGCAAAATTGCCTCTGCGCCTGCTTCAATCGCCGGCCACCAGGCATCAATATTATTTCGCGCGCGCGCTAACCCTTTCTCTTGCGCATTAAGATGATAGTCCACCGCGCCACAACAGCCTGCTTCGTTAGCTGGCATGACGCTGATCCCCAGACGATCCAGCACCCGCGCGGTTGCCGCGTTGGTGTTGGGCGAAAGCGTAGGCTGGACGCAACCTTCCAGCATTAAAACCCGACGCTTATGACGCAACGGCGGACGCGGTTTGGCTTTCACGATCCCGGCGGGGAGTTTTGCTCTAATCTGCTCTGGCAAAAACGGTCGTAGCACCAGGCCTACTTGCGTCAGCGCACGGAAGACCGCCGGACGCGGCACTACCTGACGCAGCCCTTCGCGTAGCATTCGATCCGGCAGTGGACGTTTCACTTTTTGCTCGACGATATCACGCCCGATATCCAACAGAGTGTGATAGCGCACACCAGAAGGACAGGTGGTTTCACAGTTGCGGCACGTGAGACAGCGATCGAGATGCTCCTGCGTTTTAAGTGTAACTTCGTTACCTTCCAGCACCTGTTTAATCAGATAGATGCGCCCACGCGGCCCGTCCAGTTCATCACCCTGGAGCTGATAGGTCGGGCAGGTTGCGGTACAAAATCCGCAGTGCACACAGGCGCGCAGAATGCTGTCAGCTTCCAGCGCCCGCGTATTCTGGCGCATCTCTTCGGTTAACCGGGTTTGCATAGTCTGCTCCTTAAAGTTCCGCGTACATGCGACCGGGGTTAAACACACCGCAAGGGTCGAGCTGCTGTTTAAGCTGCTGGTGATAGCGGAATAAAGGGGCAGGCAACGGAGCAAAACTGCCATCACCTGGACTAAAGCGAGTTGCGTGGCCGCCAGCGTTGCGGGCGATACGGTGGATTTGATTGTCATCGGCTGTCGATTTCAGCCAGCGTAACGCGCCCCCCCAGTCGATCAGTTGCTCGCCGGGTAAATCCATCATCGGTGCATCGGTGGGTAATGAAATGCGCCACAAAGTCCCTGGTAACGAGAAGAATGGTAGTTGTTGTTCACGCAATTGCTGCCAGAACTGACCCGCAACCTCTTCGCCCCCCAGCAGTTCACGCGCCGCTTTTACCGAGCCTTCACCGCCTTCAAGGCGGAGCCACAAGCCGTTGTCGAAGTAACATAAACCGCTAATGGGTAATGGCTGGAGTTGCCACTGGGCGATTTCGTTCATGGCTTCTTGCAGGCTGATTTCCCGACGCAGGCTGATAGTGGCGCGCGGTCGAGGCAACACTTTCATTGAGATTTCAGTAAGTACGCCAAGACAGCCATAGCTTCCGGCCATTAGCCGTGAGAGATCGTATCCGGCAACGTTTTTCATCACTTCGCCACCAAAACGCAGATGTTTTCCACTGCCGGTAATAATGCGCGTACCAAGGACAAAATCGCGTACCGAACCGCTCCACGGTCGACGCGGCCCCGCCAGACCGCAAGCGACCATGCCGCCCCAGGTGGCTTCTTCACCATAATACGGTGGCTCGCAGGGCAGCATTTGCCCCGCACTTTCCAGCGCCGCTTCAATCGCCATCAGCGGCGTTCCGGCACGAGCGGTGATCACCAACTCGGTCGGGTCGTAATTCACAATGCCGCGATGACAACGCACATCCAGCGTTTGCCCGGTGACAGGGCGACCTAAAAAGGCTTTGCTATTGCTTCCCTGAATCACCAGCGGCGTTTTATTACTAATCGCCTGATTCACCTGTTCCAGCAGCGCCTGGCTGTAATCACACTCACGTAGCATCAGAAACGCTCCAGTTCAGGGAAAGGTAAATGACCGTGGTGCACGTGCATGGCACCAAATTCAGCGCAGCGGTGTAGCGTGGGAATGTTTTTTCCAGGGTTCAGCAAACCATCGGGGTCAAATGCCGCCTTGACCGCATGGAAGGTCGTGATTTCATCGCTGTTGAACTGGGCGCACATTTGATTGATTTTTTCGCGCCCAATGCCATGCTCCCCACTGATGCTGCCGCCCACGTCCACGCAGAGTTCGAGGATCTTCCCACCCAGCGCTTCCGCGCGGGCAAATTCGCCGGGTTCATTGGCATCGAAAAGGATTAACGGGTGCATGTTACCGTCTCCGGCATGAAAGACGTTGGCGACGCGTAAATCATATTGCTGCGATAAACGAGCAATGCCTTCCAGTACGCCAGGCAGCGCGCGGCGTGGGATGGTGCCGTCCATGCAGTAGTAATCGGGAGAGATGCGCCCCACCGCCGGAAAGGCGTTTTTACGACCGGCCCAGAAACGCACACGCTCCGCTTCGTCCTGCGCCAGACGGACGTCAGTCGCGCCCGCTTTCCGTAAGATGTCGTTAACCCGTTCACAATCTTCCTGTACGTCAGACTCCACGCCGTCCAGCTCGCACAATAAAATCGCTTCGGCATCAACGGGATAACCGGCATGAATAAAATCTTCTGCCGCGCGAATCGACAGGTTATCCATCATCTCCAGCCCACCAGGGATAATGCCATTGGCGATGATGTCACCGACGGCGAGTCCGGCTTTTTCTACCGAGTCAAAGCTGGCTAACAGAACCCGTGCCACGGGGGGCTTCGGCAGCAGTTTTACCGTCACTTCGGTGGTCACGCCGAGCATACCTTCTGATCCAGTAAACAGCGCCAGCAGGTCAAAACCCGGCGAATCCAGCGCATCCGATCCCAGTGTCAGCGTCTCTCCGTCCAGCGTTTGCACTTCAATTTTCAGCAGGTTATGTACGGTAAGCCCATATTTCAGACAGTGAACGCCACCGGCATTTTCCGCCACATTGCCGCCAATGGAACAGGCGATTTGTGAAGAAGGGTCCGGCGCGTAATAGAGATTATGCGGCGCTACGGCCTGGGAGATAGCCAGATTACGCACGCCCGGTTGCACGCGCGCACGGCGACCGACGGGGTTTATATCGAGGATCTCTTTAAAGCGCGCCATCACTAACAACACGCCTTTTTCCAGCGGCAACGCGCCGCCAGAAAGCCCGGTGCCCGCGCCACGAGTCACCACCGGCACACGCAGACGGTGGCAGACAGCCAGAATCGCCGCCACCTGTTCTATCTGCTTAGGCAGAACAACCAGTAATGGACGCGTGCGATACGCGCTCAACCCGTCACACTCGTAAGGAGTGATCTCCTCATCGGTATGCAGGATCTCGAGTCCGGGGACATGCTCACGCAGTGCCATCAGTACCGATGTTTGGTCGACATCGGGTAAAGCGCCATCAAGACGCTCTTCGTACAAGATGCTCATGAGTAGGGTTCGCTTTGTTGTGTTGTGTGGTAGCTGATTTTTGCGTGCTGCTTCTGTGAACAGTTATTAAGCGGGCTTTTTGTTTTCGTCTATCTCTTTAGTTACCGGTCAGACCATTTTTTTTCCAGCTCTGTGACCACGCATAGGTTAATTCAATGTTAAATTGATGTAACATAATCACTTGCATGATGTGCGTGTTTCGCGAATTAAGAACAGAAAAATTGGTCCTACCTGTGCACGAGGTCCGGGAATGAAAGATGAACGTCGCCCTATTTGCGAAGTGGTTGCAGAGAGTATCGAACGGTTAATTATCGACGGTGTGTTGAAGGTCGGGCAGCCGCTTCCCTCGGAACGTCGACTGTGCGAAAAGCTCGGCTTCTCGCGTTCCGCACTGCGTGAAGGGCTGACGGTGCTGCGCGGGCGCGGGATTATTGAAACGGCGCAGGGGCGCGATTCTCGGGTCGCGCGACTTAATCGGGTACAGGACACCAGTCCGCTGATCCATCTGTTCAGCACGCAGCCGCGAACACTGTATGATCTGCTCGACGTCCGGGCATTACTGGAAGGCGAATCAGCAAGGTTGGCGGCAACGCTGGGAACCCAGGCTGATTTTGTATTGATAACTCGCTGTTATGAAAAAATGCTCGCCGCCAGTGAGAACAACAAAGAGATTTCACTGATCGAACATGCGCAGTTGGATCACGCTTTCCACCTCGCTATTTGTCAGGCTTCCCACAATCAGGTGCTGGTTTTCACTCTGCAATCATTGACCGATCTGATGTTTAATTCGGTGTTTGCCAGCGTGAATAATCTCTACCATCGCCCCCAGCAAAAAAAGCAGATCGATCGCCAACATGCGCGGATCTATAACGCGGTTTTGCAACGACTGCCGCATGTGGCCCAGCGCGCGGCCCGCGATCATGTGATGACCGTGAAAAAGAATCTCCACAATATCGAACTGGAAGGTCACCACTTGATTCGCTCGGCGGTGCCGCTGGAGATGAGCCAGAGTTAGCGGGTGTTAAATCTGCTTTTCATACACACGGTAACGCTTATATGGCTGTGCGCCAATACGTTCCAGCATGTTATTCATGCCCGTATTGGTTTCGAGGATCCATGACATCTCCAGCGCGTCGATCTTCCTGCGGGTAAAGGGATCGCGTAATGCTTCAATCAGCAACAGCGCGATTACCGGTCCGATACGACTAAACTGATATTCGTCGCGCACACCCATTAGCGGCACTCGCGCAGTGCGCATACCACTGACTTTTAAGCGCCACAGCAATTTTGCCCAGCCGAGGGGAAAGAGCGATCCATTCAGATCAGCAATCGCCTCGTTGATGTTCGGTAAGCCGACAACAAACGCGCAGGGTGCAGAGTCTATCTCAGCAATGTAGATCATATCGTCCGGCACCAGGTATTTAAGCTGATCGCCCATGATGGCAAATTCGCGTTCGGTAAACGGCACAAAGCCCCAGTTGTGCTGCCAGCCAGAGTTGAAAATCTCACGCAGGATCTGCATCTCTTCAGCAAACCGCTGGCGATTGATGCAGCGAATGGTCACCTTTTTGCGTACCTGATCCATCAGTTTTTTTAGCGCCGGAGAGAAAGTGAGATCGGTTCGCTGCATCCACCACGCCAGTAAATCAATGCCTTTCTGATAGCCCAATTGCTCGAGATGCGCGGCATACCACGGTTTGCCGTGCGGCATCATCGCGCAGGGCGGCGTATCAAACCCTTCAATCAGTAACCCACTCTCCTGATTGATATTCAGGCTGAAGGGGCCAGTGATGTTGCGTGCCCCTTGTGACTTCAGCCACCCTTCCGCTGCGTCAAATAAGGCCGCAAATACCTGTGGATCATCAATGGCGTCAATCATGCCAAAATGCCCCGTATCTTCGCCGTATCGCTCGCGGTGCAAGGTATCGATTTGCGCCGTAATGCGCCCGACTATCTGCCCCTCTTTTTTTGCCACCCACGCCTGCCAGATAATATGGTCCGTTCCCGGATTCTTTTGTGACAGATGCTCACTGCGTTCAATGCATAAAGGGGGGATCCAGTTTGAATCATTGGAATAAAGTGACGACGGAAAAGCGATAAATGCCTTTAAGTCATTTTTATTTATTACTTTTTCAATTTTAATCATCAGCAGATCGCATTCCATATTTACGTGGATAACAAATAATTAACGGTGAAAAACAGGCTGCAACTGCAACGAACGGCACCTTCATAATCCACCCAATGAATACAAACGAAGATAAAATAATATTTATTAATAATTACGGTAAAACCAGAGCCTGCGTAAGACGGTTAATAATGCCTTTTATAGACTTAATGCGACCAGACAAGGCATTACTTAATACATTCATAAATTAAATATCATTCACAATAAGAAACAAAAAAACAGAACTTATTATTTTAATCAATGTTCAATATCGCACCAATGAAAATACTATCTCATTTATCTTTTATGCATATATAATCCACCGCATTATTGTCATTTTATTTTTGATATCCAATTTTCTTGTGGTGTATATGTCCAATAAAATCTTTACGCATTCCCTGCCTATGCGCTATGCCGATTTTCCAACGCTGGTTGATGCTTTGGACTATGCCGCTCTGGGTAACGCCGGAATGAATTTTTATGACAGGCGTAGCCAGCTTGAAGATGAACTGGAATATCACACTTTAAAAGCACGTGCGGAAACAGGAGCCAGGCGACTGTTATCGCTAAACCTGAAAAAAGGCGATCGCGTGGCGCTGATTGCGGAAACCAGTAGCGGGTTTGTCGAAGCGTTTTTTGCCTGCCAGTATGCCGGATTAGTCGCTGTCCCACTGGCGATTCCGATGGGCGTCGGTCAGCGGGATTCATGGAGCACAAAACTGCAAGGGTTGCTGGCAAGCTGCCAGCCTGCGGCGATTATCACTGGTGATGAGTGGTTGCCGCTGGTCAATGCCGCGACGCAGGGCAAACCCGAGTTACATGTTTTGAGCCACGCCTGGTTTAAAACCTTGCCAGAAGCCGATGTTACGCTCCCGTTGCCAGTGCCAGACGATATCGCCTATCTGCAGTACACCTCCGGCAGCACCCGTTTTCCCCGTGGCGTCATCATCACTCATCGCGAAGTGATGGCCAATCTACGTGCCATCAGCCACGATGGCATTAAATTACGCCCAGGCGATCGCTGTGTCTCCTGGCTACCTTTCTACCATGATATGGGGCTGGTCGGTTTTCTTCTGACACCTGTCGCCACGCAGCTTTCAGTGGATTATTTGCGCACCCAGGATTTTGCCATGCGCCCACTGCAATGGCTTAAATTGATCAGCAAAAATCGCGGCACCGTCTCCGTTGCGCCACCATTTGGCTATGAATTGTGCCAGCGCCGCGTGAATGAAAGAGATCTCGCTGAACTGGATCTCTCCTGCTGGCGCGTCGCCGGTATTGGCGCAGAGCCTATCTCCGCCGAACAACTCCATCAATTTGCTGAATGTTTCCGTCCAGTTAACTTTGACGATAAAACGTTTATGCCGTGCTACGGACTGGCAGAGAACGCGCTGGCTGTCAGCTTTTCCGATGAAGCCTCTGGGGTTGTGGTTAACGACGTGGATCGCGACATCCTCGAATATCAGGGGAAAGCCGTTACGCCGGGTGTTGAGACACGTGCCGTATCAACTTTCGTCAACTGCGGTAAAGCGTTGCCGGAACATGGCATTGAAATCCGTAATGACGCGGGGATACCGGTAGCGGAACGTGTGGTGGGCCATATTTGCATCTCTGGCCCCAGCCTGATGAGTGGCTACTTTGGCGACATGGCTTCACAAAACGAGATTGCCGCGACGGGTTGGTTAGATACTGGCGATCTCGGTTATCTGCTGGACGGTTATCTGTATGTCACCGGGCGCATTAAAGATCTGATTATTATTCGTGGCCGCAATATCTGGCCGCAGGATATTGAATATATTGCGGAACAGGAACCGGAAATTCACTCTGGCGATGCCATTGCTTTTGTTACCGCCCAGGAAAATATTATTTTGCAGATCCAGTGCCGGATCAGCGACGAAAAGCGCCGCACGCAGCTTATCCACACGCTGGCGGCGCGGATACAAAGCGAATTTGGCGTAACTGCGGCTATCGACCTGTTACCGCCCCACAGTATTCCCCGCACCTCTTCCGGCAAGCCCGCCCGCGCAGAAGCGAAAAAACGTTATCAGAAGGCCGTTGCCGCTAATCCTCATGTTCAGGGATCTCTCGTATGAATCAAACTGTCGCGGTGACGGGCGCTACCGGGTTTATCGGGAAATATATTATCGATAACCTGCTCGCCCGCGGCTTTCACGTTCGCGCTTTGACGCGTACTACCCGCGCTCACGTTAGCGATAATCTCATCTGGGTGCGCGGTTCGCTGGAAGATACGCATTCGCTTAGCGAACTGGTTGCCAGCGCCAGCGCGGTGGTCCATTGCGCCGGGCAAGTGCGCGGACACAAAGAAGATATCTTTACCCGTTGTAACGTCGACGGCAGCCTGCGCCTGATGCAGGCGGCAAAAGAGAGCGGCTGCTGCCAACGTTTCCTGTTTATCTCTTCACTGGCGGCGCGTCATCCCGAACTCTCCTGGTATGCAAAATCTAAATTCGTAGCCGAACAACGACTGGCAGCAATGGCTGGCGAAATCACGCTGGGCGTTTTTCGTCCAACTGCAGTGTATGGCCCCGGCGATAAAGAGCTAAAACCGCTGTTTGACTGGATGCTGCGCGGACTTCTGCCACGTACTGGCGCACCAGATACGCAGCTCTCTTTTCTGCACGTCACCGATTTCGCCCAGGCTGTGGGTCAGTGGTTAAGCGCCGATTCCGTACAGACGCAAACGTATGAATTATGCGATGGCATCGCCGGAGGTTATGACTGGCGACGTGTCCAACAGCTTGCTGCTGTAGCCCGTTGTGGTTCTGTGCGGATGGTCGGTATTCCTCTGCCGTTACTCACCTGCCTTGCGGATATCAGTACCGCGTTGAGTCGCCTCGCAGATAAAGAACCCATGCTGACCCGCTCGAAAATCCGTGAATTAACCCATGCCGACTGGTCGGCAAGTAATAAATGTATTTCTGAAGATATTAATTGGTTTCCCGGGGTTAGCCTGGAACACGCATTACGCAACGGGCTATTTTGATTGTCTTGTTTAAAGGTGTGTTAACGTTTCTATGGTAAATCGTGAAATAGTAATGGATTACATCCTTTCCTGTTTACAGGAGTTGGTCGAAAACGGTGTGGAAATTAAGCCCGACAGCGATCTCGTCAACGATCTCGGCCTGGAGTCGATCAAAGTGATGGATCTCTTAATGATGCTGGAAGACAGATTCGATATTTCCATTCCTATTAATATTCTGCTGGATGTCAAAACCCCTGCGCAATTAATGGAAACTCTACTTCCATGGCTGGAGAATAAATAATGGGGCTTTATGATAAATATGCGCGCCTTGCTGGTGAGCGGCTGCAATTTAGTGATAACGGTTTAACGCCGTTTGGCACCTGTATTGATGAAGTGTATTCCGCCACCGAAGGCCGTATCGGCAATAAAAAAGTGATTCTGGCCGGGACCAATAATTATCTCGGATTAACCTTCAATCATGATGCCATTGCGGAAGGTCAGGCGGCGTTAGCGACCCAAGGCACCGGCACCACCGGTTCTCGTATGGCTAATGGCAGTTATGCGCCGC
This sequence comes from Escherichia sp. MOD1-EC6162, assembly GCF_002965125.1. Taxonomy (NCBI): domain Bacteria; kingdom Pseudomonadati; phylum Pseudomonadota; class Gammaproteobacteria; order Enterobacterales; family Enterobacteriaceae; genus Escherichia; species Escherichia sp. MOD1-EC6162. The sequence continues at coordinate 33,034 of NZ_PTSB01000014.1, forward strand.
ATCTGGCATTAGAGAAAGAAATTGCAGAGTTCTTCAATCGCCCTACCGCTATCGTTTTTTCAACCGGTTATACCGCGAATTTAGGTGTCATCAGCGCACTTGCCGACCATAACGCCGTGGTATTGCTCGATGCCGACAGCCACGCCAGTATTTATGACGCCTGTTCTCTCGGCGGTGCGGAAATTATTCGTTTCCGCCATAACGACGCCAACGATCTGGAGCGTCGCATGGTTCGCCTCGGTGAACGGGCAAAAGAGGCGATTATCATCGTTGAGGGCATCTACAGTATGCTCGGTGATGTGGCACCGCTGGCAGAAATCGTTGATATCAAACGTCGCCTCGGTGGTTATTTGATTGTCGATGAAGCGCATTCGTTTGGCGTATTAGGCGCAACGGGCCGCGGACTGGTTGAAGCCGTTGGCGTTGAAGACGATGTGGATATTATCGTCGGCACCTTCAGTAAAAGCCTGGCCTCCATTGGCGGTTTTGCCGTGGGTTCGGAAGCGATGGAAGTGCTGCGCTACGGCAGCCGCCCGTATATTTTTACCGCCTCTCCTTCCCCTTCCTGCATTGCGACCGTGCGCTCGTCGTTAAAAACCATTGCCACACAACCAGAGCTGCGGCAAAAGCTGATGGATAACGCCAACCATCTGTATGACGGGCTACAAAAGTTGGGTTATGAGTTAAGCTCGCATATCAGCCCGGTAGTGCCGGTGATAATCGGTTCGAAAGAGGAAGGGTTACGTATCTGGCGCGAGCTTATCTCGCTGGGCGTTTATGTGAATCTTATCCTGCCGCCTGCCGCACCTGCGGGTATTACGCTGCTGCGCTGTAGCGTTAACGCCGCTCACAGCCGCGAGCAAATCGATACCATCATTCAGGCATTTGCTACCCTGAAGTCGTAATATTGGCCCGCCGTGGTGTTACGCCACGGCTGGATTAATGTTGCCTGTCATACCAATACACCAGAATCAACGCGACCAACACAAACGCTACCGGTAAACCGAGCGCGGTAACGGGCGCGCTCAACGCAAATAGCAATCCCAGATTGACCATGATTTGATAGCTGATCCAGGTAAGCAAGCCAACGATGACGCCTACAGCAAGACGGCTGCCCATCCCCGGCGAGCGCGGAGTGCTAAAGGTAAAGGGTACAGCCAGTAAAATCATCGCCAGAGTTAAGATGGGTTGCCCCAGCTTTTCCCACAGTGCAAGGCGGTATTCGCTGCCCGGTTGTCCGGTTTCCTGCAAATAATGGATGTAATGGTTGAGTTGACGGACAGAAAAAGTATTCCCCGGCATCGATAACTCTTCGAGATTCATACTGGTGAATGCCGATTGCCAGGCAAGATTGGCTAATGCTTCCTGCGTTTCTTTACCGTTAAGCCATTTTTTGTGATTCACGCCGTGCAGGATCCACGTTTTGTCGTTTTCAATGGTGGCACTGCGTGCATAAATGTAGGATTCGAGCGAGAGATCGTCGCGGTAATGAAATATCTCCACGCCCACAGGCTGACCCAGTTCGTTCAGCGATTTCACCGTCACAAATTCATTGCCGCGCCTGGCCCACAGCATATTGCCGGTAATATCATCCTCATCTCCCAACGCTACCGCGGTAGATTTAATTTGCAGTGCCTGTTGCTGCAATGGCGACGCAACCCACTCATCAATCACGCCTAACGAAACAGTCCACAGTATTCCGGCGACCAGCGCCACCAGTGCAATACGGAAAATAGAAAAACCCGTGCTACGAATGGCGGTAAGTTCGCTGTTTTTCGATAGTTGTCCCAGGCCGACAATCCCACCCAATAACGCGATAAATGGTGCAAGCTCGACCAGTGTGCGCGGTAAGGTCATCAGTACCACCAGCACCGCCTGAGTCCAGCGATAACCACCAGGGCTGACATCATCCAGTTCGTTAATCAGGTTGAAGGTGGTAAAAAGCGGCAACAGTAGCCCGGCCGCGGCAGCAAAACCGAGGAAGAGATGGCGGATTAAATAGCGACTGAAAACATTCATCGGGAAAATTTCTGCAGCAAAGAGAAGTCGCGAGCAACCAGCATCAACAGACCTATTAGCATGAGTCCGGGCACTAACCACAAACCAGGAATGAGGGGAATCGCGCCGTTAGCTACCAGGGTGCGGCAGACGTCGCCGCCATAAAAAATGGCAATAAACAGTAATGTCAGTGGCAGTAACGTAGAAAATCGCCCCTGCCGCGGTTTTACCCGGCTTAAAGAAATAGCCAGCAGTGCCATCAACAACGCCGTCAGGCCACGGCTTTGTCGCCATTGCAGCTCGGCATGATCGGCAGGAAAGACAGAGTGTGCCAGTTCCGTGACCGATTTCGCTTTGCGTTTGACGTTAGGGCTTTGATCCAGCGGATTCAGATGTAATTGCAGATTACGGTAAAGCTGTTCGTTGTCGTCACGGCCCTGATGATCGAGAAGATAGGCAGTTCCGTTATGCAACATAACGGTAGGTTTCTCGGGTGATGGGTCGACCACATCGACCGAACGGGCGCGGAAAATACGTGTTCGATTGGCGGTAGAAGTATAAATCAGCGCATCGGTCAGGCGGTTATTATCTTGATCAACCGTCTGAGAGAGGATCATTCGTCCGTTATCGTTAGTGTTAAATTTCTTTGCCCGCAACTGGCGAACATCCAGCTCCGACTGCGACTGTTGCTCCAGTTGATAAATCTGCGCATAAGCCCACGGCCTGCCATACATCGACAACAGAGTGACAAAAATACTTAGCGGTATCGCCAGGTAAAGAACGGCTTTGTACAAACGCGCCGGACTGCCTCCCGCCGCAGAGATAGCGGTAATTTCTGAATCGGTATACATCTGCCCAAGCGTCACGCCAACCGACACATACAGGCCAACCGGTAATAACATCTCCAGTGCAATCAGCACCTTGTAGAAAACGATATCCAGTACAACATCAAGCGCTAAGGTTCCATTTGCCGCTTCGGTCAGATAACGCTGTGCGGAGTAGCTGGCAAAAATAAAGATCAGAAAACCGATGATAATCAGCACCAGACGGCGCGTACCACGCATGATGTAGTGCTCAACCAACTTCATCTCACTAACGCCCTCAATCCTTTGAATTTTTTATTCATTGATCAGCTTATGTGCCAACGCAATAACATGATCTACTTCTTCCGGCACCAGGCTACCGTCCTTTGCCCACTGGATTTGCCCGTATTTATTCAGCACCAGAATGGTTGAACTCTGCTCCGGCAGTTGCCAGGCAAGACGTCCCAGACCATTGGCGTCAATAACAAATTGCGCCCACGGATAGCGGCGTTTATTTTTTTCAATTTTACCTGCCACGAAATAACCGGTGCCAAAGATGGCATCATCGGTGTTCACTATGGTGGTGGGCTGAAAACGATCCTGAGGGAAATTTGCTATTTCTACTGCTTTGATTAGCAATGAGTTCTTTTTCTTTGCCGACTTTCGCCCGGCAATATACTGGATAATACGAACTTTTCCCGCCAGTTGCGTGCTATTCCACTTTTGGTAGTGAATCTCTTCGTTATTAAGCAGCAACTCACCGCCTTCCTGGATATAAACAGGGGGAACCGGTTTTCCTGTGACGAAATTGTGTGCCTGCGCACCAGGTAATAAGAGCATGATAATCAGTGCGACAATCAAACGAGATAACATCATTACCCCGGTTATAGCGGAAAACGCGAAATCAGCAGTTCTAAACGCTGACGAATATCGCTATCGAGTGCCACTGGTGCATCATACGACTGGCGATTTTCCATATCGTCCGCCACCATGTCGTCGTGCTTATCTCCCATCAGGCCATTAATGGCTGCGAGAAAGCGGGAAATCTGCAACGCCTCTTTATTTTCAGGATCAAGCGATCTTAACGTGTCGTAATAAGAAACCTGCTGGCTGATGATTTTTCGCACATCATGAAATTCCCTGCCTGTAAGCTGTGGTTTGGCAACAATCTCCTTCAGAATGTGCATTTGCTTCTGGCGATAAGCGATAAAGCCGTTCACGCTTTCTAACTGGCTATGGCGTAATAAATAACTCACCAGCCACCATACAAGAGGGCTTAAATAAATACGTAACAAGTTTCCGTAATACGACACGATATTTTTCTTACCGTTACGAAAACCGTCCTGAAAACGCCCAAGAAAAACCGTCGTTTTGCCGAATAAGAATCCCGCCCGGTGTTTTTTTAAATACAACCGTTGGGCAAAACGTAAATGCTTGTAGCGCGCCCGCATGTATTTAAACTGTTTGCGCTCGTCAGACGTAAGCTCCTCACCTTTGGACTGTTTGCGGATTAAATGCAGTAACTCCTGACGATTAACACCATTCAGCCAGAATTGCAGACATAACGCATAGTTATCCTGAATGATTTCAGCAGTACAACGCAAAGCAATTGTCGATGGTAAACTGACCCACTCATCAATAACATCATCTTCCTCAACCGCAATAAATAAACGCTCGCTCGCCTCAAGCGGGAAATATTTTCTCATCATCAGGATTTCTCTCCGGCTGCGTTATAACGCAATGAATGGCGCTGAAAAAACGCCTTTAAGGTCGGAATTAATGAGAGCGCCACATCCAGACATTGACCGCCGAAATAGGCAAACGCCGCCCCCAGCACGCCAAACAGATGGCAGAACATGAACAGCAACACGATGTAGCCGATTGAAGCGATGGTTTGCGCCACGAGAAAAGCGCGTTGTTTCCCCGCCATCAGCAGCAATGATTCCTGCGGGAAACCCAGCATCGAAATAACAATCGCGCCCAACATGACCTGAATCAGGTCATATGCTTCGAGATATTTAACGCCAAATACCAGCGAAATAAGTGGTTTACCAACGATCAACACCGCAAGCGCAACCAGAATGCCGATCCCGCCCGCCAGCAAGCCGGACTTCACGCCTAACAACCACGGTCTGGTGGTTCGAGGATCTAAACGCATCACTTCAGGGTAAAAGCTCTTACCCAGCAAACTGGCGGGCGTTCCGGCAGCGTCAAAGAATGTCATAGCGATTTTAAATAATCCGGCGGCCGCTGGCCCTAACACGATCCCCACCAGCACCGTGCTGCACGAGTTACGCGCCGACCAGATGGAGTGAGCAATGTTGGTTGACCAGACAAAACTCCACGCGCCTTTAATGTGTCTGGCAGACTCAAACAGATTTAATTTGAAGGCGTTATGGATATTTCTACGACGCAGTTCACGCGCAGCAAACCACCAGTACATCGTGCCACCAACCAGATTCGAGGCGTACCAGGCGATCACGAAGCCCGCAAAACCAAAGTCAAAATACCAGGCAATGACGCTTCCCGCCGCACGCAGAAAAGGTTTCGTCGCCTGCTGCACCGCGATTAAGTCGAAGCGATCCACTGCGCGCAAAATGCCGGTCGGCGTGGAGGAAGCCATTGAGGGGATAAGCGTGCAATAGAGCGCCGCCAGCCAAAAACTTTGCTCATCCAGACCTAACGAGTGAGAAAGAAATGGCAGCAAGGCAATGCCGCCGACAATCGCCACCGCACCACTGACGATATCCAGCGAAAAGGAAAAAGAGACAACATTGCGAAATTGTTGGGGATTATTATTGGTTAAGGCTGGCGTGCCATACTGCACTACCAACTGCCATGTCTGAAACTTAATAAAATCACTGATCGACTTGGCATACGATTGCACAATCACCAGTACGCCAAACATGGCTGGCGTCATCCCTTTCCCTGCGCATGAAAGCGCCAGTAAACCCAGCAAAGCGCTCACGACATTGCTGGAGCCTAACCAGGCGCTATTGCGAATAATGGTGCGAAATGCGCCATCTGCAAACCAATGTTTGATGTTAAAACCCGCCAATTCAGCCAGACCTTATCGTTGAAAATGAAAAACAGCCCGCCAGCCTTAAGTTAAACGTCGGCGGTCAGAAACGATGGCAACCAGAGAAACCGCTTTCTGTGCCTGTTCCAGCACTTCGCTGTAGGGCGCTCTGGAATCAATCTCAAGAATTTTTGTGCCGTTATAGCCAATCTTCGACATGACACCGATTTTGTCCTGCAACTCGGCATAGTCATGGTCAGGCTTGCGGGAGATAGCAGTATCAATATCAATACCCAGACGAATGATTAATTCCGGGCGGTATTGCGCCATTTGTTGGTATAACTGCCGCTCACGCTGCGCCAGGAACATGTTGATTTTCCCGGCCGCACGTTCGACGCCAATCCCAGGACCGTCATAATAGAAACCGGAAATTTCAGCCTGCGGAAAGCGATCGCTGACCACCAGAACACCACTTTGCGCCAGTCGCTGAACTTTGCGCAGATTTGCCATTCTTCGCAGCGAAAAGCCATACATAATCGCCGCCGCCCAAAGCGCCGGAGATTGGGTTTTCATACTTTGGGTTTTGGAGGATTTTGCCGCCAGTCTCCGCTCCAGCCAGACACCAACAAACGGTAAGCGTTTAATTTTGTCGCCGTCTTCGCCCGAGAGCAGCCCCAGATAGCGGCGCTCGGTTTGCCAGTGCTGTTGCAGTGATTTCACCAGATCGGTGGTCAGCGTGGATTTCCCCGTGCCATCACACCCGACCACCGCAATCAGCCCTGGAATGTAGTTGGGCTGCGGCGCAGTTGTGCTATTAGCAGTTTGCGTGTGTAGTGCATCCATTCGTTAAATTATCCCTTATCCATTTTGGTGATCAGGAAAGCGCGGCGTGAATTGAGCGTAGTGACACTTGCAGGACTTCATCGGCGGGTTGCCGCCCATCCAGTTCAAGGATCTTTGCGCCATTGAACGTCAGTTGTGGCGTGACGGCGATTTTTTCCTGTAACGCCGTCAGTTGATGGTCGGGCTTACGCGAAAACGCCGTCTGTTCATCAATAGCAAGACGAATCAATAACACAGGTAAATAAGACGCCATCCACTGGTATAGTTTCAGTTCGCGCTGCCTTAACATTTTTATCCAGCCGTTACCGCCAGTAGTTTTTGCCAGTTGCGGGCCATCAAAGCGAAAACCCGGCACTTCAACCTGCGGGTAGCGATCTGTAATGAGCAGATAGCCTTGCTGGCTTTTGCGCAACATTTTGCGAAACTTGTACGCCCGCCAGCAAGAAAGCAAATAAATAACCAGCGCGGTAATATTACCGGGCGGCGTTGAAGGCTTTTCATGCACATGTGCCGCTTTGCCTCGCAAATAACGGCCAAAAGGTGCACCAATAATGGGGAGCTGTGAAATCCACTCACCAATTCGCCCGGACGATTGCCCGAGATAAATGTGTTCTGTTGGCATTTTTGCTGCCAGTTCATTCACCAGGCTTGCCGTGAGGGTCGATTTACCCGAACCATCACATCCCACAATGGCAATAACGCGCACTGGCGTGGAATTAATTATTGACATATTACGTTGATTCACGAAAAACCCGGCAGCAAATAATGTATTGAATATTACGTGGTCCGTGCTCAGAATATCCGTTCAACCTTATTGTGACAATGGTTAATTGTGGTATTACCCTGAATTACGCTTTCATAAAAACATATTAACCAAATAAATATTTTGGGTGGATATTTAAATTTAAGGATATATTCATGCAATCAATAACCTCTCCGTTAATTGCCGTTATCGGCAGTGATGGTTCAGGCAAGTCAACGGTGTGTGAACATCTCATTACCGTTGTCGAAAAATATGGTGCCGCAGAAAGAGTTCATCTCGGGAAACAAGCAGGGAATGTGGGGCGAGCAGTAGTCAAATTGCCCTTAATGGGGAAATCACTTAATAAATCTATTGAACGCAATAAAGTGAAAACGGCGAAAAAATTACCGGGTCCCGTTCCGGCGCTGGTAATTACAGCATTTGTCGCCCGTCGCTTACTACGCTTTCGCCATATGCTTGCCTGTCGTCGTCGCGGGTTAATTGTTTTAACCGACCGTTATCCGCAAGACCAAATTCCTGGCGCTTACGATGGTACGGTGTTCCCGCCTAACGTTGAAGGCGGTCGTTTTGTCTCATGGCTGGCAAGTCAGGAACGTAAGGCGTTTCACTGGATGGCGAGCCATAAGCCTGATCTGGTCATCAAACTCAATGTCGATCTGGACGTTGCCTGCGCGCGTAAACCCGACCACAAAAGGGAATCGCTGGAAAGGAAGATAGCCATAACGCCGCAGTTAACCTTTGGCGGTGCACAACTGGTTGATATCGATGCCAATCAGCCGCTGGAGCAGGTGCTGATTGATGCGGAAAAAGCGATTAGGGATTTTATGACGGCACGAGGTTATCACTAGTCAGAAGTGATAATGCCCGATCGCAGGGAGCGGGCATTATCAGGAAGGTTAAATAAGCTGCAATGCTATCCAGTACAGACTACCAGACAGAAAAATTGCCGCCGGTAAGGTAAACACCCAGGCCATCAGGATACTGGTTACCGTTTTACGCTGTAACCCACCGCCATCCACTACCATCGTCCCCGCCACCGCAGAAGAGAGTACGTGCGTTGTGGAAACAGGCATACCGATGTAACTGGCAAGACCGATAGACACTGCCGCCGTCATTTGCGCCGCCATGCCTTGCGCATACGTCATGCCACGCTTACCAATTTTCTCACCGATGGTCATCGCCACACGACGCCAGCCAATCATGGTGCCGATACCGAGCGCCAGTGCTACCGCCATGATAATCCACACCGGAGCGTACTCAATGGTGCTTAACATATCGCTGCGCAGTTTTTTCAGCAGGTTCTGGTCTTCTTTGCTAACGCCTGGCAGTTTCGCCAGTTTCGCGGAAGTATCAGAGATGCAAAGCATAATGCGCCGCAACTGACTGCGTTGACTTACGTTTAACGGCTCGTAGCTTTCCATATTGCCCGGCAGCATCGTTTTGACACGAGCAATCGCATCAAAAGTATTTGCTGGATGACAGTGGAACTCCGTCGCTTGCGTGCCTTCAGTTGATGCCGCAGGCAACGGGGGTTCCATCGCAATCAATTTCTGCGGCAGTTCCGGATGCTGTTGCAGATAGTGTTCGAAGTTGGTCACTGCATCGCGAGTACGGGTAATTTCATAGCCGGAAGCATTCATATTGACGACAAACCCGGCGGGCGCAATCCCCACCAGAACCAGCATCACCAGGCCGATCCCTTTCTGTCCGTCGTTCGCGCCGTGCGAAAACGCTACGCCCGCAGCGGAAACAATCAGTGCAATGCGCGTCCAGAATGGCGGCTTACGTTTACCTTTTTTCTTTTTGCGATCTTCAGGAATGCGGTGAATACGGTCACGCTTTTTCGTTCCGCTCCAGAAACGGCGCAGCAGGAAAATCAACCCTCCCGCAATGACAAGACCGACGATAGGGGAGACAATCAGCGAGGAGAAAATCTTGGTCACTTCACGCAGGTTTAACGCATCCATCACCGATGAGCCGGTTAACAGCGCGTTGGTTAAACCAATGCCGATAATAGCGCCAATCAAGGTGTGCGAACTGGAGGCCGGTAAACCAAAGAACCATGTTCCCAGATTCCAGATAATCGCCGCCAGCAGCATGGAAAAGACCATCGCCAGACCATGAGTTGACCCCATATTCAGCAACAAATCGGTTGGCAACATATGGACGATGGCATAGGCGACGCTAAGTCCGCCAAGCAATACACCAAAAAAGTTAAAAAATGCTGCCATCACCACAGCAAGTTGTGGCTGCATGGCACGGGTATAAATAACGGTTGCGACCGCATTCGCTGTGTCATGAAAACCATTAATTGCTTCATAGAACAACACAAACGCCAGAGCAAGTAATAACAAAAGCCCCGTATATACATCAAGGCCAACAAATAAATTTAGCATATATTAGATTACGCCATTTTGAATTTACGAACGAACGCATTATCAGTGACTTTAATGGCATGGGCAAAGTGAAATATCGCTTTTTAGTGATAAAAACAATGTTATTTCTTTAGGATCAGGGAATAAGTCACCATTCAGAAATCACGGAAAGAATTCATGACAAAGAATTTCAACCCCTAATATATTTATATTATGAATTTATTAATCTAAATAAATCCACCCGATAAATGTTTTGATTATTACACAAACAATTTTCCGCACTGGTTATTTCCATAATCAGTGCGGTTTATGGCAAAGTTTATTACTCTTTCACCACAATTAACGGTTCAATATCACTCTCTTTCTTGATGACCAGTGATTCATCTCCGCGCAAGCAAGTCCCACCGTAGTTACCGCCAACAGTAAAGGTACATACCTGAATGTATTTACCGTCCACTTTTGGCAGACACCACAACTGCTGGTAAATGTTTTTCTGCTCGGCAAATTTACCGCTGGTTTTGTCCAACACCTCTTCATGATGGCTGACGAGGTCGATATTGCTGCCACAGCGACCGGCAATCGGCTTCACGGCGTAACCGGTTTTCACCAGCTCATCATTAACGGTGAAATCGGTATCCAGCAGGTAGCGATGGTGCGGGAACAACGACCAGAGGATCGGCAGAATCGCTTTGTTGCCAGGGATCACCGTCCACAGCGGCTCAAAGACCAGTACTTCCGGACGCAGCAGAACGTCTATCAGGCGCACTTCATTTTGCGGATGGCCGGTACGGATCGGCACCGCAGCAAACTCACGGTCGCTGACTTCGCGAATCTGATCAAACGCGGTTTCCCATGCCCAGGTTTTCCACACGCAGTTAACCAGTCGCCCTTCCCCATCAATCAGTTGCCCGGCAGCATCCCAGCGCAGCTCGTCTAACCCGCGCAAGATACGCGTTTCAAAGCCCGCCTGTTGCAGCGCCTGCTCCATAAACTGCGCGTGATAGTTCTCCTCGATATCTTTGTCCTGCATGATATGGACAAACGGACGTGCACGACTGTGTTTCCAGGCTCCAGCCAGTTCGTTAATCAGCCCTTCAGCCGGATTGAAGCCGTTGCCTTTATAGCCTTGCTCCGCCCAACGTTCGAGGATCAAGCCCGCTTCAGTATGACAGGAGGCAGAATCGGCGTTGTATTCATAGACTTTCAGGCCGCGCTCATCCATGCAGAAATCCATACGACCGGTGATCATATGGTGACGGCGACGCTGCCAGGAGAGACGCAAACGCGGCCAGAGGATTTTCGGAATGTCGAACAGCGCCAGCAGATTGTCATCTTTCAGCACCTTGTCGGTGGCGTGGAGATACATCAGGTGCAGCTCGTTGGTGGCTTTAATCAGCTCCTGCTCGGCACTCTCGGTAATGGTGTAATAATGATACGGATCCTGATTGATCACTTGACCGTTCGCCTGCACGTAGGCGTTTTGTAGCGGATCTTTTTCATCCAGCCATTTGCCGTCAAACTGGCCTTTGTTTTCCAGCCGCGCCCCGCTGATTTTCAACAAATCACCTGCAATTTCCGGCTGCGGTAAACTGTGTTCGGTATCTTCTGTCTGGATCATCCAGCCCAGGATGGTGGTGTCATCGAAGGTGTCTTTCAGGGTATAGCAGCCGTTTTCGACCACCATTTCCAGCTCACGCGTCCACTGTTGCCCTTGCGGCAATGGAGAATGAATCACGTTCTGTTCCGCAATACGGACTTTATTGCCGCGTAATTGGGTAATGATGGCGACATGGCCGGTGTCTTTAAATTCACCGCCCTTATCCCAAATAAGAAGCGCTCCTGCGACCGGCGCACGCGGCGAGCCGTTAGGAAATGCCTGCAATGGCAGGATGTTGTCGTTAACCACTTCACGCAGGAAGCGCAATGAGAAAATCTCCCACGCCATGCCCACATCGGTGAAGACCACACCGTAATTCAAAAAGAGAAAACGGCGAGCAAATTCAACACATTGCCATTTGTGGCCCATATATTCATCGTCGATATAGCTACGGAATACGGCGTCATCTTCGTATTCCTGCGGATCGAGAGAACTGTAATCTGAAGAGTAGATTGCTACACCACCGGGGGCGTAGCCCAATAATGTCCCGAACGGGGCATCCTGGCTGGTCGTTCCTTTGCTCATCACTTTACCTTTAACAATACAACCTAAGCAGTTGGCGTAATTGTTGTGCTCTGATTACCTGCTCAGCGACATTAACCGGACAGAGGTCTGACTTATCATACACCTCAACGCAGCGGCTGGTGCAAAGGGTTAAAAAATTCACAATCTGTACAGCAAGCGAGCTGCTACACTGCTTCAACACTACCACTCAGAAGGCAATTCAGTATGACAGACAATACTTATCAGCCCGCGAAAGTCTGGACGTGGGATAAATCTGCTGGCGGCGCGTTCGCCAATATCAATCGCCCGGTTTCTGGTCCGACGCATGAAAAAACGCTGCCTGTTGGCAAGCACCCGTTGCAACTTTATTCGCTGGGTACGCCAAACGGTCAGAAAGTAACGATTATGCTCGAAGAGCTGCTGGCGCTGGGCGTCACCGGCGCAGAGTACGATGCCTGGCTGATTCGCATTGGCGATGGCGATCAATTCTCCAGCGGTTTTGTCGAAGTGAACCCGAACTCAAAAATCCCGGCACTGCGCGATCATACGCATAATCCGCCGATCCGCGTGTTTGAGTCAGGTTCGATTCTGCTTTATCTGGCGGAGAAATTTGGCTACTTCCTGCCGCAGGATCTGGCGAAGCGCACTGAAACGTTGAACTGGCTGTTCTGGTTACAGGGTGCTGCGCCGTTCCTCGGTGGTGGTTTTGGTCACTTTTACCATTACGCGCCGGTGAAAATTGAGTACGCCATTAACCGCTTTACTATGGAAGCCAAGCGTCTGCTCGACGTGCTGGATAAGCAACTGGCGCAGCATAAGTTTGTGGCGGGCGATGAGTACACCATTGCTGATATGGCAATCTGGCCGTGGTTTGGCAACGTGGTGTTAGGCGGCGTGTATGATGCCGCAGAGTTTCTTGATGCGGGTAGTTATAAACACGTGCAACGCTGGGCGAAAGAAGTGGGTGAACGTCCGGCGGTGAAGCGTGGGCGTATTGTTAACCGCACCAACGGACCGCTGAATGAGCAGTTGCATGAGCGCCATGACGCCAGTGATTTCGAGACAAATACAGAAGATAAACGTCAGGGGTAATGGTTAGCGTTCGTCGCAGCAAGCCCTCCAGACCGATGTAGGCCGGATAAGGCGTTCACGCCGCATCCGGCAATCAGGCACAATGCCTGATGCGACGCTCGCGCGTCTTATCAGGCCTACGAAAGCATCCGACTTTAATTATCACGCGCTGGTAATGTCGTAATCCATATTGCGCAGCGCGTCTAATGTGGCTTTGGCTTCATCTTCATCGATGATGCTCATGGCAAACCCGACGTGCACCAGCACCCACTGGCCCAGCAAATCAGCCGGATTGCCTTCGCAAATCAGGGCGATATTCACGTCGCGCTTGATACCACAAACTTCAACCTGCGCAAGTTGGTGAATATCTTCACCGACGGCCAGCACCTGGCCAGGAACGCCAATACACATTGTTAACTCCGGTTATTCAACTTCAATACTTTTGACGATCAGCGAATCGCCGGTATCGACACGCAACCGCTCGCCATGACAGAGCGGACACTGCGCATCGTGCTGATGAATTTCCACTACCTGGCTGCAATCCCAGCACCAGGCCTGGGCGGGTTTATAGACGATATGTAAATCGCACCCTTGCGCCACCGTTCCCTGGCAGACAATTTCAAAACTAAAACGAACCGCGCTCTCCTCAACGCAGGAGAGCGCGCCAATTTCCAGCCACACGGCGGTGACGCGCTTAACATCGTGCTGCTCCGCCTGCCGTTGGATAATTTCAACGGCGCTCTGGCAAAGCGACAACTCATGCATTTTCATCACTCCTGCGGCCAAACAGCAGGGCGCGACGCCCTGCGTGTGGCACATCCGGATTCGTGACTGGCAGCGAAAGGATCATTCGCGCGCAGTCATCCGTCAGGCGTTTGCCCTCTTCAATCGACATGCTGTGCGAAAGCGGCGACATCAGCGAGCAAGAGAGGTATTGCGAAACACCGTCCAGTTCGCCAACGGTAAAGGTCATAGTGCCATAAGGCAGTTGCAGACCGATCTTCTCACTCACTTTGCGCAGCGGCCAGAGTTGATCCGGGCCGGGGAAGATCACTGCACTCAGCATCCACGGGGTGATCACACACCCCGTCCACTGACCTTCGAACAGCGTAAAATCGGAAACATACACCGGCATGGAAGGATGCAGAAACGAGAGGTCGTGCATCGAACGCCGGGCAATTTCTTCAAACGCTGCCTGTACTTGCGCCTTTGGGGAGGTCTGGAAACCAGCAATCTCCTCAGTCATGTGCTGCCTCCCGCGGGATGGCTTCCACGCCTGATTCGCGCAGCGCAGCCAGAACCTGCTCAAGCGCAGGTTCAATCATTGCTTCGACCGTCGGCGTTAAACCGATGTGCGGCTCCAGCGATTCCGGGATCACGCCGACCAGAGTCAGCTTTTTCGGAAACTCGCCGGTGAAGCGCAGGGCCGACAATACGTCGGCCAGGCCAAGCTGATGCGGAGAGATTTTGTTGGTAAACAACGCCGGAACTTCTTCGTCCCGCAGGATCATCATCGTTCCCGGCGCGTTCTTTTTCGACACAATGGCATCGGCAATGATCAGATGATCGCGATTTGCCATGTCGCCAAGCAGTTCCATTCCCGCCGTGCCGCCATCGAGGATCTCAACATAATCCGGCAGAATGTATCGTTGCTCTAACGCTTCAACAATCCGCACGCCGATGGCTTCATCGGTCAGCAAAATATTGCCGACCCCTAAGACTAAAATACGCATTACAGAACCTTCACTGAAACCACTTCGTTGCCGTCGGCATCCACTACGTGAACCGCACAGGCCATGCACGGGTCGAAGGAGTGAATGGTACGCACCACTTCCAGCGGTTTATTCGGATCGGCAATCGGTGTACCCACCAGCGACTGTTCATACGGACCGACGTCATCATTGAAGTTACGCGGGCCAGAGTTCCAGGTGGATGGAACGACCGCCTGGTAGTTGCTGATGATACCGTCTTTAATCACCATCCAATGGGAGAGCATACCGCGCGGCGCTTCGAGGAAGCCAACGCCTTTGAACTCGCCCGTTGCTGGAATGTTCGGCTTCACGAACGTGGTGTGGTCGCCTTTGCCGATATTAGTGATCAGTGCACTGTATTGATTTTGCAGGATATCCTGCAATTCGCAGCAGTGAACGGTACGACCTATAATACGCCCCAGCGTGGAGTGCAGTTGCGCCACTTCCAGCGTGTTGCCCGTCAGTTTCTGATAAATCGCAACGATTTCATTCAGTTTGTTCTGGGTAGACTCGCGTCCTGCCGCCAGTTTCACCAGCATGTTTGCCAGCGGCCCCACTTCTACCGTTTTGCCGTAGAAAGTCGGTGATTTCACCCAGGAGTATTTACCGTCGTCAGACCAACCGTCGTAAGCCGGAATGGTTGTGCCTTCCCACGGTGCCTGCGGTGCTTCGTCTTTATACCAGGAGTGTTTCGCGCTTTCCTGAATCCCTTTGATCAGGTATTCATCGGAATGGGAAGTAATCGGACGATACGAGGACAAATCCGCGTTTTCGATATATCCGCCAGGGAACAGGAAGCTACCGTTTTTGCTGTCGGTCGGGAATTCCGGCACACTCAGGTAGTTCACCGCACCTTTACCGCGCTCCAGCCATTCCGGATAAAACGCCGCGATAACGGCAGTATCAACCTTATAAACCTGCTCAACAAAGTCGCTCAGCTTGTCGATGAAGGACTTGATGTACATCAGGCGCTCAAGGTTCAGTACGCCCAGACCGTCGAGGTTGATCGGGTTAGCGACCCCACCTACCGCCAGGTTCTGAATGTGCGGCGTTTTACCGCCCAGCAGCGCCACCACTCGGTTTGCGTCACGCTGGCACTCCAGCGCCTGTAAGTAGTGCGCTACCGCAATCAGGTTCACTTCCGGCGGCAGTTTCATCGCCGGGTGCCCCCAGTAGCCATTGGCGAAAATACCCAACTGACCGCTGGCAACCAGATCTTTGATCTTGTTCTGAACTTTGGTGAACTCTTCCGGGCTGTTCAGGTGCCAGGTCGAAACACCTTTCAACATTTCAGAAGCTTTAGTCGGATCAGCTTGCAGTGCAGAAGTGATGTCCACCCAGTCCAGCGCAGAGAGCTGATAGAAATGGACGATATGGTCATGCGTGGTATGCGCAGCCAGAATAATGTTACGGATGTATTGCGCGTTAACCGGAACGTCAATGTTCAGCGCACTCTCTGCCGCACGAACAGAAGAGAGCGCGTGAGTGGTGGTACATACGCCACAGATACGTTGCACAATCATCCAGGCATCGCGCGGATCGCGGTTTTTCACGATCTCTTCCATGCCGCGCCACATGGTTCCGGAAGCCCATGCTTTCGAAACGACGCCATTTTCGATTTCGCAATCGATGCGTAAATGCCCTTCAATACGGGTTACCGGATCAATAGTAATTCTCTGGCTCATGCTTTGCTCGCCTCATGACGATTATGATCGTTTTGTTTTAAAGGAGGAAGTATCGGCAGTAGACGAATGAGTACGATGTAAGCGCAAATCTCAATAGCCACAAAACCAATAGAAATCAACAGTTCTTCCCACGTCGGGAAGTAGGCGTAACCGCCGCCCGGGTTGAATGCCACCAGCGAATAGGTCAGACGCCAGGTTGCACAACCTAACAGTGCGCTCAGTGCCGACAGGAACAGCATACGTGAATCATTACGCAGCTTCGCCACACGCAGAACGACCAGCGGGAAGAGCATCAGCAGGACTTCAATCCAGAACATGACGGAGTAGAAGTCACCGGCAAACGCTAACGACAGCTTGTCGCGATAGATTAACTCGCCAAAGCGCAGCACGATGAAAATCGCCAGCAGCACGCTGATGGTGTTGGTCAACTTGACGAACAGGCTCTTCTCATCCGGCCCGTTGCCACGCAGACCCGCCTGCACCAACGAACCTTCAAAGATGACTATCGAGAAGCCCATGATGAACGCCGTCAGCAGCGAGAACAGCGGCAACATTTCATAGCTCTGCCACAGCGGATGCACTTTGTAGCCCGCCGAGATCATCAGTGATCCCATGGAAGACTGGTGCATAGTCGGCAGCAGCGCGCCAAGCGCGATGATAAAGAACATCACCTTGTTCAAACGCTTGAGCGATACCTTCCAGCCCAGACGTTCAAACAATGCAGGAGCAAACTCCAGAGCCATCACACCGATGTAGATGGTCATACAAACCGCCGTCTCGAACAGTACCGAGTTCACGTTGAAGTGACCCGGAATGTAGAAGTACGGCAGGTTCCAGTAACGACCGACGTCGATGGTAATCGACAAGCCACCCAGTGAGTAACCGAACAAACTTGCCAACAGCGCCGGACGCACCAGCGGATGGTATTGTCCACGGTTAAAGACGTATACCGCCCACGCCAGCGCCCAGCCGCCACAGGCGAAACCGGTGCCGATCAGCAGGTCAAACGCAATCCACACGCCCCACGGGAAGCCGCCATTCAGGTCGGAGACAGAACCCAGACCGAACACCAGACGCTTCACAATCAGGAGCATACAAATGACGATTAACGGTCCAAAAATCATGACCGGTTTACTGATGATTTTGCCGCCCAGCGGTTGTGGATCATGACTCATGATCGTCTCCTCCGTCGTGATGGTCGTTTTTGGTGTTGCGACGAACCAGCACGGTTAAGCCCGCCAGCACAGCCAGTGGTAGCATCATGCCTTTATACAGGGTGTGTTGAATATTTTCGGAACGCGCGCCGGTAGAAAGATCGTCCAGCTTCGGCAAGTCGAGATTTTCATAAGGAACCCCCGTCAGTACCAGAACCTGAGTACCGCCGCCCTCTTTCTCGCCGTACAGATGCGGATAATATTTCGGCACTGTGTGCAGGTAAGTGTCGCCAGATTTCAACGTCTGACGCGGATAGTGGTATTCGCTGCCAGGCTTCAGCGCCAGGCGTTTTTTCGCCTCAGCCATCAGCTCTTCACGCGTACCAAAAATCACCGCGCCCGCCGGACACACTTCTACGCAGCCAGGTAGACCGCCTTTATCGAGACGCTCCACACCTTTCTGGTTACACAGCTCACACTTATGCAGCGCACCAAACGGGTTGTTGTAGTCGTACTTCGGCACATTGTACGGGCAGGCGACCATGCAGTAACGGCAGCCGGTGCACACGTCTTTGTCGTAATGGACAATGCCGGTTTTCGGATCTTTTTTCAGCGCAGAAACCGGGCACACGGAGACACAGTTCGGATCGACGCAGTGCATACACTGTTTCTTAATGTACGCATAGCCATTCTCTTCCTGGTCTTTGTTGACGCCAGTGCCGCTGGTCCACACCTGGATGATGTTATTGGTATACGGCGACAGTTTGTCGTTGTTCGACCACGTCTGTTCCCCTTGCGGGTTACGTTCCGGGAAGTTGATATCCTGACACTTAGTCACACAAGCCTGGCAGCCTACGCACAAGGTCGAGTCATACAACATTCCCAGCGATCCCGGAATTGGCGGGCGGTTTTCAGCAGCCGCATGGCTGACAGACGGCAATGCGCCCGTCAGCAATGCCCCGCAGGAGGCTGCTTTAATAAAATTACGTCTGTTCACGGTTATTCTCCCCGTGAGTCAGCGTTATCTTTCTTTTGCTGACGACCCAGTTCACGCACCGCCATCACGCTGACACCGGCAACCAGCCCAACCACACCGCCAAGCAAACCGATAGCGCCCGCAGAAACGTTGCCGCCCTCTTTAGCGTTAACGTCCGGTTTCTGTGAACGCGGCGTCTGGTTTTCGACGTTGGCAAGCTGATGGATGCCTTTATGGAAGCCGATACCTTCTTCGTTACAGCCGTAGCACGGGTGACCAATCGCCACCGGCCATACACCGCCAACGTCGCAGAATTGCAGTGTGGAGCAGTTACCGTAAGTTTCCGGTCCTTTACAGCCGAGGTGGTACAGGCACCAGCCTTCGCGATGGCCATCATCACCAAACTCTTTGGCGAAACGACCAGCATCGAAGTGCGGGCGACGTTCGCAATGTTCGTGAATCAGACGCCCATAGGCGAAGGTCGGACGGTTTTTGTTATCCAGCTTCGGCGGTTTACCGTAAGTGATGATGTGCGCAACGGTCGCAAGGAAGTTGTGCGGGTTCGGCGGGCAGCCTGGAATGTTGATAACGGTTTTGCCCGGCAGAACTTCTTGCAGGCTGACCGCACCGGTTGGGTTAACCCCAGCAGCGGCGACACCGCCCCACGCGGAGCAGGAACCGATAGCGATAATTGCGGCAGCACCTTCTGCCGCTTTGCGGATGTGATCCACAATCGGCTCACCGGCGACCATGCAGTAAATACCGTTATCTTTTAATGGGATGGAACCATCCACAACCAACACATACTGCCCTTTGTATTTCTCGAGCGCGTTATGTTTGTTCTCTTCAACCTGATGGCCGAAAGCGGCGGAGAGCACTTCGTGATATTCCAGAGAGATAGTCTCCAGCACGAGGTTTTCTACCGTTGGATGCGTTGCACGAAGCAGAGATTCCGTACAACCAGTACATTCCTGCGCGCCAATCCAGATAACCGGCGGGCGCTGCGGGTTAGTGACCGATTCGGCCATCTCTGCGGCGGCTTTGCTACTCAACCCCATGGTGGCGGCTAATGCTGCACAAAGCTTCATGAAATCACGGCGATTAATGCCGTGAGAATGGATGAGGGTGTTATCTCCAGTCATTTATAGTTATTCCGTTGCGAAGACCTGGCATATATTTTGCCTCAACCGCAAAATCGATAATGCGATCGATGCGCCATTTACCACACATTTATTATGGTTATCATTGTCATGATACTGCGGCGGGGCGCTAAAACGAAGGGGAAGGAGCATTAGTGTAATTAATTAAAGCAAGATAATACGTATGTTTGATCAATTTTCGAGGCGATAACCAGCCATAAAAAAGCGCAAAGTAGAACAGGAATTATTCTCACGAAAGAAATCCATTACCATCTCTTTATCCAGCCCATAACGCCGCGTCAGAATGCCTGCTTCCCAGGCGCTAAGCTGACGATCGCCGGTCTTTTCATACATCCGGTGCGAGTAGCCTAATACAAAACCGCGTTTATAATCGGCGCAGAATTTCGTCACATTAACCGCACTGTCGGCATGTGTTGCTTTTAATCCCGCCATTAAGCCTTTACCAAAATGGTTATTCATAATTTATCTCCAATCGCTATATACGAATCTATATAGCGATATTTTAGGCAAAGTACGACTTTTACGCACGCTATTTTTTCCTGTATGTGAAAGACGTTATCCAGTAAGAGATAAACGCATCAAGAGAGATATTTGTCGAACCATTTCAGCGTTCTTTGCCAGGCAAGATCGGCGGCAGATTTGTCATAACGGGGAGTGGAATCATTATGGAATCCGTGATTAACCCCCGGATAAATATACGCCTCATAGACCTTATTATTCGCTTTCAACGCTGCCTCATAAGCGGGCCAGCCTTCGTTAATTCGCGTGTCCAGTTCGGCGTAGTGGAGCAGTAAAGGCGCTTCAATTTTCGCCACATCGGCGGCCAGAGCCTGGCGACCATAAAACGGCACCGCGCAGGCCAGTTCCGGATATGCCACCGCTGCCGCGTTCGATACCCCACCGCCATAGCAAAATCCGGTTATACCTACCTTGCCAGTGGCTTGCGGATAGCGTTGCATAAACTCAATCGCGGCAAAGAAGTCATTCATCAGTTTGGTTGGATCGACCTGCTGTTGCAGCTCGCGGCCTTTGTCATCGTTCCCGGGATAGCCGCCAACGGAACTTAAACCGTCAGGAGCGAGGGCAATATATCCTGCCTTCGCCACTCGCCGCACCACATCTTCGATATACGGATTCAGCCCGCGATTCTCATGCACCACCACTACGGCTGGCGTTTTGCTGTTCATCTTCGCAGGTTTCACCAGATAGCCGCGCACCTCACCATGACCATTTGGCGAAGGATACGTGATGTACTCCGCAACAATATCCGGATCGGTAAACTCCACCTGGGTCGCCCATGCATAATTTGGCCTGAGCAAATCAAACAATGCTAATGCCGTCATCCCGCCCACTGCATACTTCGCCGCAATATTGAGGAACTCACGTTTCGATATTTTCCCGTGAGCGTAATAGTCGTAGTAGTCCAGCAACTCTTGTGGGAAATCTTTAGCGGTCAGACGCGGCATCGTTTCACTCCTCAACTGGTGTTTTTTTAAGCAAAGCATAAGCACGTGTTTTTGCCCAGTTTTTCGTCACACTGTGAGCGATGCTACGGGATCTCCCCTGGCAAATCGCTAGACTAGAAACATCGTTTCGAAATTGAACAGTGGAAAGGAGATGTCATGGTCTGGTTAGCGAATCCCGAGCGTTACGAGCAGATGCAGTACCGCTATTGCGGAAAAAGCGGTTTACGCCTGCCCGCGTTATCGCTCGGTTTGTGGCACAATTTTGGTCACGTCAACGCGCTGGAGTCACAGCGTGCGATCCTGCGTAAAGCCTTTGATTTGGGCATTACGCACTTTGATTTAGCCAACAACTACGGCCCGCCTCCTGGCAGTGCGGAAGAGAACTTTGGCCGTCTGCTGCGGGAAGATTTTGCCGCTTATCGTGACGAGTTAATCATCTCCACCAAAGCTGGCTACGATATGTGGCCCGGCCCGTATGGCTCTGGCGGGTCGCGTAAATACCTGCTCGCTAGCCTCGACCAAAGCCTGAAACGTATGGGGCTGGAGTATGTCGATATCTTTTACTCTCATCGCGTCGATGAAAATACGCCGATGGAAGAAACCGCGTCGGCGCTGGCCCATGCGGTGCAAAGTGGTAAGGCTCTGTATGTAGGGATATCGTCTTACTCGCCAGAGCGAACGCAAAAAATGGTCGAGTTGCTACACGAGTGGAAAATTCCGCTGCTAATTCACCAACCTTCGTACAATTTACTGAACCGCTGGGTGGATAAAAGCGGTCTGCTGGATACCCTGGAAAATAACGGTGTGGGCTGCATTGCCTTCACTCCGCTCGCCCAGGGATTGTTAACCGGAAAATATCTCAACGGTATTCCTGAAGATTCTCGGATGCATCGTGAAGGGCACAAAGTTCGCGGCCTGACGCCGAAAATGCTTACCAACGCCAACCTCAACAGTCTGCGTTTATTAAATGAAATGGCACAGCAGCGTGGTCAATCTATGGCTCAAATGGCATTAAGCTGGTTGCTGAAAGATGATCGAGTGACGTCGGTATTGATTGGTGCCAGCCGTCCGGAGCAACTGGAGGAGAACGTACAGGCGCTAAATAATCTGCTGTTTAGTGCCGAAGAACTGGCGCAGATTGACCAACATATCGCTGATGGCGAGCTAAATCTGTGGCAGGCGTCTTCCGATAAATAACGTGTTAATACCGGGCGCGAGAACCGCGCCCGAATAAGATCAGTGATTATGACGGGTGAGTCGGTCAAGATAGCCCATCACAAATGCAGAGAGCACAAACGTCAGATGGATAATGACGTACCACATCAGTTTGTTATCCGGGACATTTTTCGCATCCATAAAGACGCGCAGTAAGTGAATGGAAGAGATTGCCACAATCGACGCCGCCACTTTATTTTTCAGCGACGTAGCATCCATTTTCCCCAGCCAGTTCAGCTTCTCTTTGTTCTCGGAGATATCTAACTGCGAGACAAAATTCTCATAACCGGAAAACATTACCATCACCAGCAAACCGCCAACCAGCGTCATATCTACCAGCGACAGTAACACGAGGATCAAATCAGATTCCGCTATCGAGAAGATATTCGGCAATACGTGAATAATCTCCTGAAAGAACTTCAGCGCCAGAGCAACCAGCGCCAGCGAAAGGCCAAAGTACACGGGGGCAAGCAGCCAGCGAGAAGCATACATTGCATTTTCAAGAAAACGTTCCATACATTCCTGTCGTGTAGTTAAAACGGGCAACAGTATATCGTAATTGAGTAAACAGCACGCAACAGCCAATCAACATATACGTTAATCCTTTGTCGCATAAATCCGACGTTTAGGGATCTTCCTGGTTACCTTATTAACCAGGAAGCGATTCCATTGTTGCCGAAAGGCTCCGGTATCATAACCACTTCGTCAATCCAGGCGTATCAGCCAAGCCCACACTTGCTGGATTATGCTGCAACGAAAACGGCGATTCTTAACTACAGCCGTGGTCTGGCGAAACAGGTCGCGGAGAAAGGTATTCGGGTGAACATTGTCGCGCCTGGCCCTGTCTGGACGGCACTGCAAATTTCCGGCGGACAGACGCAGGATAAGATCCCGCAGTTTGGCCAGAAAACACCAATGAAACGTGCCGGACAACCGGCGGAACTGGCCCCTGTGTATGTTTATCTGGCAAGCCAGGAATCGAGCTACGTCACTGCGGAAGTGCACGGCGTGTGCGGCGGTGAGCATTTAGGCTGAAAAAATGCCCGGTTGTGAGAAGCGACCGGGCATCATTGTGCTTTTAACTCTTGCCTGATGCGGCGAAAACACCTCATCAGGCCTGCAAACTCATGAAAATTCAAAACGTTGCAATAGATTTTGTAGGCCGGATAAGACGCGCCAGCGTCGCATCAGGCATTGAGCACCGAATGTCGGATGCGGCATGAACGCCTTATCCGGCCTACAAATTCATGCAAATTCAATATATTGCGATAGAGTCTGTAGGCCTGATAAGCGCAGCGCATCAGGCAATTCTGCGTTACTTCGCTTTGGCAGTTTCTTCGCCAACCAGACCTATCTTCAGGTAACCCGCCTGATGCAGCGTATCCATTACCTTCATCAACGTCTCGTAATCGACGGTTTTGTCCGCGCGGAAGAAGATGGTGGTATCTTTCTTACCTTCGGTTAACGCATTCAGTGCCGTAACCATCGTTTCATCGGTGACAGGATCGTTACCGATGAACATCGAGTTATCCGCCTTCACCGACAGATAAACCGGTTTTTCCGGGCGCGGCTGCGGCGTGCTGGTAGAAGCAGGCAAGTTCACCTTCACATCTACCGTCGCTAACGGTGCCGCCACCATAAAGATAATCAGCAGAACCAACATCACGTCGATAAACGGCGTCACGTTGATGTCGTGCATTTCGCCGTTATCGTCGAGGTTTTCGTTAAGATGCATTGCCATCGGACATTATCCTGCGCGTAATTTTTGTGCGACACGAACCGGATGCGCAGCGGCGCTGGCTTCCAGATCCAGATCACGGCTTTGCAGCAACAGCACCTGCGCTGCGACATCACCCAGCATCGCTTTAAAGCCGCCAATCTGACGTGCGAATACGTTATAGATAACAACCGCCGGAATTGCTGCCACCAGACCGATTGCCGTTGCCAGCAGCGCTTCTGCGATGCCCGGTGCAACAACTGCCAGGTTGGTAGTCTGCGTTTGCGCAATACCGATAAAGCTGTTCATGATGCCCCAGACTGTACCAAACAGCCCCACAAACGGCGAAATCGCGCCGATGGTTGCAAGGTAGCCGTTACCGCGCCCCATTTGACGCCCCACTGCGGCGACCCGACGTTCAAGACGGAAACTGGTGCGCTCTTTAATACCGTCGTTATCGTCGCTGCCTTCTGACAGTTCCAGCTCGTTCTGCGCTTCATTGAGCAAATGCAGACTTAAGCTTTTGCTACCAAAATCAGCGGCGATATCGTTGGCCTGGTTTAAGGAGCGAGCTTCAGCCAGCAGTTGCTGTTCACGCTTCAGGCGACGCTTCTGGTTGAAGAACTCAACGCTCTTGCTGAAGAAGATTGCCCAGGTGACTACGGAGGCCAGAATCAGCCCAATCATCACGCACTTAACGACAATATCGGCGTGCTGATACATACCCCAGACGGAAAGATCCGTCTGCATTAAATTATTACCCACTGTGTATCTCCAGGACGCAAGTCACAAAATCTGCGCACAATAATATCAAAACGACGTCGAATTGATAGTCGTTCTCATTACTATTTGCATACTGCCGTACCTTTGCTTTCTTTTCTTTGCGTTTACGCAGTAAAAAAGTCACCAGCACGCCATTTGCGAAAATTTTCTGCTTTATGCCAATTCTTCAGGATGCGCCCACTATTATTCATGCTAGTTTAGACATCCAGACGTATAAAAACAGGAATCCCGACATGGCAAACAAACAACTTGATACTCAACTGGTCAATGCAGGACGCAGCAAAAAATATACCCTTGGCGCGGTAAATAGCGTGATTCAGCGCGCCTCTTCGCTGGTCTTTGATAGTGTGGAAGCAAAAAAACACGCGACGCGTAATCGTGCCAATGGTGAATTATTCTATGGCCGCCGCGGAACGTTAACGCACTTCTCATTGCAAGAAGCGATGTGTGAACTGGAAGGTGGCGCAGGCTGCGTGCTGTTTCCTTGCGGGGCGGCAGCCGTTGCCAATTCCATTCTCGCGTTTGTCGAACAAGGCGATCATGTGTTGATGACCAACACAGCCTACGAACCGAGTCAGGATTTTTGTAGCAAAATCCTCAGCAAATTGGGCGTAACGACATCGTGGTTTGATCCGCTGATTGGCGCGAATATCGTTAAACATCTGCGGCCAAATACCAAAGTGGTATTTCTGGAATCGCCAGGTTCCATCACTATGGAAGTGCATGATGTTCCGGCGATTGTCGCCGCCGTGCGCAGCGTGGTGCCGGACGCCATCATTATGATTGATAACACCTGGGCTGCCGGAGTGCTGTTCAAAGCCCTCGATTTTGGTATCGATATTTCCATTCAGGCCGCCACCAAATATCTTGTGGGTCACTCAGATGCGATGATCGGCACCGCGGTGTGCAATGCCCGTTGTTGGGAGCAACTGCGGGAGAACTCTTATCTGATGGGGCAGATGGTCGATGCCGATACCGCCTATATGACCAGCCGTGGCTTGCGCACTTTAGGCGTGCGTCTGCGTCAGCATCATGAAAGCAGTCTGAAAGTTGCGGAATGGCTGGCAGCGCATCCGCTGGTTGAGCGGGTTAACCACCCTGCTCTGCCGGAAAGTAAAGGCCATGAGTTCTGGAAACGAGACTTTACAGGTAGCAGCGGACTATTTTCCTTTGTGCTGAAGAAAAAACTCAACGACGAAGAACTGGCGAACTATCTGGATAACTTCAGTTTATTTAGCATGGCCTACTCGTGGGGCGGCTATGAATCGTTGATCCTTGCGAATCAGCCGGAACATATCGCAGCCATCCGCCCACAAGGAAAGATTGATTTCAGCGGCACGTTGATTCGCCTGCATATTGGTCTGGAAAACGTCGACGATCTGATTGCCGATCTGGACGCGGGCTTTGCACGAATTGTGTAACATTGCCAAATTTGGACAATTTTGCAGACATTTAATTGTGATTAGTCTTAAATTGTTGCGTCCGGGATCAAGGCGTCCCGGACGATTCAGGAGTACAATAGGCAAATAAAGGCTTAAACGCTGTTCCACAGGAAAGTCCATGGCTGTTATTCAAGACATTATCGCTGCGCTCTGGCAACACGACTTTGCCGCGCTGGCGGACCCTCATATTGTTAGCGTTGTTTACTTTGTCATGTTTGCCACGCTGTTTTTAGAAAACGGCCTGTTGCCCGCCTCGTTTTTGCCAGGCGACAGCTTGTTAATACTGGCTGGCGCACTGATTGCCCAGGGGGTTATGGATTTTCTGCCAACAATCGCGATTCTGACTGCCGCAGCCAGTCTGGGCTGCTGGTTAAGTTATATTCAGGGACGTTGGTTAGGTAATACCAAAACGGTGAAAGGCTGGCTGGCGCAGCTTCCGGCTAAATATCATCAACGCGCCACCTGTATGTTTGACCGCCACGGTTTGCTGGCTCTGCTGGCTGGGCGTTTTCTCGCATTTGTCCGCACGCTGCTGCCAACAATGGCGGGGATTTCCGGTCTGCCAAACCGTCGCTTCCAGTTTTTCAACTGGCTAAGTGGACTGCTGTGGGTCAGCGTGGTGACCAGTTTTGGTTACGCCTTAAGCATGATCCCGTTCGTTAAACGCCATGAAGATCAGGTGATGACGTTTCTGATGATCCTGCCAATTGCCCTGTTAACCGCAGGCCTGTTAGGCACGCTGTTTGTGGTAATTAAAAAAAAATACGGTAACGCCTGACATTTTCCTCTGTTCCCGGCAGCAATGCCGGGAACGCATTTAACTCCCCTGCATCGCCCGCATTCTTGCTGCATCTTCACCCGGCGTCACACCGAAGTAACGTTTAAATTCGCGGCTGAACTGTGATGCACTTTCATAACCTACACGCATCGCTGCCGCACTGGCTTTCATGCCATCGTGGATGATCATCATTCGCGCCTTATGCAGCCGGTAGTTCTTCAAATACTGCAAAGGCGAGGTGCTGGTGACAGATTTAAAATTATGATGGAAGGCAGAAACACTCATATTGGCTTCTGCCGCGAGTTGCTCGACGCTTAGATTTTCGGTGTACTTATTCTCAATACGTTTCAGCACGCGGCTAATCAGACTGAAATGCGTCTGGCGACTGACCAGCGCCAGTAATGCTCCGCCGCAAGGTCCGGTCAGCACGTAGTAAAGAATTTCGCGGATGATCTGCTTGCCGAGAATGCGCGCATCCAGCGGTCGCTCCATCACATCCAGTAACCGCTCCGCCGCACATAAAATCTCTTCTGACAGCGTGGCGGAGTTTATGCCGCTGGCTGCCATCGACGGTTGAAAATGTTCATCCTCGCCAATGTCCATCAACAGTTCCTGTAACTGCAAAATATCAACATTGAGACGTAAGCCCGCTAATGGCACCTCCGGCGTAGCGTAAGTTTCGCACTCAAAGGGTAATGGCACCGTCAGTAGCAGATATTCATTGGCATCATAACGAAACACTCGTTCATTGATATAACCGATTTTATGCCCGGAAAAGAGAATTATGATGCCTGGCTCGTACATTACCGGCGTACGTGCCCCGGGATTCTCGCCAAACAGCAAGCGCACATCAGGCAACAGTTCTGACAAACTATTTTCTTTATTTTTCAGATTATTAATTTTATCCGTCAGCAGTCGGCAAATCTCTTCACGTTTCATATCGTGTAATTTCTTAGGATTAATGCGGCAATTTGATTGTGCGCAATTTTGTACTATTTCTCCAGCACTCTGGAGAAATAGGCAAGACATTGGCAGAAATGAGCATTGAGAGCCACGGCGCTGGCGACCACAATGACAAACATCAGGCAGACTGATCTCTGCCCTCATATTGGCCCAGCAAAGAGAGCAAGTAATGAACAACTTTAATCTGCATACCCCAACCCGCATTCTGTTTGGTAAAGGCGCTATCGCCGGTTTACGCGAGCAAATCCCTCACGATGCCCGCATATTGATTACTTACGGCGGCGGTAGCGTTAAAAAAACCGGCGTTCTGGATCAAGTACTGGATTCCCTGAAAGGCATGGACGTGCTGGAGTTTGGCGGTATCGAACCAAACCCGACTTATGAAACGCTGATGAACGCCGTGAAACTGGTTCGCGAACAGAAAGTGACTTTCCTGCTGGCGGTTGGTGGCGGTTCCGTACTGGACGGCACCAAGTTTATCGCCGCAGCAGCAAATTATCCTGAGAATGTCGATCCGTGGCACATCCTGCAAACGGGTGGTAAAGAGATTAAAAGTGCCATCCCAATGGGCTGCGTGCTGACGCTGCCAGCGACCGGTTCAGAATCCAACGCAGGTGCGGTGATCTCTCGCAAAACCACCGGTGACAAACAGGCGTTTCATTCTGCCCACGTTCAGCCGGTATTTGCCGTGCTCGATCCGGTTTATACCTACACCCTGCCGCCGCGCCAGGTGGCTAATGGCGTAGTGGACGCCTTTGTACACACCGTAGAACAGTATGTTACCAAACCGGTTGATGCCAAAATTCAGGATCGCTTCGCAGAAGGTATTTTGCTGACGCTTCTCGAAGATGGCCCGAAAGCCCTGAAAGAGCCAGAAAACTACGATGTGCGCGCGAACGTCATGTGGGCAGCGACTCAGGCACTGAACGGTTTGATTGGCGCGGGCGTACCGCAGGACTGGGCAACGCATATGCTGGGCCACGAACTGACTGCTATGCACGGCCTGGATCACGCGCAAACGCTGGCTATCGTCCTGCCTGCGCTATGGAATGAAAAACGCGACACCAAGCGCGCGAAACTGCTGCAATACGCTGAACGTGTCTGGAACATCACCGAAGGTTCCGATGACGAGCGTATTGACGCCGCAATTGCCGCTACCCGCAACTTCTTCGAGCAATTAGGCGTGCCGACGCGCCTGTCCGACTACGGTCTGGACGGCAGTTCTATCCCGGCATTACTGAAGAAGCTGGAAGAACACGGCATGACCCAACTGGGCGAAAATCATGATATTACGCTGGATGTCAGCCGTCGCATTTACGAAGCAGCCCGTTAAGCTTTTTCCTCCTCACACTTTCGTTTTTGGGTATTTCGTCCAGACTTAAGTTCACAACACCTCACCGGAGCCTGCTCCGGTGAGTTCATATAAGGAGGAACATATGACTAATCCAACCGTTATTAAGCTACAGGATGGCAATGTCATGCCCCAGTTGGGACTGGGCGTCTGGCAAGCAAGTAATGAGGAGGTAATCACCGCGATTCAAAAAGCCCTGGAAGTGGGATATCGCTCGATTGATACCGCCGCGGCCTATAAAAACGAAGAAGGCGTCGGCAAGGCACTGAAAAATGCCGCACTTGCCAGAGAAGAGTTGTTCATCACTACCAAACTGTGGAACGACGACCACAAGCGTCCCCGTGAAGCCCTGCTGGACAGCCTGAAAAAACTCCAGCTTGATTATATCGATCTCTACTTAATGCACTGGCCCGTTCCCGCTATCGACCATTATGTCGAAGCATGGAAGGGAATGATCGAGCTGCAAAAAGAGGGGTTAATCAAAAGCATCGGCGTCTGTAACTTCCAGATCCACCATTTGCAACGTCTGATTGATGAAACTGGCGTGCCCCCCGTGATTAATCAGATCGAACTTCATCCGCTGATGCAGCAACGCCAGCTTCACGCCTGGAACGCTACGCACAAAATTCAGACCGAATCCTGGAGCCCGTTAGCGCAAGGCGGAAAAGGTGTCTTTGACCAGAAAATCATTCGCGATCTGGCGGATAAATACGGCAAAACTCCAGCACAGATTGTCATCCGCTGGCATCTGGATAACGGCCTGGTGGTGATCCCAAAATCAGTCACACCTTCACGCATTGCCGAAAACTTTAATGTCTGGGATTTCCGTCTCGACAAAGACGAACTTGGTGAAATCGCGAAACTCGATCAAGGTAAACGCCTCGGTCCCGATCCCGACCAGTTCGGCGGCTAACGCACAAATTCTCCCGGTGGCGGTAATGTTCCGCTACCGGACTTTTCAGAAATCATTTATTCCCCTCGCCTCCCGCCCGTTGTTACTCTCCTCCGTTCAGAAATGCCACATTTAAGGACATCATCATGCGGAGCTGGAAGCTCTTAAAGCAACAAAGCATCTACAATATGGATAAACGCGACGGTGAGGTAAAAAACAGATGAGACAAATACTTCTTCTGTTTTTGGCTGTTTTTGCAAGCTTCACGACTCAGGCACAATCACCATCGCTAACCGCTGAACAAACAGTTCGCCTGATTTATCAAAACTATAAATCGGATGCCAGTGCGCCTTATTTCGGTGCAACAGGAGAGCAGGCAATAACATCTGAACGCATACAAAAGGTGCTAACCCTGAATGATAATCTCACTCTACCGGGCAATATTGGCTGGCTGGATTACGATCCGATTTGTGACTGTCAGGATTTTGGCGATCTGGTGTTAGAAAGCGTAGCGATTACCCAAATAGACGCCGACCACGCGGATGCCGTTGTGCGCTTTCGTGCCTTCAAAGACGATAAAGAAAAGACCACACAAACGCTGAAAATGGTGGCCGAAAATGATCGTTGGGTCATTGACGATATTGCCAGCAATCATGGTAGCGTCTGGCAGGCAGTTAATAGCGAGAATGAAAAAATCCTGGCAACGCTGGCATCGCTGCAAAAAGAACAGCCAGAAGCTTTTGTCAGTGAACTATTTGAGCATATTGCCGATTATAGCTGGCCCTGGACGTGGGTTGTTTCCGACACTTATCGTCAGGCCGTTAATGCCTTCTATAAAACTACCTTCAAAACTGACAGCAACCCCGATGAAGATATGCAAATCGAGCGGCAATTTATTTACGATAATCCGATCTGTTTTGGCGAAGAAACGCTATTTTCTCGCATTAATGAAATCCGTGTACTGGAGAAAACCGCTGATTCCGCCCGCATCCATGTTCGTATTGCGCTGACCAATGGCAACAGCGAAGAGCAGGATTTGGTTTTACAGCGGCGCGAAGGGCTGTGGGAAATTGCAGATTTCATCCGTCCGAATAGCGGAAGTTTGCTTAAACAGATTGAAGCGAAGACTGCGGCCAGATTAAAGCAGTGAGTTGAATAGGAATAATAAATAAAAGGGAACACTATATGAAAACGATTTTCACCGTGGGAGCTGTTGTTCTGGCGACCAGCTTACTAAGTGGCTGCGTCAATGAACAAAAGGTCAGTCAACTGGCGGGTAATGTACAAACATTAAATGCCAAAATCGCCCGACTTGAGCAGGATATAAAAGCATTACGCCCGCAGATCTACGCCGCCAAATCCGAAGCTAACAGAGCCAATACACGCCTTGATGCGCAAGACTATTTTGATTGCCTGCGCTGCTTGCGTATGTATGCGGAATGATAAAAATATCCCCGGTAGCTATTCTGCTACCGGGGATAATTAACTTAACGACCAACAGCCACTTTTGGGCGTTTCTTCGCCCCTGCATTCACCGGGCGAGATTGCGCGGGTGGCGCTTTCTTTGCTCCGGCAGGTGTCTGGCGCTGGGTCGCCATTGGCGTATGTTTGGTCAACGCCGGACGGGTATTGCGGTTCTGGCGACGGGCCTCGCGCATCTCTTCAATGGTTGGCGCAGGCACTAAGCAATCGCGACGACTGCCAATCAGATGCTTTTTACCCATCGCTTCCAGCGCCTGGCGGATTAACGGCCAGTTTGCCGGATCGTGGTAACGCAATAACGCTTTATGCAAACGTCGCTGCTTGTCGCCCTTCGGTACGAAGACGTCTTCGCTCTTATAACCAATCTTCGCCAGCGGGTTTTTGCCGGTGTAATACATGGTGGTCGAGTTAGCCAACGGCGACGGATAGAAGTTCTGCACCTGGTCGAGACGGAAGCGGTGTTTTTTCAGCCACAGCGCCAGGTTCACCATATCTTCATCACGCGTACCGGGGTGTGCGGAGATGAAATACGGGATCAGATACTGCTCTTTGCCTGCCTGTTTCGAGTAGGTGTCGAACAGCTCTTTAAAGCGGTCATAGCTACCCATGCCCGGCTTCATCATCTTCGACAGTGGCCCTTCTTCGGTATGTTCCGGCGCAATCTTCAGATAACCACCGACGTGATGGGTCGCCAGCTCTTTGATGTAGCGCGGATCTTCTACGGCGATGTCATAGCGCACGCCGGAGGCGATCAGGATCTTTTTAATGCCTTTCAGATCGCGGGCACGGCGATAGAGATTGATCGTCGGCTCGTGGTTAGTGTCCATATGCGGACAAATATCCGGATACACACACGACAAGCGGCGGCAGGTCTGCTCGGCGCGTGGCGATTTGCAGCGCAACATATACATGTTGGCCGTTGGCCCGCCGAGATCGGAAATCACGCCCGTAAAGCCCGGAACGGTATCGCGGATCGCTTCAATCTCATTAATGATCGAGTCTTCCGAACGGCTCTGAATAATGCGCCCTTCATGCTCGGTAATAGAACAGAAAGAACAGCCGCCAAAGCAGCCACGCATAATATTGACCGAGAAACGGATCATTTCGTAAGCCGGAATACGGGCATTACCGTAAGCCGGATGCGGCACGCGCTTGTACGGCAACGCAAAGACGCTGTCCATCTCTTCGGTAGAAAGCGGAATGGCTGGCGGGTTGATCCACACATAGCGGTCGCCATGTTTTTGCATCAGCGCACGAGCGCAGCCTGGGTTGGTTTCGTGGTGCAGAATACGCGAAGCATGTGCGTACAGCACTTTATCGCCCTTCACTTTCTCGAATGAAGGCAACAACACGTAGGTTTTTTCCCACGGTTTCGGACGCGGCGGCTGCACAGTAACGACTTTCGCTTCCTGTTTTTTCGGTGTCACCGGTTTGTTATCCGCGCACGGCAAATCTTCGCCATACGGATGCGGGATCGGGTCAATTTTCCCGGGAGTGTCGAGACGAGTAGAATCCACGCCACTCCAGCCAGGTAGCGCTTCTTTCACGATAATCGCGGTATTACGTACATCGCGGATTTCACTAATCGGCTCGCCCATCGCCAGACGATGCGCCACTTCCACCAGCGGACGCTCACCGTTACCGAACATCAGCATGTCGGCTTTGGAATCTACCAGCACCGAACGGCGCACGGTGTCAGACCAGTAATCATAATGCGCGGTACGACGCAGGCTGGCCTCGATACCACCGAGGATCACCGGTACATCTTTCCATGCTTCTTTACAACGCTGGGTATAAACCAGTGTCGCGCGATCCGGACGCTTACCCGCGACATTATCCGGGGTGTAGGCATCGTCATGACGTAAACGACGATCGGCAGTGTAACGGTTGATCATCGAGTCCATGTTGCCTGCGGTCACGCCGAAAAACAGATTCGGTTTGCCCAGACGCATAAAGTCATCTTTGCTGCTCCAGTCCGGCTGGGCGATGATCCCGACACGAAAGCCTTGCGCTTCCAGCATACGACCGCAAATCGCCATCCCGAAGCTCGGGTGATCAACATACGCGTCGCCAGTAACCAAAATGATGTCGCAGCTATCCCAGCCAAGTTGATCCATCTCTTCACGAGACATCGGCAAAAACGGTGCCGGTCCAAAACAGGCGGCCCAGTACTGCGGCCAGGAGAACAGGTCGCGATCCGGTTGGATCAGGGAGATAGAGCTCATTTTGCTTCCAGAAATGGTAAAAAAATAATCAAAGGCCGGGGATTATAAGCCGGAACGAAAGAGAAATCGAAAGGTATTCCATACTCGCCCTCCTCGGGCGAGTATGGAGATTAAGGTACCGGATTAACCAACAGTTGCCCGATGGAACCGCGATCCGCCATTTCCAGTGTCTGGCTATTAAAGTAGAACGGGAAGTGCGCCCAGGAAGGCTGACCGAAATAGACAAGCAGTTCCACTTGCCCATCAACCCATACGGTGTCTTTCCAGCCTCTGTCTTCCGGGAATGGCATCGCGCCGTTCACGTTACGGATCTGGAACATCACGCCTTCAATATGGAATGATTGCGGCTCATCTGCCCGCACCGTCCAGCGTTCCCACGTACCTTGCTGCGCGGTGACATCAATACGATTGACGTCCCACAACTGCCCGTTGATGCCAGGATCGTCACCCAAGCTAATATCACGGCTGCGAATCGGAGAGCCGGCCATTATTTCGGTCGGTAACAAACGCATCGGCAGGCTGTCTGTCACCAGCGGCAGAAGACCGGTCGGGCGCAGCGTCAGCACCAGCGTGGAAACCAGAATGCTGGATGGCTCAAAGAAGCCACGAATACGATCAACAATGCTCGCCGCTTCACCACAGGTGATCGACACTTCATCACCGTTGCTCATATCCACCAGAATCTCACGACGCTCGCCCGGTGCCAGCGAAAGCTGTTTCACCGACACGGGTGCAGGCAGGAACCCCTGGTCGCCAGAAATCACGTGCAACGGACGTCCGTCACTCATCTGTAATTGATAACGACGGGAGTTCGACGCGTTCAATAAACGCAGGCGCACCCAACCGCGCGAAACTTCAACATACGGGCTTTGTACGCCATTGACCAGTAGCGTATCGCCAACAAAACCGCCGCTTCCCGGCTCGTTGTATTCCGGCGTGCCAAAGTTATCCAGCCGTTTATCCTGGATAATGACCGGAAAATCATCCACTCCATAATGATTAGGGATTGGCAGCGACTTGCTGACTTCATCTTCCACCAGCCACATCCCGGCAAGGCCGTTATAAACCTGCTGTGCCGTGCGGTTCGGTGTGTTGGCGTGATACCACAGGGTCGCGGCGCTCTGACGAATTGGCAGCACAGGTGCCCAATCAGCATTTGGCGACATCATGCGTGCAGGCCCCCCCATCAGCGGGCCTGGCACCTGTAGCCCGGCGACTGTCATTGAGACATTTTCTGTCAGTCGGTTGCTGTAAATCAGCTTAACATCATCGCCCTTCCAGACGCGGATAGTCGGCCCAAGGTAGCGACCATTGATACCCCAAACCGACGCGCGCGTTCCTGGCGTAAATGACCAGTGCGCACGTTGTACTGTCATAAACAGCGGTTGCCCACGGCGAGATTCAAGCAGCGGCGGAACGGGCAGTGGTTGCTGTTGCCCGGCTGCGCTTGCCTTCAGGGGGACTGCTCCTGCACACAGTGCAATCCCCGATGCCTGAATGAACTGACGCCGACTGAGTGACATATTTGCTCCATGTAAAACTGGCTAAAGTAATACCGTGCAGGAAAACATTCCCGCAAAAACAGACTGCCGACTTAAACTTTTCCGGCGGCTTCGCGCTCTGCGACTTCTTTATCGAGCTCGGCTATTTTTTGTTCCATTATCGAACGACAATGGGCAGCCAGCTCGCGAACCTGATCTTTACCATATTGACTGACGTCAATTGGCGGCAGCATTTCTACGATCACTAAACCATTATTCAGTCGGTTAAGATTAATCTTATTCGAAGTTGTGGAAACACACACGGGAATAATGGGGACGCCTGCCGCAATCGCCGCATGAAATGCCCCTGTTTTAAACGGCAGCAGGCCACGACCACGGCTGCGCGTTCCTTCCGGGAACATCCAGATGGAAATACGGCGTTTTTTGAAGTGATTCACCACTTCCGCGATAGTGCCGTGCGCTTTAGTACGATTGTTTCTGTCGATCAATAAGTTGCCAGTTAACCAGTACAACTGACCAAAAAAGGGGATCCACAGCAAACTCTTTTTACCCACAGTGACTGTCGGTGGCTGCACGATATTCGATGCCGTCACCATGTCATAGTTGTTCTGGTGGTTAGCGATATAGATAGCATTACCATAACTTTCAGCATCAGCGGGTTTGCGACACTCAACTTTAAGGCCGAACAGCGGTGCAAGACGACCAAACATATGCCCAAAGGTGGCCACATGCTTCGGATTTCTCGGGCTGAACAGACAGTAAATGGAGCCGAAAACACAGACTAACAAGCTGTAAATCACGGTAATAATAAGACGAAAGATATATAGCATAACACCCTCTGAAGATCTGAGAGACTGGCATTGTACGTCACCTGAAATCAGGTTAGGGCATTGTTAAAAGCCGCTCTCTGGAAAAGCGTATTGTTAATCGCAACGCATGAATAAACAACGGTTTCAAGGGAATTTTTATCGTTTCCTGGGGCTGATTACGCTGCCGGATGACGACTTAACGTTCCATCCGGCAGTCCTTGCAAACGGGAGAAAGCCCCCTCCGGCATATTACTCTTCGCTATCGCTGCTGCTGGCGCGGAGAGGCGAATCAATCTCGACACGGTCGATACGCTGCAAACCACGCATCAAGGTGCCGCGACGGCCACGCTCACCGGTAACTTTCAGCAATTCTTCCGGGCGCAGTTTGATTTTGCGTTTCCCGACATGAATGGTCAGGGTACTTTGCGGCGGCAGTACATACAGGTGTGCCAAACCATCCTCGCCCCGCGCGGCTTCTGCCGACGGAATGTTGATGATCTTGTTGCCTTTACCCTTCGACAGTTGCGGAAGCTCGCTTACCGGGAACATCAACATGCGGCCTGCCTGAGTAATTGCCAGCAACATATCAGAAGCATCTTCAATGACTACCGGCGGCATGACATGCGCATTTTCCGGTAAAGTGATCAATGCTTTACCTGCACGATTACGCGCCACCAGATCGTTAAAGGTGCAGACAAAACCGTAACCCGCATCGGAAGCCATCAACAGTTTCTGATCGTCGCTTTCCATCAGCATATGGTCAACGGTAGCACCTGGCGGCAACGTCAGTTTGCCAGTAAGCGGTTCGCCCTGACCACGCGCCGACGGCAGCGTAATTGGGTCGATGGCATAGCTGCGTCCGGTAGAATCAACAAACACCACTGGCTGGTTGCTCTTGCCTTTCACCGCAGCTTTAAAGCTGTCACCCGCTTTGTAGTTCAAACCTGGGGCGTCAATATCGTGGCCTTTAGCGCTACGCACCCAGCCCATCTGCGACAGCACGATGGTAACGGGTTCAGACGGCAGCATGTCGTGCTCACTCATTGCTTTCGCTTCTTCGCGTTCCTGCAACGGTGAACGGCGATCGTCACCATATGCTTGCGCATCGGCCTGCAACTCTTTCTTCAGCAGATTATTCATCTTGCGCTCGGAAGCCAGAATGCTCTGCAACTGGTCACGCTCTTTTTCCAGCTCGTTCTGCTCACCGCGAATCTTCATCTCTTCCAGTTTGGCGAGATGACGCAGTTTCAATTCGAGGATCGCTTCCGCCTGGGTTTCCGTGAGGCCAAAACGCGACATCAGCGCCGGTTTCGGTTCATCTTCATTACGAATGATCTCAATCACTTCGTCGATATTGAGAAACGCCACCAGCAAACCTTCCAGGATATGCAGGCGCTTGAGGACTTTCTCCAGACGATAGTTCAAACGGCGGCGCACGGTATCGCGACGGAATACCAGCCATTCGGAGAGGATTTCCAGCAGGTTTTTCACCGCCGGACGCCCATCCAGACCGATCATATTAAGGTTAATGCGATAGCTCTTTTCCAGATCGGTGGTGGCGAAGAGGTGATTCATCACCTGATCCATATCCACGCGATTAGAGCGCGGCACAATCACCAGACGGGTCGGGTTCTCGTGGTCGGATTCATCGCGTAGATCGTCAACCATTGGCAGCTTTTTGTTACGCATTTGCGCAGCAATTTGCTCCAGTACGCGCGCACCAGAAACCTGATGCGGTAAGGCACTGATGACCACCGCGCCATCTTCTTTCTTCCACACTGCGCGCATACGCACAGAACCACGACCATTTTCGTAGATTTTGCGGATCTCCGCCCGGGAGGTGATGATTTCCGCTTCGGTCGGGTAATCCGGCCCCTGCACAATATCCAGTAACTGATCGAGCGTGGTTTTCGGCTGGTCGATTAAGGCGATTGCTGCCTGTGCGACTTCGCGCAGGTTATGTGGCGGAATGTCCGTTGCCATCCCGACAGCAATACCGGTGGTGCCGTTAAGCAAAATATTCGGCAGGCGGGCAGGCAGCATTTTCGGCTCCTGCAAGGTGCCGTCGAAGTTTGGCACCCAATCCGCCGTCCCCTGCCCCAGCTCGCTCAATAACAGCTCGGAATATTTCGACAGACGGGATTCGGTGTAACGCATTGCCGCGAACGATTTCGGATCGTCCGGCGCGCCCCAGTTCCCCTGACCATCAACCAGCGGATAACGGTAAGAAAACGGCTGCGCCATCAGAACCATCGCTTCATAGCAGGCGCTGTCGCCGTGCGGATGGTACTTACCCAGTACGTCACCGACGGTACGGGCCGACTTTTTAAATTTGGCGGTAGCATTCAGACCCAGCTCAGACATCGCATACACAATGCGGCGCTGAACGGGTTTCAGACCATCACCAATAAACGGCAACGCACGATCCATGATGACGTACATGGAGTAGTTTAAGTAGGCGTTTTCCGTAAATTCATGTAGCGCAAGGCGCTCTGCCATATCGCTCATTAATTCTGATTCCTCAACTTATTCGCCAGCCTTCAAAGGGGCAATATTGCCGGAGATACTACATTATCTGTCGCGTCGAGTCACAGGAGATCAGCGTGAATAGCGCCGCCGGACGTGCTCCGACGGCGATAAAGGCATCAATGTGCCTTGATATACAACTCTTTGCTGTAGACATAATCCTGGGGATTATGCAGCGGGAAACCGCCAACGTAAGGTTTAAGCAATTTGATCAGCGGCTGATAGTAGATGGGAATGAGCGGTGCCTGCTGATTAATGATCATCTCTGCCTGCTGATACAACGCATTACGCTTTGTCGCGTCAGTGGTCTGCGCCGCCTGATTTAGCAACGCGTCATACTGCGCATTTTTCCAGTGACCGACATTCTCTTCACTATCGCTTTTGAGCGTGTTCAGGAAAGTGGAAGCATCATTGTACGTCGCATCCCACGACTGCCGCGATAGCATGAAATCACCGGCTCGCCGGGTATCAAGATAGGTTTTCCACTCCATCGTGCGCAGCGTCACCTGTGCACCAAGCCATTTTTTCCATTCGGAAGACAACGCAATTGCCGTTTTTTCATGCAAATCATACTTGTTGTAGAACAGTTCAAAGCGTAGCGGATGAGAAGCATCGTACCCCGCTTGTTTGAGCAAGGCTTTTGCCGTCGCCACGCGCTCACTCATCGGCTTTTGCAGTTCATCAAACGTCGTCGCGTTAAAGCCTTCTACCTCTGGCGGCGTCAACGTGGTTGCAGGCGTTCGCAACCCGAGTATCTTTTGCGCAATTAACGGCCTGTCGACCGTCAGATATAGCGCCCGCCGGACACGAACATCGTCAAACGGTGGTTTCTGGATATTGAAATTGTAATATTCACTGTTCAGACGCGGGATAATTTGCAACTCACCAGGCAGTGATTTTTCAATAGCAGGAATTTGTTGTGCCGGAACCCAGGTGAGATCGACTTCACCCGCACGATAGCGGTTATAGCCGGTGACTGAATTATCCAGTGCCAGATACTCAACCTGCTGCAATACCGTATGTTGTGCATCGCGGTACTTTGGATTTTTGCGTGCGGTAATCTTTTCGTTAACCACCCATTTATCAAGCACAAAAGCACCGTTGTAAACCATATGCTCTGGCTTACTCCAGCTATCGCCATACTTCGCAATCATATGATGCGGAACCGGAAACAGCGTCGGCCAGGCTAGCATTGTCGTAAACCACGGTACGGGCTGCTCAAGCGTGACTTCAAAAGTGCGGTCATCCGTCGCTTTCACGCCTAACGATGAGACATCCGATTTTCCCGCCGCGATAGCCGCTGCATTTTTAATATGCGCCTGCGCCAGATAGCCAGCAAAAGGGCTTGCCGTTTTGGGGTCAACCGCGCGCTGCCAGCCGAGGACAAAATCCTGCGCTGTCAGAGGCTGACCATCAGACCACTGTAAGCCGTTGCGTAAATGGAAAATATAGCGTTTGCCGCCATCTGACACTTCCCAGGATTCAGCCTGGGCAGGTTGCACTTTACCTTCGCCGTCCATCCATACCAGACCTTCAAACAGATCCAGCACAATCTGCGCGGCGGTATTCTCCTCAACCTTTTGCGGGTCAAGCGTGCCGGGGTCGCTATGATTGTTGTAACGAAAGAGCTGTTGCGGGGCGAGCGGTGTGTTGGCGGGAACGTCAGCACCATAGAGAGGAGCCGCACTTACCAGGCTGACCAGCCATAATAAATTTCGCGTATACATGGTATTCCTTACCGGAGAAATTATAAGCCTGACAACAATACGCCAGTGGCATTGTTAGCTCAAACTTATCGCGAGTGATTTGGCTCACACTCCGGAAAAGATCCCCCTTCACATTAACGGCACATAAATATCCGTTTCCAGCCGCTTCTCTGACATCCCTTCGGCCAGGTTGGTGTAGTGAAACAATATCGGTGCGTTACGCATTTTCTCGCCGCTATCAGGAAGCCAACGGCGAATGATGGCCCGGATAGTGTGAGATATGTTATCCAGGGCGCCAGAATGACGGGCAACCGCATAACGCCCTGCGGTGAGTTCGCCATTACTCACACCATAACGATTCTCCGGAACAGGCTCGTTAACGCTGCCGCAAATATCAAAGCGAAACGCGTCTGGCGCAGTGGTGGCAGGATCGTCCCAGGCGACGCCAAAAGTCTGGCTTTGGTTAACGGGAGATAACCCCGTGTCTTTGCGCCACATGATAAATTTCGCCACGCTGTAGTTGAGCAACTCAGGGCTACAGCGATGCGGCAACATCGCCACGCGGGTTGATGGGAAATCGATAATATTTACGTCCAGTGCACGGTTTTTCATGTTGCTCCCTGCGAAATTATTCCCGGGAACGCGTCCCGGGAGCAGTAACAATTACGGATTGACTTTACTGATCTGTTTCACGTCAATCTCAACAGAGTTCCAGTCTTTATCCACTTCCCCCTGAATCTCAACCGTATCTTTCGGCGTAACTGTCACGCCGTTCCAGCGTTTGTGGTCGATATCGACATTGATGGTGCCGCTGGCATCTTTGAACACATACAGATCGTCAGAGATGCGCTCAACGATATTGCCACGCAGAGTTACCCAGGTGTCGTCACGCAAAGATTTCGCGTTTTCTACGTTAGTTACGCTGCCGTTCGGCCCCTGGAATCCTCCGGTTTGACTTTGTGTTGCCGATGGGCCAGAAAAGCCCCCCTGCTCTGCTGCCATAACCGGTGCGCTACACAGGGCCATTACTGCAATTACTGCTGCGAATTTTTTCATGTTTGTTACTCCCTTTGATGTCTGTTTCCAGGCATTAAACAAGATAGTCCTTAACAACTTCTTAAGGAAAAAAAAGAAAATTTAGTACTGTACAGAGCGCGTTACAACACGGTTTACTGACAACGAATACAGCTATCGCAGGGATGAAAAGATGCGAATTTTACTGATAGAAGATGACATGCTGATTGGTGACGGCATCAAAACAGGTCTTAGTAAGATGGGCTTTAGTGTTGACTGGTTTACGGAAGGTCGTCAGGGAAAAGAGGCGCTTTATAGCGCACCTTATGACGCGGTGATCCTTGATCTCACCTTACCGGGAATGGATGGCCGCGATATTTTGCGCGAGTGGCGGGATAAAGGTCAGCGTGAGCCGGTACTGATCCTGACCGCGCGCGACGCACTGGCGGAACGCGTGGAAGGTTTGCGTCTGGGGGCCGACGATTATCTGTGTAAACCTTTTGCATTGATAGAAGTGGCCGCCAGGCTGGAAGCGCTGATGCGCCGAACCAACGGCCATGCCAGCAACGAGCTACATCACGGCAACGTCATGCTCGACCCGGGCAAACGGATCGCCACCCTGGCAGGTGAATCCTTAACACTCAAGCCAAAAGAATTTGCCCTGCTGGAATTACTGATGCGTAACGCTGGTCGTGTTCTACCACGCAAACTGATTGAAGAAAAACTGTATACCTGGGACGAAGAGGTCACCAGCAATGCCGTCGAAGTACATGTGCATCATCTGCGACGCAAACTCGGCAGTGACTTTATTCGCACCGTTCACGGTATTGGCTACACATTAGGTGAGAAATGAAATTTACCCAACGCCTTAGTCTGCGAGTCAGGCTGACGCTGATCTTTTTGATTCTGGCCTCGCTGACCTGGGTTGTCTCCAGCTTTGTAGCCTGGAAACAAACGATTGATAATGTCGATGAGTTGTTCGATACCCAGTTAATGCTGTTTGCCAAACGATTAAGTACGCTCGATCTTAACGAAATTAATGCGGCAGATCGTATGGCAAGAACGCCGGATAAATTCAAACACGGCCATGTGGATGACGATGCCCTGACATTTGCCATTTTTACCCGCGACGGCAGAATGGTTCTTAACGATGGCGATAATGGAGAAGATATTCCCTATAGCTATCAGCGTGAAGGTTTTGCTGACGGGCAACTGGTGGGTGATAAAGATCAATGGCGCTTTATCTGGATGACATCACCTGATGGTAAATATCGCATCGTTGTCGGCCAGGAATGGGAATACCGTGAAGACATGGCGCTGGCAATCGTCACCGGCCAGCTCATCCCCTGGCTTGTTGCGCTACCCATCATGTTAATCTTCATGATGGTGTTACTGGGTCGTGAGCTCTCGCCACTGAACAAACTAGCGCTGGCGCTACGTATGCGCGATCCCGACTCGGAAAAACCACTCAACGCCGCGGGCGTACCCAGCGAAGTGCGTCCGCTAGTCGAGTCGCTGAATCAACTGTTCGACCGTACACATGCGATGATGGTGCGTGAACGGCGCTTTACCTCTGACGCCGCTCACGAACTGCGTAGCCCGTTAACAGCGCTGAAAGTACAAACCGAAGTCGCACAACTTTCTGACGATGATCCGCAGGCACGGAAAAAAGCACTGACGCAATTACATTCGGGGATCGATCGCGCCACCCGTCTGGTTGATCAACTGCTCACACTATCGCGGCTCGACTCGCTGGATAACCTTCAGGACGTCGCGGAGATCCCACTTGAAGATCTCCTGCAATCGGCGGTGATGGATATCTACCACACGGCGCAGCAGGCAAAAATTGACGTGCGGCTGACGCTCAATGCCCACGGCATCAAACGCACCGGACAACCGCTATTGCTAAGTCTACTGGTACGAAATCTGCTGGATAACGCAGTACGCTACAGTCCACAGGGCAGCGTAGTGGATGTCACTCTGAATGCAGATAATTTCACCGTAAGAGACAACGGCCCCGGCGTGACGCCAGAGGCGCTGGCGCGAATTGGCGAACGTTTCTACCGCCCACCAGGACAAACCGCTACCGGCAGCGGGCTTGGGCTATCGATTGTCCAGCGAATCGCAAAATTGCATGGCATGAATGTTGTATTTGGGAATGCGAAACAAGGTGGATTTGAGGCGAAAGTGAGCTGGTAGTGGTGAGACTTTTGCAAAATTCGCAAAAGACTTTGCACATTTTGCTAATTTCACCGCACCGCTCTGTGACGTACTATTGTCGGTAAACGTCTCTCCTTGAGGATAAAAAATGAGCAACATTCTGATTATCAACGGTGCGAAAAAATTCGCCCACTCCAATGGTCAACTGAACGACACCCTGACCGAAGTCGCGGATGGCACGCTGCGCGACCTCGGACATGATGTCCGCATCGTTCGCGCTGAGAGCGACTACGATGTCAAAGCCGAAGTACAAAACTTTCTCTGGGCTGATGTGGTGATCTGGCAGATGCCTGGCTGGTGGATGGGCGCGCCGTGGACGGTGAAAAAATACATTGATGATGTGTTCACCGAAGGTCACGGCACGCTGTATGCCAGCGATGGTCGTACCCGCAAAGATCCGTCGAAAAAATACGGTTCTGGCGGTCTGGTACAGGGTAAAAAATATATGCTCTCGCTGACCTGGAACGCCCCAATGGAAGCCTTCACCGAAAAAGATCAGTTCTTCCACGGCGTTGGCGTTGACGGTGTG
Source organism: Escherichia sp. MOD1-EC6162 (assembly GCF_002965125.1). NCBI lineage: Bacteria > Pseudomonadati > Pseudomonadota > Gammaproteobacteria > Enterobacterales > Enterobacteriaceae > Escherichia > Escherichia sp. MOD1-EC6162. Next base: position 77,413 of record NZ_PTSB01000014.1, read on the forward strand.
TATCTACCGTTCCATAAAGCAAACCAATTCCTCGGCATGGAACCGCTGCCGACATTTATCGCTAATGACGTGATAAAAATGCCTGATGTTCCCCGCTATACTGAAGAATATCGCAAGCATCTTGTGGAAATTTTTGGTTAACTAGAGCTCTGGCTTTAGAAGGAGTTAACCATGATTACAGTAATCGCAGAAATCCGTACTCGCCCTGGCCAACATCACCGTCAGGCGGTATTGGATCAGTTTGCTAAAATCGTTCCAACAGTTCTGAAGGAAGAAGGTTGCCACGGCTACGCGCCAATGGTGGATTGCGCTGCTGGCGTGAGTTTCCAGTCTATGGCGCCGGACTCTATTGTGATGATTGAGCAGTGGGAAAGCATCGCGCACCTTGAAGCGCATCTGCAAACCCCGCACATGAAAGCATATAGCGAAGCCGTAAAAGGCGATGTGCTGGAGATGAATATTCGTATCCTGCAGCCGGGACTTTGATGTTCCTGAAAAGAGGCCGGTGTTGTTACCGGTCTCAGGCCTGATTAGCCATTCTTTCTTCCCGTTTTCAAACCCCGATGGAAATCGTTAATTCGCTTAATGGTTTTAACCGCACGCTGCGGCACCGCTGAGGCCACCGACCAGACAATCATTTCCAGGCACAACAATACCGTACCATGTAGCGGCGTTTTCCCCTTTTCATCCCCGCGCGGAACGTGGATGACGATACTGGCGTCTTTACTAAAACGCGAATCCAGAGCGTTTGTCAGCAAAATAACCGGGATCCCCAGCCGTTTCGCTTCACGCAGCGTTGTCAGCCCTTCCCGGTGTGCAGATTTTTGCGCCATCATGATCAGCACATCGCCACGCTGAAGCGCGATCAATTGCTCGGCAAGGCCAATACCCGTACGGTTTAGCGCCGTGGCGGGCAAGCCAATGCGGTTGAATAGCCGCGCGGTATAATCCGCCAGAATACCCGAAGCGCCAATGCCAAAAATAGCAACTTGCCGCGCCTGCACCAACAAGGCTACCGCTTGCGCAAGCGAGTGGCGGTTTTCAGGCTCTGACAGGACATTGCAGGTATACAGATGCCCTTCAAGAACAAAGTCGATTGCGGTGTTAACATCGCTCGTCAAGTTACTCACCGTCGTAGACATCTTTTCGCTGGAGCTAAGGGCTGGGCCAAGCCACTGTTCCAGAGTACGTTTCAGATCGCGCAGCCCGGCAAACCCCAGAGCCTGTATAGCCCGAATTACTGTGGCATCGGAAGTGTTTAACGTGGCCGCAATTTCCATCGCCGTTTGCTCGAGGACCACTTCACGGTGCTCATTAATGTAGCTGGCGACGGTTCTTAACCCTGGCGTTAACTGACTCGCACGAGTACGAAAACGCTCCCCAAAAATATCAACCCGCGTTTTGTCTTTCTGGATCATTTGGCCTCCGGTAAAGGTCGCCCCGCAATTTGTGATTGTATCTGCGCAGCCATCAATCCCAGAGATGCAAAGGAGTTAGAAATCGCCTCTTCACGCGAAATCAACACATAACGTCCGGAACGACAGGCTGTCAGAAACTGACACCATCCCGGCATGACTTTTTCCATTGCTGCCAGCTCGTCCTGAGGTTTACCACCAGAATCACCGCGCCAGGTTGCAAAAACAAAATCGGCATCCAGTTCAGGCAAACGCTCCGCGCTCACATCCATTCGCCCACCTTCAGGAATGCTCTCAATCAGCGGCGGAAAGCGAAAACCAGCATCGCGTAATACCCGCCCCAGCGAATGATAGCTATGCATCACATTAATTTTTCCCTGATTTGCCTGAATCACCGATACCGTTATTTTTTGACTGTCCAGCGTCGCCTTCAGCGCATTGATTTGCGCCTGATAGCGGCGTTCAAGTATCGCCAGCCGCGCCTGTGTTCCTGTAAGTTCGGCCAACTTGCGGTAGATTTCTGGCGCGCCCCCTTTGAGATGATCAATGCTCACCGTGGGCGCAATTTTCTCCAGTTGTTCAATGGGCGTATTACGGGTCGGTTCTGTGATGATCAGGTCCGGCTTTGCCGCCACAATCGCTTCAATATCAATATCGGCTGTTCCAATGAAGGCGATCGATGAATTATCGAAATCAACACCTGTCAGTAACGCACCTGATCGAATGAAATGGCTACCGTCAGGCCGTGTACGCCCGTGGCTGGCGACAGGAGGTACACCGAGTTCAATCAGAGGAATGGTGATATCAAGATCGTGTAAAGAAACGATTCTCTTTGGATGTGCAGGCACTGTGACTTTGCGCCCTAAATCATCGGTAAACACCTGAACAGGCTCTGTTGCACGAGCAAAAAATGACAACAGTATCAGCAGAGAAAAAAATAAACGCATATAACTCCCGTTAAAAACTGTTCCTGCGTTGCCAGAGAAGTAGCAGAAAGAATGGTCCACCAATCAGTGAGATAACGATTCCTGCAGGGAGTTGCAAAGGCAAAAAAGCCAAACGACCAATGCTATCCGCCAGAATGACTAACAACGCCCCCGATACGGCGCTCCCCAGCAGTAATGTCGTCTGTCCACCACGCAGAATAAAACGTGATATATGAGGTGCTATCAGCCCGACAAAGCCGATGTTGCCAACACAAGAAACGCAGACGGCTGTCAGGATTATTGGCGCGGCTACACGCAACAACGCCAGACGAGAACTGTTCACGCCTAATCCGGTTGCAACCTGATGACCAAGCAGAGCGATATCCGCAGTCCGGGCTGTGAACAGCAATAAAAGAGCGGCTGGCAACATCCAACAGGCTGAAATACCGACTAACATCCAGTTGGCTGCATGTAGGCTTCCCGATAACCACATCAATGCAGTTTGTACGTCACGAACATCTGCTGTGGTCATAAATACACCGATCCCCGCGGCGAAAAACCAGGAAACGCCAATGCCGATCAAAACAAATCGCGGGCGGGAAATATCGCGTGCACAGAAAATCACCACTAACGCAACGAATAAGCCGCCAGCGAGGCCGGCCACTGGACGCCAGAACATCCCCAGCATTGGAAACTGGAAAATCAGCCACAGCACTGCCACGCTACATCCTTCCTTGACCCCGATAAGACCGGGATCCGCAAGGCTGTTACGAGCAATAGACTGCATTGCGGCTCCCGCCATACCTAACATGGCTCCGCATAGCAACGCCATGATGACTCTCGGCAAGCGAATATCCTGCACAATATAACGTGTGTCTGTGTTCACATTTTCTGGAGAGAACAACGCTCGTCCGACTTCCGATGCCGGGACAGAAAAAGAACCATGCATCAGACCGAATATCAGTATTCCAACAGCAAACAGAGACAGTCCACCAAGCAACACCAGATTTTTAGGGCGTACCAGTGTCGAAAACTCACCAACACGTAGCGGGCGTAACCCAACGTTCATTATCCGGCTCATTTGAACATCCTCGTCGCCATAATGACAAAAACAGGTGCACCAACTAATGCCGTCATGACACCTGTCGCCAGCTCATGGGGCGTGAAAAGCGTCCTGGCAATAATATCTGCCAGTAATAGCAGTAAGGCACCGACACAAGCTGAAAGAGGTAGCAGAACGCGCAGATCCGTTGATACCAGACGCCGGACAATCTGCGGTACGAGCAAGCCGACAAAACCAATCGGGCCAGCAATCGATACGGCTGCGCCACAGAGCAACGCGATCGCAATCAGAGTGAATGTTCGCGTGCGTAGTACCGAGACGCCCAGGCCCTGCGCCATGCGATCGCCCAGTGCCAACATGTTAAGAGAGGGCGCAAGATAAAGAGCTAATACAAATCCCCCCAGAGAAAACCAGGCGGACGTACCAAGCGTCGCCCAATCCAACCCCGCTAAATCACCCGCTAACCATGTCCGCATCGCCAACAACGTTTGTTCGTCAAGAATCAGGATTGCAGCCGTTATTGAGGAAACGAACGCCGATAGCGCCACGCCGCATAAGGTAACTTTCATTGGCGTTAACCCTGAACGTCCTGCGGAAGAGAGCAGCAATATCAGCAGGAACAGTACCGCGCCTCCCGCTGATGCCAGCAATGGACGCCCAACAGGAAATGCCAGTCCTAGTGCACTGGCAGCAACGACAGCCAGGGCGGCTCCGGCATTTAAGCCTAAAATATGTGGCTCCCCCAATGGGTTACGAATGACAGCCTGCAACAAAGCACCAGCAACACCAAGAGAAGCACCAGTAAGCAATGCTGCCGCCAAACGCGGCAAACGGAGTCTTATAATCACGTTGTGATCGAAGTTTTGCGGTTCAAAATGGAAAAATGCCTGCAACACCGTTTGTGGTGCAATAAATCGGGCACCAATCCCAGGATATACAACGCATCCCACCAGCAGTAAGGTGAGGAAAAAAACAGTAACCAGCCCCGTGCGCATCATACTTTTTCTACACCACGAAACGGCATGAAAAACGGTTTTCCCGTCAGAGGATTTATTGATGCGTGAACATCAACGTCAAAGACAGCTTTCACCAGCTCAGGCGTGCAATGCTCCCCCTCATTCAACACACGCACCACTTTCCCCTGGCGTAAAAATATCAGCGTATCGCCATAATTGACGGCAAAATTCAGATCATGCAACACCACAACGACTGTACGCCCGTGATGGCGCGTTAAGTCATGTAATAACTCAAGAATTTCAACCTGATAACGTAAATCAAGCCAGGTTGTTGGTTCATCCAGCAGGATATAAGGCGTCTTTTGCGCCAACACCATCGCAATCCAGCACCGCTGGCGCTGCCCACCAGAGAGTTTTTCAACAGGTAAATGCGCAAACTCCTGCGTACCGGTTAATTTCAGGGCCTCTTCTACCGCCTGCTCGTCAGCGTCGCTCCATTGACGTATAAAATTCTGCCAGGGAAAGCGCCCGCGCGACACCAGTTCATAAACGGTTAAGCCCTCCGGCAATAATGGCGACTGCGGTAAGATCCCAAGTCTGCGGGATAACGCTTTCGTTGGTTGCTCGTGAATCGCTTTGCCATCAAGCAATATCGAGCCGCCCATGGGTTGCAATATACGCGCAATGGTACTGAGCAACGTCGACTTTCCACAGCCGTTTGCCCCAACCAGAACGGTCATTTTCTCTGTGGGAACGGAGAAAGAAACACCATCAACAATGATGTTCTTGTGATACCCGGCAGAAACATTGTCGAGGATCAGCCCCTGCCCTTTTGCGTTATGTGCCACGTGTACGCCAACTTAATCAAAGACAAACAAAAATAAAACTCATTCTCCTTTGAGAGTTTGACGCCACAAAATGTAGTAGTCAAGAAGTTAAAAGCCACACAAAAACAAGGTAAATAACAGGTAAAATCTTTTTGAAAATAAAAATTAAAACATTAAATATCAATGAGTTAAAAACAATCAACCTGCATTAAATCATCGTGAAAACACCTGTAGCATTTTTTCGTTATTTCTCATTTACTACTACATTATTGCATGATTGAATGATTCTCAATTACATATCCGATGGCGAAATAACAAACGGATAGTGCTTAGTGAGCAACAAGAAACAATTTTCACTCGCGACAATCCGCGAGTTTTTGGGGTAAAAGACTAAATGGCTAAGTTCACACCTTCATTCTCAGGAGTCAAAGGTCGGGCGCTCTTTTCACTGCTCTTTGCGGCACCGATGATTCATGCAACAGACACTGTAACGACCAAAGATGGCGAAACAATCACGGTTACCGCGGATGCGAATACCGCAACTGAGGCGACCGATGGTTATCAGCCTCTGAGCACCTCCACGGCGACATTAACCGATATGCCGATGCTGGATATTCCGCAGGTGGTCAATACGGTTAGCGATCAAGTTCTGGAAAATCAGCATGCGACGACGCTGGATGAGGCGCTTTATAACGTCAGTAACGTGGTGCAAACCAATACATTAGGCGGGACTCAGGACGCTTTTGTACGTCGTGGGTTTGGTGCAAACCGGGATGGCTCCATCATGACCAACGGCCTGCGAACCGTACTTCCTCGCAGTTTCAACGCCGCAACAGAACGTGTGGAAGTGCTAAAAGGCCCGGCCTCCACGCTGTATGGCATTCTCGATCCTGGTGGGCTGATTAACGTCGTGACAAAGCGCCCGGAAAAAACGTTCCATGGTTCTGTCTCAGCCACGTCCTCCAGTTTTGGTGGTGGTACAGGGCAACTTGATATCACAGGTCCCATTGAAGGCACTCAACTGGCCTACCGCCTGACGGGGGAAGTGCAGGATGAAGACTACTGGCGGAACTTCGGTAAAGAGCGCAGTACATTTATTGCCCCATCACTCACCTGGTTTGGTGATAATGCAACAGTAACCATGCTCTATTCACATCGGGACTATAAAACGCCATTCGATCGCGGAACAATTTTCGATCTTACGACGAAACAGCCCGTAAACGTTGATCGAAAAATACGTTTCGACGAACCGTTTAATATTACAGATGGTCAGTCCGATCTGGCGCAACTCAACGCAGAATATCATCTCAATAGCCAGTGGACTGCGCGCTTTGATTACAGCTACAGCCAGGATAAATACAGCGATAATCAAGCTCGCGTTACCGCGTATGATGCAACAACAGGAACGCTGACACGGCGTGTTGATGCAACTCAGGGCTCTACTCAGCGCATGCATTCTACTCGTGCGGATCTGCAAGGGAATGTCGATATCGCTGGATTCTATAATGAGATTCTGGGCGGGGTGTCATATGAATATTATGATCTTCTGCGCACAGATATGATTCGCTGTAAAAACGCTAAAGATTTCAATATATACAACCCTGTTTATGGCAATACCAGCAAATGTACAACGGTCTCGGCATCGGACAGTGATCAGACGATCAAACAGGAGAGCTACTCAGCTTATGCTCAGGACGCGCTCTATCTGACCGATAACTGGATTGCCGTCGCCGGGATCCGCTATCAGTATTACACGCAGTATGCGGGTAAAGGCCGTCCTTTTAATGTCAATACTGACAGCCGCGATGAGCAATGGACTCCCAAACTGGGGTTGGTCTACAAACTGACGCCATCGGTATCCTTATTTGCCAATTATTCGCAAACATTTATGCCGCAATCGTCAATTGCCAGCTACATTGGCGATCTTCCCCCGGAATCATCTAATGCTTACGAAGTCGGGGCAAAATTCGAGCTGTTCGATGGTATAACCGCAGATATTGCGCTGTTTGATATCCATAAACGCAACGTGTTGTATACCGAAAGTATTGGTGACGAAACCATCGCCAAAACGGCAGGCCGCGTTCGTTCAAGAGGGGTAGAAGTCGACCTTGCGGGAGCATTAACTGAAAATATTAATATTATTGCCAGCTACGGCTATACCGATGCTAAGGTTCTGGAAGATCCTGATTATGCAGGAAAACCATTGCCGAATGTTCCTCGTCATACCGGTTCGCTATTCCTGACCTATGACATTCATAATATGCCTGGCAATAACACGCTGACGTTTGGCGGTGGCGGACATGGCGTAAGCCGTCGTTCAGCAACCAATGGGGCTGACTACTATCTGCCGGGCTATTTCGTTGCCGATGCCTTCGCCGCATATAAAATGAAATTGCAGTATCCGGTCACTCTGCAATTAAACGTCAAAAACCTGTTTGATAAAACGTATTACACCTCTTCCATAGCCACAAATAATCTGGGTAATCAGATTGGCGATCCGCGTGAAGTGCAATTCACGGTGAAAATGGAATTTTGATAAAAAAAGCCCGGTATGTTTACCGGGCTATATTTTATTCTCCTGGCGGGAATTATCAGACCTCAATCTCCGCCATATCACCTTTCTCTTGCAACCAGTTACGGCGGTCTTCCGAGCGTTTCTTCGCCAGCAGCATGTCCATCATCGCGTCAGTACGCTGATCGTCTTCATCATCGATGGTTAACTGCACCAGACGGCGAGTATTCGGATCAAGCGTGGTTTCGCGCAATTGCATCGGATTCATTTCGCCCAGACCTTTAAAACGCTGGACGTTAGGCTTGCCTTTTTTGCGTTTTAACTGCTCAAGCACGCCCTCTTTTTCTTCTTCCGTCAGCGCGTAATAAACCTCTTTCCCGAGGTCAATGCGGTAGAGCGGTGGCAGAGCAACGTAAACGTGGCCGTGTTTCACCAGCGTGCGGAAGTGCTTTACAAACAGTGCGCAAAGCAACGTAGCAATGTGCAGGCCATCGGAGTCCGCATCCGCCAGGATACAGATCTTGCCATAACGCAACTGGCTAAGGTCGGCGCTGTCAGGATCAATACCGATCGCCACTGAAATATCATGCACTTCCTGCGAGGCCAGTACTTCATCGGAAGAAACTTCCCAGGTGTTAAGGATCTTACCTTTCAACGGCATGATCGCCTGATATTCACGATCGCGCGCCTGCTTGGCAGATCCACCTGCGGAGTCACCTTCCACGAGGAACAGTTCGGTACGATTGAGATCCTGCGCGGTACAGTCAGCCAGTTTGCCAGGCAACGCCGGGCCACTGGTCAGCTTTTTACGTACCACTTTCTTCGCCGCACGCATACGACGCTGGGCGCTGGAAATCGCCATCTCCGCCAGCAATTCAGCAGCCTGGACGTTCTGGTTCAACCACAGGGTGAACGCATCTTTCACCACGCCAGAAACGAATGCCGCACATTGACGCGAAGAGAGACGTTCTTTGGTCTGCCCGGCAAACTGCGGATCCTGCATTTTTACTGACAGCACATATGCGCAGCGATCCCAGATATCTTCCGCTGACAGTTTCACGCCGCGCGGCAGAATGTTGCGGTATTCACAGAATTCGCGCATCGCGTCCAGCAGGCCCTGACGCAGACCATTAACGTGCGTCCCGCCCTGCATCGTTGGGATCAGGTTGACGTAGCTTTCGGTCAGCAGTTCGCCACCTTCCGGCAGCCACAAGAGCGCCCAGTCCACCGCTTCGGTATCGCCAGAAAAATTACCGATAAACGGTTTTTCCGGCAGCGTCGGCAAGCCATTTACCGCTTCCGCGAGGTAATCATTCAGACCGTCCTGATAGCACCAGCGTTGTTCGGTATTGTTGATCTCATCTTTAAAAGTGATCTCAACGCCGGGGCACAGTACCGCTTTGGCTTTCAGCACATGCGTAAGGCGCGAAACAGAAAAACGCGGGCTGTCAAAGAAGGTTTCATCCGGCCAGAAATGTACGCTGGTGCCGGTATTGCGTTTACCGCAAGTGCCGACAACCTGCAAATCCTGTACTTTTTCGCCATTTTCAAACGCGATGTTATAAATCTGGCCATCGCGCCGCACGTTGACTTCTACGCGCTTTGACAGGGCGTTAACCACCGAAATCCCCACGCCGTGCAGGCCGCCGGAGAACTGATAGTTTTTATTGGAGAACTTACCCCCCGCGTGCAGACGGCAGAGGATCAATTCTACCGCCGGAACACCTTCTTCCGGGTGAATATCCACCGGCATTCCACGGCCATCGTCAATGACCTCCAGCGACTGGTCAGCATGTAAAATAACGTCCACGCGTTTTGCGTGACCGGCCAGTGCTTCATCGACACTGTTATCAATAACTTCTTGCCCCAAATGGTTTGGGCGAGTGGTATCGGTATACATCCCCGGGCGGCGGCGAACCGGCTCAAGCCCGGTGAGTACCTCAATGGCATCAGCGTTATAAGTTTGCGTCATGGTTTAAGTTAGCAATTCGAGTTGATCGTCAGAGATGGTGCAGACCAAGAAAATCGACGATCGGGTTGAAATAATCTTCGAAGCCCGTGAATGCGTGGTTGCCGCCTTCTATTACAGTCTGGCGGCAGGAGGCGTAGTACGCCACCGCCTGGCGGTAATCCAGCACTTCATCTCCCGTCTGTTGCAGCAGCCAGATAAGATCCGGTGCTTCCAGTGGGTCAATCTGCATGACTTTGAGATCGTAAATATGGCGTGACTCTAGCACATATTGCTGCCCGGTGTAGGGGTTCTCGTTCTGACCGAGATAGTCCGTCAGCAGTTCAAACGGGCGCACAGCCGGGTTTACCACTACCGCTGGCAGCATAAAACATTGCGACAACCAGGTAGCGTAATAACCCCCAAGTGACGAACCAACGATACCCAGCGAATCACCACCATGTTCCAGCACAATGGATTCCAGCAGTTCTGCCGCATCGGAAGGATACGGCGGCAACTGCGGAATAATCATCTCAACGTCAGGGTGATGCTCCGCCAGCCAGTTTTTCAACAAGCTCGCTTTCGCTGAACGCGGCGAACTGTTGAATCCATGCAAATAAAGAAGCGTTGACATCAGTAGCCTTCTGAAGCGGTATCTGGTTGGAAACGAGTGTCCGCCAGGCGGTGCACTTCGGTAGTCAGGGTGCCATCGGCATGGAGTTCCAGCGTACGCCAGCCTGGGGCAATAGTGTCCAGCGTAAAGTTGGAACAGTGTGGTTTAAACTGCACACAGGTTGACGGCGTTGCCAGCAGGCGGCGACCATTCCAGTCGAGATCGAGTTCCTGATGGATATGTCCGCACAACAGATATTTGACGTGCGGAAACTTCACCAGCACGTTATCCAGTTCACCCGCGTTACGCAGACTGTGCTGGTCAAGCCAGCTACAACCCGCAGGCAACGGATGATGGTGCAGCAGCAGCAAAGTATGACGTTCTGGCGCATCGGCCAGTTTACGTTCCAGCCAATCAAGCTGAAACTCGCTCAACTCGCCGTGCGGTACGCCAAACACCTGGCTATCCAGCATCAGGATTTGCCATTGCTCACCAATAAACACACGCTTCGCCGGGGAGATACCCGCATCCTGTAATGCGCTGTACATCGCAGGCTGGAAATCATGGTTACCCGGCAGCCAGACGCAGGGCGCACGAAAGCTTGCGATGCCTTCTGCAAAGTGCTGATAGGCCGCAGAGGATTGATCCTGTGCCAAATCACCTGTCGCGACAATCAGGTCGAATTCGTGCTGGTGTGGGCGAATCGCCTCCAGCACCGCCTGATAGCTCTCCCAGGTGTTTACCCCCAGCAGGGCTTCGTGCTTTTGTGCAAACAGGTGAGTGTCGGTAATTTGTAAAATCCTGACTCTGGCCTCACCAGCCAGAGGAAGGGTTAACAGGCTTTCCAAATGGTGTCCTTAGGTTTCACGACGCTAATAAACCGGAATCGCCATCGCTCCATGTGCTAAACAGTATCGCAACCAGTCCGCTAAAAACTGATTAATTTGATGCTTTTCGTCGCGTTGATGCAACTTTTTATTAGGATAATCATACCGCGCTTTAAAGCGAAAAATCTGCTGACTTGAACACACTTCAGCCACCATCGCGTCATGATACAGACGCACCGTCATTGACGGAAGGCTCCAGTAACTGATTGCAGGTGCAATCTGTTCAATTGTCACCAGGGTAGTGTATCGGGTCGATTCCACAATCGTTAACCGATATTGTGCGTTTGCCACCTGATAGCTTACAGTTTCGCCGGGTGCGTCATTGCGCGGCAACAAACGGCGCAATTGTGAAAAGTTCATCTCGCACAGGCGCATCATTTCAGGAAAGTCAGGTGTGTAACGCTTCATTTATGCCCACTCATTTTTTAACGCTTGATGATGCAGTTGCAGCCATTGCAAAGCGATGACCGACGCTGCGTTGTCGATTTTCCCCTCTTCTACCCACCGGTATGCCTGTTCCCGGCTTACCACATGAACGCGAATATCTTCGTTTTCATCAGCCAGACCGTGAATACCGCTTGCGGTCGTGGCGTCCACTTCGCCCACCATAATTGACGAACGCTCACTGGTGCCGCCCGGGCTTGCCAGGAAACTTAACACCGGTTTGATCCGTTTGACTATCAGTCCCGCCTCTTCAATCGCTTCGCGACGGGCGACATCTTCTACGCTTTCACCTTCTTCGATCATCCCGGCAACCATTTCCAATAACCAGGGCGTTTCGCTGGTGTCATAGGCGGCAATCCGAATCTGCTCAATCAGCACAACTTCATCGCGTACTGGGTCAAAGGGTAGCAAGACTGCGGCGTGCCCGCGCTCAAAAATTTCCCGCCGGACCTCATGACTCATTTGTCCGTTGAATAGACGATGGCGAAATCTATAAAGATCTAATGAAAAAAAGCCGCGATAAAGTGTTTCTCGTGCAATAATTTCTACATCGTTTTTGCCAAATGTAACGGGCAGGTTGTCTGGCTTAAGCATTGTTAATGTCCTGACACTAATAGTGAATTAAATGTGAATTTCAGCGACGTTTGACTGCCGTTTGAGCGGTCATGTGTTAAATTGAGGCACATTAATGCCCTATGGCACGTAACGCCAACCTTTTGCGGTGGCGGCTTCTGCTAGAATCCGCAATAATTTTACAGTTTGATCGCGCTAAATACTGCTTCACCACAAGGAATGCAAATGAAGAAATTGCTCCCCATTCTTATCGGCCTGAGCCTTTCTGGGTTCAGTACGTTGAGCCAGGCCGAGAACCTGATGCAAGTTTATCAGCAAGCACGCCTTAGTAACCCGGAATTGCGTAAGTCTGCCGCCGATCGTGATGCTGCCTTTGAAAAAATTAATGAAGCGCGCAGTCCATTACTGCCACAGTTGGGTTTAGGTGCAGATTACACCTACAGCAACGGCTATCGCGACGCGAACGGCATCAACTCTAACGCGACCAGTGCGTCCCTGCAGTTGACCCAGTCCATTTTCGATATGTCGAAATGGCGTGCGCTGACCTTGCAGGAAAAAGCGGCCGGAATTCAGGACGTCACTTACCAGACCGATCAACAAACTCTGATCCTCAACACCGCGACCGCTTATTTCAACGTGTTGAATGCGATTGACGTTCTTTCCTATACCCAGGCGCAAAAAGAAGCGATCTACCGTCAGTTAGATCAAACCACCCAACGTTTTAACGTGGGTCTGGTGGCGATCACCGACGTGCAGAACGCCCGCGCACAGTACGATACCGTGCTGGCAAACGAAGTGACCGCACGTAACAATCTCGACAATGCCGTTGAGCAACTGCGTCAGATCACTGGTAATTACTACCCGGAACTGGCGGCGCTGAATGTTGAAAACTTTAAAACCGACAAACCACAGCCGGTGAACACTCTGCTGAAAGAAGCTGAAAAGCGTAACCTGTCGCTGTTACAGGCACGTTTGAGCCAGGACCTGGCACGCGAGCAAATTCGCCAGGCGCAGGATGGTCACTTACCGACTCTGGATTTAACGGCCTCTACCGGAATTTCTGACACCTCCTACAGTGGTTCGAAAACCCGTGGTGCGACCGCAGGCCAGTATGACGACAGCAATATGGGCCAGAACAAAGTGGGCCTGAGCTTCTCGCTGCCGATTTATCAGGGCGGAATGGTTAACTCGCAGGTGAAACAGGCGCAGTACAACTTCGTGGGTGCCAGCGAGCAACTGGAAAGCGCACACCGTAGCGTCGTGCAAACCGTGCGTTCCTCCTTCAACAACATTAATGCATCTATCAGTAGCATTAACGCTTACAAACAAGCCGTTATTTCCGCCCAAAGCTCATTAGACGCGATGGAAGCTGGATACTCGGTCGGTACGCGTACCATTGTTGATGTATTGGACGCCACCACGACGCTGTACAACGCCAAGCAAGAACTGGCGAATGCACGTTATAACTACCTGATTAACCAGTTGAATATTAAATCAGCTCTGGGTACGTTGAACGAGCAGGATCTGCTGGCATTGAACAATGCGCTGAGCAAACCGGTTTCCACTAACCCGGAAAACGTCGCGCCGCAAACGCCGGAACAAAATGCTATCGCTGATGGTTATGCACCTGATAGCCCGGCACCAGCCGTTCAGCAGGTATCCGCACGCACTTCCACCAGTAACGGTCATAACCCTTTCCGTAACTGATGACAACGACGGGGCTTCGGCCCCGTTTGAACGTAAGGCAACGTAAAGATACGGGTTATCTGCCGCATTCTTCCCCCTTCTCGCTTCAATTTCGACCAGCCATCCTCTATTCTGATGGGTATTTACCACTGGTCCCGGAAGACAAAAATGAAACGGACAAAATCCATACGCCACGCATCGTTCCGCAAAAACTGGAGCGCACGCCATCTGACACCTGTCGCTCTTGCTGTTGCCACTGTTTTTATGCTGGCGGGCTGTGAAAAGAGTGATGAGACCGTGTCTCTGTATCAGAACGCTGATGATTGTTCAGCCGCAAACCCAGGCAAAAGCGCAGAATGCACCACCGCGTACAACAATGCGCTGAAAGAAGCCGAACGTACCGCGCCGAAATACGCCACCCGTGAAGACTGTGTTGCCGAATTTGGCGAAGGTCAATGCCAGCAGGCACCTGCCCAGGCAGGCATGGCACCAGAAAACCAGGCGCAGGCCCAGCAATCCAGCGGAAGCTTCTGGATGCCGCTAATGGCAGGTTACATGATGGGTCGTCTGATGGGCGGCGGAGCGGGTTTTGCACAGCAACCGCTGTTCTCCTCAAAGAACCCTGCCAGCCCGGCTTACGGTAAATATACCGACGCAACCGGTAAAAACTATGGCGCAGCCCAGCCAGGCCGCACCATGACCGTACCGAAAACAGCAATGGCACCAAAACCAGCGACCACCACCACCGTTACCCGCGGCGGCTTTGGCGAGTCTGTTGCCAAACAAAGCACCATGCAGCGTAGCGCAACCGGCACCTCTTCTCGTTCAATGGGTGGTTAATACCGATGGAAAGAGTCAGTATTACCGAGCGCCCGGACTGGCGCGAAAAAGCCCACGAATACGGTTTCAATTTTCACACCATGTACGGCGAGCCGTACTGGTGTGAAGATGCCTACTACAAGTTGACCCTCGCCCAGGTTGAAAAACTGGAAGAAGTTACCGCCGAACTGCACCAGATGTGCCTGAAAGTGGTGGAAAAAGTGATCGCCAGCGATGAGCTGATGACCAAATTCCGCATTCCAAAGCATACCTGGAGCTTTGTACGTCAGTCATGGCTGACCCACCAGCCGTCGCTTTATTCACGTCTTGATCTGGCGTGGGACGGTACAGGCGAACCTAAGTTACTGGAAAATAACGCTGATACGCCAACATCACTGTATGAAGCAGCGTTCTTTCAGTGGCTCTGGCTGGAAGATCAGCTTAACGCTGGCAACCTGCCGGAAGGCAGCGATCAGTTTAATAGCCTGCAAGAAAAGCTGATTGATCGCTTTGCCGAGCTACGTGAACAGTATGGCTTTCAGTTGCTGCATCTCACCTGCTGTCGCGACACGGTGGAAGATCGCGGCACTATTCAGTATTTGCAGGACTGCGCGACCGAAGCTGAAATCGCTACCGAGTTTCTGTATATCGACGATATCGGTTTAGGTGAAAAAGGTCAGTTCACGGATTTACAGGATCAGGTCATCGCTAACCTGTTCAAACTATATCCGTGGGAATTTATGCTGCGCGAAATGTTCTCTACCAAGCTGGAAGATGCTGGCGTACGCTGGCTGGAACCGGCGTGGAAGAGCATTATCTCCAACAAGGCGCTTCTGCCACTGCTGTGGGAGATGTTCCCGAATCACCCGAACCTGTTGCCCGCTTATTTTGCGGAAGATGATCATCCGCAAATGGAAAAATATGTGGTTAAGCCGATCTTCTCACGTGAAGGTGCAAACGTGTCGATCATTGAGAACGGTAAAACCATTGAAGCGGCGGAAGGCCCGTATGGCGAAGAAGGAATGATTGTTCAGCAATTCCATCCGCTGCCGAAATTTGGCGACAGCTATATGCTGATTGGAAGCTGGCTGGTGAACGATCAACCTGCCGGAATTGGCATTCGTGAAGACCGTGCATTGATCACCCAGGATATGTCTCGCTTCTACCCCCATATTTTTGTTGAATAATACTGCTTAAAATTGCCCCGATAACCGGGGCAATTCATTATTAATCCGCAATTCATAACTCCAATCAATATATAACCACATACATCTCTACATTTTATTTAACATTAATAATCAATCTAATGTTAAATCGTCATATACAGACGGTTTTGTAATTAAAACAAGTAAAGAAATCACAATACAAGTCACTGATATTCCTTAAATATTTTGTTTTTATCACATTAAAATTTGATTTAATAATAAAAAAACAATGCCGCAGAGATCACACTACACAATATTGAATATTGTTATTGATATATCGCCACCCTACTATCCATTAAAGATAAATATTCATTTCAGAGAATGACAATATATTAAAAAACAACAAAAACATTCTCACTATTTATTTAACCTGCATCTTCATTCATAAAATGAATTTATTAGTCCTATCTCAACAGTCGATATTCATCATTATTATATATTTGCGTTATATAAGGAGATATATCCATGTTTGATAAATACAGAAAAACACTGGTAGCCGGAACTGTGGCATTAGCTCTGGGTTTATCTGCAACTGGCGTGATGGCTGCGGGTTTTAAACCAGCGCCACCAGCCGGGCAACTCGGTGCTGTCATCGTTGATCCCTACGGTAATGCACCTCTGACCGCTGTGGTTAATTTAGACAGTCACGTCATTTCAGACGTCAAAGTTACCGTCCACGGTAAGGGCGAAAAAGGCGTTGAAATCAGCTATCCCGTGGGTCAGGAGTCACTAAAAACTTATGATGGCGTACCGATTTTTGGTCTTTATCAGAAATTTGCAAACAAAGTGACCGTTGAATGGAAAGAAAACGGCAAAGCCATGAAAGATGACTACGTGGTGCAGACTTCAGCCATCGTCAACAATTACATGGATAACCGCTCCATCTCCGATCTACAGCAGACCAAAGTTGTTAAAGTCGCCCCCGGTTTTGAAGACCGCCTCTATCTGGTTAATACCCATACCTTTACCGCACAAGGTTCCGATCTCCACTGGCACGGCGAAAAAGATAAAAATGCCGGTATCCTCGATGCAGGCCCGGCAACCGGTGCACTGCCTTTTGATATCGCCCCCTTTACCTTCATTGTCGATACCGAAGGTGAATATCGCTGGTGGCTGGATCAAGACACCTTCTATGATGGCCGTGACCGCAACATCAACAAACGTGGTTATCTGATGGGTATCCGCGAAACACCGCGTGGCACCTTTACCGCAGTACAAGGCCAGCACTGGTATGAGTTCGACATGATGGGCCAGGTGCTGGAAGATCACAAACTGCCGCGTGGATTCGCTGACGCTACCCATGAATCCATTGAGACGCCTAACGGCACGGTACTGCTGCGCGTAGGCAAGAGCAACTACCGTCGCGATGATGGCATACACGTCACGACCATTCGTGATCACATTCTTGAAGTCGATAAATCGGGTCGCGTTGTCGATGTATGGGATCTGACAAAGATCCTTGATCCGAAACGTGATGCTCTGCTTGGCGCACTGGATGCCGGCGCAGTTTGCGTTAACGTTGATCTGGCCCACGCGGGTCAGCAGGCAAAACTGGAACCGGATACACCGTTCGGTGACGCTCTGGGTGTAGGACCAGGCCGTAACTGGGCGCACGTTAACTCCATCGCATATGACGCCAAAGATGACTCAATTATTCTCTCCTCTCGTCATCAGGGCGTAGTGAAGATTGGTCGTGATAAGCAAGTGAAATGGATCCTTGCACCATCCAAAGGCTGGGAAAAACCGCTGGCCAGCAAACTGCTGAAACCTGTGGATGCCAATGGTAAACCTATCGCCTGTAACGAAAATGGCTTATGTGAAAACTCGGATTTCGACTTCACCTACACCCAACATACCGCATGGATCTCCAGCAAAGGTACGCTCACTATCTTTGATAATGGCGACGGTCGCCATCTGGAACAGCCCGCCTTACCGACCATGAAATATTCACGCTTCGTGGAATATAAGATTGATGAGAAGAAAGGTACTGTTCAGCAAGTTTGGGAATACGGTAAAGAACGCGGTTACGATTTCTATAGCCCAATCACCTCCATCATCGAATATCAGGCCGACCGTAACACCATGTTCGGCTTCGGCGGTTCCATTCATCTGTTCGACGTCGGTCAGCCTACCGTCGGTAAGTTGAACGAAATCGACTACAAAACCAAAGAAGTGAAAGTGGAAATCGACGTGCTGTCTGATAAACCCAACCAAACTCACTATCGCGCGCTGTTAGTCCATCCAAAACAGATGTTTAAATAATTAAGAAGGGAATAAAAATGTCGAAATTAGGGATCTCATCACTGCTTAAAAGCGTGCTACTTACCGCTACCCTGGCGGTTTCATTTACTGCTTCCGCCTTCACCGAAGGCACGGATTATATGGTTCTGGAAAAACCCATTCCGAACGCCGACAAAACGCTGATCAAGGTTTTCAGCTATGCCTGCCCGTTCTGCTACAAATATGACAAAGCAGTTACCGGCCCGGTATCGGAGAAAGTGAAGGATGTCGTCGCTTTTACCCCATTCCATCTGGAAACCAAAGGTGAATACGGTAAGCAGGCAAGCGAAGTCTTTGCAGTATTGATTAATAAAGATAAAGCGGCCGGCATTTCTTTATTTGATGCTAACTCGCAGTTTAAGAAAGCCAAGTTTGCTTACTACGCGGCTTATCACGACAAAAAAGAACGCTGGTCTGACGGTAAAGATCCGGCTGCTTTTATCAAAACCGGTCTGGATGCCGCAGGTATGAGCCAGGCGGATTTTGACGCCGCACTGAAAGAGCCTGCGGTACAGGAAACACTGGAAAAATGGAAAGCGGCCTATGACGTAGCCAAAATTCAGGGCGTTCCGGCCTATGTCGTCAATGGTAAATACTTGATCTATACCAAGAGCATTAAATCTATCGACGCTATGGCAGACCTTATCCGTGAGTTAGCAAGCAAATAACAGGGAAACAGGCTATGGGTATTAAGGGAATGTGGAAAGACCTTAGCACTTCACCGGTGAACACGCTGGTAAGATGGCAGGAACAACGCTTTTTATGGTTGTTAATGGCTGTTGCGATGGGCGCGCTGATTATCCTGGCGCACTCTTTCTTCCAGATCTATCTCTACATGGCACCCTGTGAGCAGTGTGTTTACATTCGCTACGCCATGTTTGTGATGGTTATTGGTGGATTGGTTGCGGCGATTAATCCGAAGAATATCGTCCTTAAGTTGATTGGCTGTGTGATGGCCTTTTACGGCAGCATTATGGGACTGAAGTTTTCGCTCAAACTGAACGATATCCATCATGCAGTGCATAACCCGGATCCCGATTCACTGTTTGGCGTACAGGGTTGCTCGACCGATCCCACTTTTCCCTTTAATCTGCCGCTGGCACAATGGGCTCCAAACTGGTTCAAGCCTACCGGGGATTGCGGCTATGATGCGCCAATCGTTCCTGATGGCGTCACACTGAGCAGTATGCAGCAGTGGTTTGTGGAGATGTATCAGCAATCTGAAGGTTGGTATCTGCTACCTCCGTGGCACTTTATGAACATGGCACAGGCCTGTATGTTGGCTTTTGGTCTCTGTTTGTTGCTGCTACTGGTGATGAGCGGTGCGTGGGGACTTAACCTGCTGAGAAAGTAAGGTAATGCAAACCGAAGCCAACAATTTGGCTTCGGTTTTCTTCATCTATTAACCTACCTGCACCGATAGCATACTTAAACTCCCCATTTCTATGCCATCGACTGGAATGGTAATTGCCTCTTGCCCATCCCATGCGCCTAAAATATACAAAAGCGGTAGATAGTGTTCCGGTGTTGGGTTCGATAACGCCCCGCCCTCATGGTCCAGGTAGTTCACCAGAGGATGCTGTTCCACTGGCCCTTGCCACGTTAAATTCGCTTTCACATACTCATTGAACGACATCGCCCACGGATACGGTGAGCTGTCGCCATGCCATTTTACTGTGCGAAGGTTATGCACCACGTTGCCGCTGGCGACTAACATTATTCCTTCATCGCGCAGCGCCGCCAGTTTACGCCCCATTTCGAAATGCCAGGCGATGGGTTTAGTACTATCGATACTCAACTGCACCATCGGAATATCAGCTTGCGGATACATCTTAATCAGCACGCCCCACGAACCGTGATCAAAACCCCAGGCTTCTTGATCCAACGTGACAGGGACTGGCGCTAACAATTCAACCAGACGTTGCGCCAATACTGGCGATCCTGGAGCCGGGTAATGAGTGTCGTAAAGCGCCTGCGGAAAGCCACCAAAGTCATGAATAGTGGGCGGCGCTTCCATCGCAGTAACTCCTGTTCCCCGGGTAAACCAGTGAGCCGAAACCACAACAATCGCTTTCGGGCGCGGTAACGTCATCCCCAACTTGTACCAGCTACGGGTATATAGATTATCTTCCAGCACGTTCATCGGGCTACCGTGACCTAAAAACAATGCTGGCATACGTGTTGAAGACATGATGATATCCTTAACTAAAGGTGTCATTTTGATATCCTCACAATACGCTTGTTCGGCGGAGTAAGAACCCGGATAACAATGATGATCATCATCAGTTATTTTGAAGATCCGCCTGAAGGTGAAGATTTATAAGGAGTAGTCGATGTCAGTACCTCTCATTCTGACCATACTGGCGGGGGCAGCCACGTTTATTGGCGCGTTTCTCGGCGTTCTCGGGCAAAAACCCTCGAACCGGCTACTGGCGTTTTCGCTAGGATTTGCAGCGGGGATCATGTTGCTTATCTCATTGATGGAGATGCTACCTGCCGCATTAGCCGCTGAAGGGATGTCCCCTGTTCTGGGCTATGGGATGTTTATCTTTGGTCTGCTGGGCTATTTTGGTCTGGACCGTATGTTACCGCATGCGCATCCGCAGGATTTAATGCAAAAATCGGTGCAACCGTTACCAAAATCGATCAAGCGTACTGCCATTCTGCTCACTCTTGGCATCAGTCTGCATAACTTCCCGGAAGGTATCGCTACCTTTGTAACGGCAAGCAGCAATCTGGAACTGGGCTTTGGCATCGCGCTGGCCGTTGCATTACACAATATTCCTGAAGGTCTGGCAGTGGCGGGTCCTGTTTATGCAGCTACGGGGTCAAAACGAACAGCGATTCTGTGGGCGGGAATTTCTGGGCTGGCGGAAATACTCGGCGGCATTCTGGCGTGGTTGATCCTCGGCAGCATGATTTCACCCGTCGTTATGGCGGCAATTATGGCGGCGGTGGCTGGGATTATGGTGGCGCTCTCTGTTGACGAATTAATGCCGTTAGCGAAAGAGATAGACCCCAATAATAACCCGAGCTATGGCGTGCTATGCGGAATGTCAGTGATGGGATTCAGTTTAGTGCTGCTACAAACGGCAGGAATTGGCTAAAAACAATTTCAGATGTTGTCCTGTACATGGACAACATCTGCTGGCTCCCATAAAGCCCTATTCTAGCTTTTCGGCCGTCTCTTCTCTCGTACTGTTTAAGTATTTGTTTCGCGCTTCCAGCAGTGCGTCTCTATCCTGGCGAAAAGCCCGACAATAACGTTTCAAATGCAGGAAATAACCCACTACAACCAGCGCAATCAATACAATCCAGTACCAGGCGATAAACATCCTTTTTACCCTTAATATTTAACAATACTAAACATTTGGCGCATAAATTTCACATACCCTTTTCGGATATATTCATATGGTCGCATAATAACGGAACAAATATATGATTTTGATCATAATGAAAAAGGTTGGCTGATATCAGTGAAATTTTTTCATAGAAAAAGAGGGGATATTTACATTCCGTCAGGTGAAGACAAAATAAAACCGAAGCCTGCTACCGCTTCGGTTTCTTTGATTATCGCGCCAGTTTAAGCAGCCGTTTTCAGCTAGCTTTACGCTCATGCGCCTGCCGATACGCCACCAAATCTTCAATGGTGACCAGCGCCATATTGTGTTTATTGGCAAATTCAATGCATTCTGGCGCACGCGCCATAGTGCCATCATCATTAGTCAATTCACACAGCACACCTGCTGGTTTAAAGCCTGCCAGCGTCACCAGATCGATAGTCGCTTCAGTATGACCACCGCGAGTCAGTACACCACCCGCCTGTGCACGCAATGGAAATACGTGACCCGGACGATTGAGGTCAGAGGGTTTCGCATCATCGGCAATGGCGGCACGAACGGTCGTAATACGATCAGCAGCAGAAACACCGGTAGTCACACCTTCAGCAGCTTCAATGGTTACAGTAAAACCGGTGCCATAGGCACTGGTGTTATTTTCTACCATCATTGGCAGATCAAGTTGTTTACGGCGATCCTCGGTAATGCACAGGCACACAATACCGCTACCGTGGCGGATGGTCAGCGCCATCTGCTCAACGGTCATGGTTTCTGCCGGGAAGATCATATCGCCTTCGTTTTCACGGTCTTCGTCATCAAGCACCATTACACCGCGTCCTTCACGCAGCGCAGCCAGTGCATTTTCAACACGTTCGAAAGGCGTACCAAAAGAGGAAAGTAGCGTCTGATTCATGGTAAAAAAACCTCACTAAAATTATGGTTACCAGAATCAGGGCAGTCTTAGGAGTGGCGGCATACAGCCAAAATAACGTGAGCGGGTCCATGCCCGACAGAATCGTTACTCTCTCCCATCCGGACTTTAACCGTCGGCCCCGGAATTACACCGGATCTGCTGTCCTTTGAGTTTGCACCCAAAGCGCTCGCGGGCTTTCAACTATGTTGATTTACCGCCGGTGGGGAATTTCGCCCCGCCCTGAGAATAAGCGAGATCACTATAACGCTAATGGCTAGCGGCAGCAACGCTGCAGGTTCACATAATTCTGGTTTATGCCTGTCTCTTATCGCACTACAATGTTACTCAATACCTATCAGTTCAGGGAAACTACAATGATTGACCCGAAAAAAATTGAGCAAATCGCTCGCCAGGTTCACGAATCGATGCCTAAAGGAATCAGGGAGTTCGGGGAAGATGTGGAGAAGAAAATCCGCCAAACCCTACAAGCGCAGTTGACGCGTCTCGATCTGGTAAGCCGTGAAGAATTCGACGTTCAGACGCAGGTCTTGTTACGGACTCGTGAGAAACTGGCATTGCTGGAACAGCGCATCAGTGAACTGGAAACACGCTGCACCCCGACAGCAGAAACTCAATCTCCACCAGCTATCCCACCAGTTGATAAGCCTGAATAAAATAAACAAAAACGGGCCAAATGGCCCGTAATATCAATGTTCTAATTCCAGTTCTCTTGGCTGTGTCATCTGCTGGCAATACCATGCATAGCGGGCGCAAAACCAGGTTCGATGTTCTTCATCCATATTACCGGTGACGGCCAGAATATCGACCGGGCGGCCTTCAGTATGCATTCTGGCAAAACTACGCGCCAGGAAATCGAAATTATTTAAAGAATTAAGACTATGATCCATAAGCACATCCTCCGGTTATCGCATACCTTTTAAGGCTATATGCTTTTTCTGATTTCAGTATTCCTTAATCAGTGTAGTGCCTTTAAACATAACGTGCGTAAATATATTGTTTCGGATCACACTTTTTATCGAAAAATAAAAAATAACATTAATGGACTTCCCCTTTTAAAACATCACTAACACATGTTATTATTAGCAAAAGCAAATGTAAGAAAGGAAACAATACCATTGTAAACAATGCGTCACTGAATGGACGATGGAGTGACAGATGATTTTATTTACCGACTATAACGCACCTTATCTTTTTGCTATTTCCTTTGTACTATTGATCGGTTTGTTGGAAATTATTGCCATTATCTGTGGTCATATGCTCTCCGGCGCTCTTGATGCACATCTTGATCATTACGATTCCATAACCACAGGTAATATTAGCCAGGCACTTCATTATCTCAATATTGGAAAACTGCCAGCCCTCGTCGTCCTCTGTCTGTTGGCAGGCTTTTTTGGCCTCATTGGCATTCTTCTTCAGCATGTCTGTGTCATGCTCTGGCAAACACCACTCCCAAACCTGTTCGTAGTTCCAGTTAGTTTACTGCTCACAATTATCATGGTGCATTATACCGGCAAGGTGATTGCGCCCTGGCTCCCTCGCGACCATAGTACTGCCATTACAGAAGAAGAATATATTGGCTGCATGGCGTTAATTACTGGTCATCAGGCCTCTTCCGGAAAACCCTGTGAAGGAAAACTCACTGATCAATTTGGTCAAATACACTATTTATTACTGGAACCCGAAAAAGGGATATTCTTCAATAAAGGCGATAAAGTATTAATTATTTGTCGACTTTCTACAACGCGGTATTTGGCTGAAAAAAATCCCTGGCCAAACATATTGTAATTATTTAATTAAAAGGAAATTTAATAATGGATGATATTGTCAACTTAGTTCCGTCATGGATGTTTACCGCGATTGTTGCCGTATGCATTCTATTTATTATCGGTATTATTTTCGCGCGGCTTTATCGTCGGGCATCCGCCGAGCAGGCATTTGTCCGTACCGGATTAGGCGGGCAAAAAGTAGTCATGAGCGGCGGCGCAATTGTTATGCCTATCTTCCATGAAATAATCCCCATCAATATGAATACATTGAAACTGGAAGTCAGTCGCTCGACAATTGATAGTCTGATCACGAAAGACCGTATGCGCGTCGATGTGGTTGTCGCTTTCTTTGTGCGCGTAAAACCTTCAGTTGAAGGAATTGCCACCGCAGCTCAGACGCTGGGGCAACGCACTCTGTCGCCTGAAGATTTACGTATGCTGGTCGAAGATAAATTCGTCGATGCCCTACGTGCGACAGCGGCACAAATGACGATGCATGAGTTGCAAGATACGCGCGAAAACTTCGTTCAGGGAGTGCAAAATACCGTTGCAGAAGACTTATCGAAAAACGGCCTGGAACTGGAAAGCGTGTCACTCACCAACTTTAACCAGACCTCCAAAGAACATTTCAACCCGAATAATGCCTTTGACGCTGAGGGTTTGACCAAGCTGACCCAGGAAACAGAACGTCGCCGCCGCGAACGTAACGAGGTTGAACAAGATGTAGAAGTTGCGGTTCGTGAAAAAAACCGTGATGCGCTGTCGCGGAAGCTGGAAATTGAACAGCAAGAAGCGTTTATGACCCTTGAGCAGGAGCAGCAGGTGAAAACCCGCACTGCCGAGCAGAACGCAAAAATTGCTGCTTTTGAAGCTGAACGTCGGCGTGAAGCAGAGCAAACGCGTATTCTTGCTGAACGTCAGATTCAGGAAACCGAAATCGACCGCGAGCAGGCCGTCCGCTCCAGAAAAGTTGAGGCTGAACGTGAAGTTCGCATTAAAGAAATCGAACAGCAACAAGTCACCGAAATCGCCAACCAAACGAAATCGATCGCCATTGCGGCCAAATCGGAACAACAATCGCAGGCAGAAGCCCGTGCCAATCTGGCTTTAGCAGAAGCAGTAAGCGCCCAGCAAAACGTAGAAACGACACGTCAGACCGCCGAAGCTGACCGTGCCAAGCAGGTAGCGCTGATTGCAGCAGCACAGGATGCGGAAACCAAAGCAGTTGAACTGACCGTGCGGGCGAAAGCAGAGAAAGAAGCTGCAGAAATGCAGGCGGCAGCCATTGTTGAGTTAGCCGAAGCTACGCGTAAAAAAGGCCTGGCAGAAGCAGAAGCGCAACGAGCGTTGAACGACGCCATCAACGTACTTTCTGACGAACAAACCAGCCTTAAATTCAAGCTGGCACTATTGCAGTCTCTGCCTGCTGTAATCGAGAAATCCGTTGAGCCGATGAAGTCTATTGACGGTATCAAGATTATTCAGGTCGATGGCTTGAATCGTGGCGGCGCTGCGGGTGATGCGACATCAGGCAGCGTTGGCGGAGGAAACCTGGCGGAGCAGGCATTATCAGCCGCTCTTTCTTACCGTACACAGGCACCGCTTATTGACTCTCTACTTAATGAAATCGGTGTTTCAGGCGGTTCGCTGGCGGCACTGACTTCACCATTGGCTTCATCGATTCCCGTCGCAGATAAAGTAGAATAAATCTTCTTATATTCACATCCCTGGCTCAAAAAGCCGGGGATTTTTTATATCTACGTTCCAGCAAAAAGTGCAAATGATCAGGCTGTTGCAGCGTTTTGCGTGACCGCTCGGGGAAGACCAAACTGCATCAGAGAAAGCATTGTGCGGGGTCTGTCACTCATCAACACTCGGAGAGTCAGTAAGGGGTTGAAACGGAAAAGCCCCTCCCAAGGAAGGGGCCTTATAGAAGGAAAGGGTTATGATGAAGTTCGTCATCATACTGGTTGTGTTGTTACTGTTAAGTTTCCCGACTTACTAACAACTCATCAGAGGGAGAGAAATCCTCCCTTACCCTTGTTCCTTTACCTTAGGTTGAAAAAACAACAGCGCCAATAGCTCTACCTGGCACGAAGCGAGATCTGCGAACCGCTTTCCAGTTAGCCTTTTTTATCCTGTTGGATCTTCTTGATGATGTTGGTTGTCGAGCAACCATCTTCGAAGTTGAGCACCAGCACTTCACCGCCGTTGGCCCAGACTTCTTTACTCCCGGCGATCTCTTCCGGTTTATAGTCGCCGCCTTTCACCAGCAGATCCGGCAGGATCCCGGCGATCAGGCGCTGCGGCGTATCTTCTTCAAATGATACCACCCAGTCGACCGCTTCCAGTGCGCCCAGTACAATCATGCGCTGTTCGAGCGGATTAACCGGACGAGAATCCCCTTTCAGCCGTTTAGTGGAGGCATCGCTGTTCACGGCGACAATCAAGCGGTCGCCCAGTTTACGGGCATTTGCCAGATAGGAGACATGCCCGGCATGCAAAATATCGAAGACGCCGTTGGTCATCACCACTTTTTCACCGCGTTTACGCGCCGCGGCTACAGCCAGCTTCAGTTCTTCTTCAGTCATCACGCCAAAGCCGGTGTCCGCACGTCCACGTACTGCGTTTTCCAGCTCGATCGGTGAAACCGTGGACGTCCCCAATTTACCGACAACAACGCCTGCTGCCGCATTCGCAAAGAAGCAAGCTTCTTCCAGTGAATTACCCGCAGCCAGCGTTGCCGCCAGCACGCCAATCACCGTATCGCCTGCGCCAGTTACGTCATAAACTTCCTGCGCCTGAGTTGGCATATGCAGCGGCGCTTTCCCCGGTTGCAGCAGTGTCATCCCCTGTTCGGAACGGGTTACCAGCAGCGCAGAGAGTTCATAATCGGCAATCAGTTTCATGCCGCGTTCAACAATCTCTTCTTCGGTCTTACATTTACCAACAACAGCTTCAAATTCAGAGAGATTCGGCGTCAGCA
The DNA here is from genome assembly GCF_002965125.1 of Escherichia sp. MOD1-EC6162. Taxonomy (NCBI): domain Bacteria; kingdom Pseudomonadati; phylum Pseudomonadota; class Gammaproteobacteria; order Enterobacterales; family Enterobacteriaceae; genus Escherichia; species Escherichia sp. MOD1-EC6162. The sequence goes on from NZ_PTSB01000014.1 coordinate 104,591, forward strand.
GTGTAGCGCCACGGTAACGTTCAAAATCAGTACCTTTTGGATCAATCAGCACCGGAACGCTCGCTTTACGCGCTAGTTGGATCATATGCTGTACGCTTGCCAGCGCGCCTTTGGCGTAGTCAGAAAGCACCAGCGCGCCAATCGAACCCAGCGCCTGATTAATCCGCTCGTGCAGTGGCTGCGGATCGACGCCTTCGAAACCTTCTTCAAAGTCCAGGCGGATAAGCTGTTGGTTACGGGAAAGCACCCGCAGTTTGGTAATGGTTGGATGCGTCGGCACAGAAACGAAGTCGCATTTTACGTTCACGTCCGCCAGTGATTTACTGAGCGCGCGCGCCGCATCATCAATACCTGTCAGCCCAACCAGACGCGCGTTAGCACCGAGAGAAGCGATGTTCATCGCCACGTTGGCTGCGCCGCCCGGACGTTCTTCAATGGTATTGACCTTAACCACAGGCACCGGCGCTTCCGGCGAAATACGACTGGTGGGGCCGTACCAGTAACGATCCAGCATCACATCACCAACCACCATCACTCCAGCACGTTCAAACTCTGGCAGCGTTACTTTCATTCCTGTCTCCTGAGAGATTCAAAATTTGCGCGCGATAATATCACACTTCATTCCTCCACCAGCCACTTCTGCCAGCTTGCCCGCACCAGTTCACGCTCTGCGGTGAAGCACTCATCCGGCACATGGCCCGGCAACTCCTGTAACGCCAGGTGGTGAAGTTCATCGCGAAGCGTAGTGTAAGCACGGGTTAGCGCCATCGCTTCCCGCTCTTCCATAATGTCGTTTTGCGCCAGCAGTTCCAGAATGCGCACGTTGTCTGACCAGCGCGTTAACTTTGGTTTTTCATGAGCGTAGCGCAACACCAGATATTGGGTAATAAATTCGATATCGGTAATTCCGCCCTCATCGGCTTTGATATCAAAGCGATCGCGATGTTTATTGCCGAGATGAGCGCGCATTTTCTCGCGCATTTCCCGCACTTCCGTTTGTAGGTTTTTACCTTCACGCGGCAGTGTCATAATTTCCCGACGCACCGCGTCGAATTGCGCTGTCAGTTGTGGATCGCCATACACCACACGCGCACGCACCAACGCCTGATGCTCCCACGTCCAGGCCTCGTTTTTCTGATAATCGGCAAACGCTTCTGTGGAGGTAACCAGCATTCCCGCCGCTCCGGACGGGCGCAGCCGCGCATCCACTTCATACAAAATGCCGGAAGAAGTACGTGTGCTGAACAGGTGCATAATGCGTTGCGCCAGACGCAGATAAAACTGCCGTCCGTCGATTTCCCGATCGCCGTCGGTCATTACATCCATCGGGCAATCGTGCAGGAAGATCAGATCAAGATCAGAACTGTAGCCTAACTCCCAGCCCCCCAGCTTACCGTAGCCGACCACCGCAAAACCGCGGCCTTCGCGTTCACTCAGGTGATTCGGTTTACCATAGCGGGCAACCATTTGTCCCCATGCTTGCTGTACCACAGCATCGATCATCGCCTCCGCCAGCCAGGTTAAGTGATCGCTCACTTTCATCACTGGCAGCGTTCCGGCAATATCCGCGGCAGCAATACGTAACAACTGTGCCTGTTTAAATTGACGCAACGCCTCAAGCTGCTGTTCTTCATCATCTTCTGGCACGCGCAGCAAATACTGGCGCAGTTCATCACGATATGCATCAGTCGCCGTCGGCTGGTAGAGCGTGTTCGGATCGAGCAGTTCATCCAGCAATAATGGATAACGCGCCAGTTGGCTGGCAATCATCGGAGATGCAGCGCACAGCGAAATCAAATGTTTAAGCGCCGCCGGAAATTCACTGAGCAACTCAAGATAAGTGGTACGAGTGACAATCCCCACCAACAAGGCGGTAATACGCGACAGCGTGACGGCGGCATCTTCACGCCCACAAACGTCACTCAGCAGATGCGGCATCAGATGGTCGAGTACCTGACGTCCGCGCGGCCCGATGGTACGTTTGTCTAACTCTTTACGGAAATCGGCAATCAGCGCCAGCACTTGTTTGCGATCATCCTCGCTAAGATGCGCCAGCACCGGCGTGGTGTCATCTTCCTGCAACGCATCCTGCCACAACTCACGCCACTGCTCCGATAGCGACTCTTCCTGAGTTTCGCTTTCGTCATCGCCAATCAGTTCGTTAAATACCCGGCGCACATTGGTCATATGTCCGATCAGCGCTCCGGTCAGTTGCAACCAGTCAGCGAAATCCATCGCCCACGCCAGCCGCGCACGGTTAAGCTCATCGGCTGGAAGCGTCTGGGTTTGTTCATCATTAATGCTTTGCAGCAAGTTTTCCAGACGACGCAGAAACAGATATGCCACTCGCAATTGTTCGGCATCGTTTTCAGAAAGCAGATGCAGCGCGGCAATGGCGCTGAGTGTTGGCAGTAAAGAGCGTGATTGCAGCGACGGTTCGCGCCCACCGCGAATGAGCTGAAACACCTGGACGATAAATTCAATTTCACGAATGCCACCGGCACCAAGTTTGATGTTGTCAGTAAGGCCACGACGGCGGACTTCACGGGCAATCATCCCTTTCATATTGCGTAGCGACTGGATCACGCTGAAATCGATGTAACGGCGGAAAACAAACGGACGCAGCATCGAACGCAATTCGTTAGCATAAACGCCATCGCTATCGCCCATAATCCGCGCCTTGACCATCGCGTAACGCTCCCAGTCACGCCCCTGTTCCTGGTAATAATCTTCCAGCGCCGCGAAACTCAGCACCAGCGGGCCACTTTCACCAAACGGGCGCAGCCGCATATCCACGCGATAGACAAAGCCATCTTGCGTCGGTTGATCCAGCACTTTAATCAGCCGCTGGCCCATGCGGGTAAAGAACTGAGCATTATCCAGTTCGCGGCGTCCTCCCTGCGTGCAACCATGTTCCGGCCAGGCAAAAATCAGATCGATATCCGAGGAGAAATTCAGTTCTCCACCACCCAGCTTACCCATGCCTAAAATCAGCAGCGGTTGCGCTTCGCCCTGCGCATTACACGGCGTTCCCCATTCGCGGCAGCAGGCGTCATACAGCCAGTCACGCGCCGCGACAATCAGCGTCTCCGCCAAATGGCTGAGTTGCTGCAAAATGTTCTCTTCCGCAACCAGCGCCAGTGTTTGCGCCCAGGCAATACGCACCATAATGCGCCGACGGAACAGCCGCAGTTCGCGCATTAAGCTGGCTTCATCGTTTACATCACTGAGCGCCTTCTGTAACCATGCAGCGTAATGCTGCCATTCGTCGGCCTGCGGTGGTTCGCTTTCCAGTTCCACCAACCACTCTGGATGCGCAATCACACTGTCCTGCACAAAATCACTGAAGGTAAGTACTGACTTCGCCTGTGAGCTAAGTGATTCCTCGGCTAAAGGCGCTGGCAGCCGCTCAACAACGGTCTGCCAGTACTGCTGTAACGGTGAAGAGAGCGGCTTCATACGCGATTTTATCCTTGCCTGATTAACGTTTTCCGCTGTGCAACCAGAACGGTTCCTGATTGTTTGCCTCATTACGGAAATGTTCAATTTCAATGCGTTGCCCGGTCGCAATAGCGTGACGCAGCCCCTGCCAGTTCTCCAGCCAGGCTTGCGCGACGAGAGGATCGTAATAACCTGCCAGCAGCAATACGGAGTCAATATCACGCGTAAGACGTGGCAACTGATCACGATAGCGATCGCCCAACGGCTGGCAAAAAACACTTTTCAGCTCAGCGGCGTGGCGGGAGAGATGGATATCAGCAAAGCGTTTAAAGGAATCACTCATTTTGCTCTGCGCTTTGCTATCTAAAAACGGCTGCCAGGCTTTGCTTACCAGCCATTCGGTCAACGCCAGTTTCGCCATTGCCGTTTCGGTAGAGTAGACAGCCGTTACGGCAGAAACCGCAGAAACAATTGTCGCTTCACATTGGGTCAGCAGATCACGTAAGTGAGTGCTCGCTTTACGTGGGACAATGCCACCGAACAGCATCAGCGTATGACGAACCAGGCCGATGGCTGCCAACACTTGCTCTTTCGCCGCATCGTTGCCGCGTACCCACAGCTCCTCATGATACTGCCATTGCGCTAATGCCAGCTCCAGCGCCGCTTCCAGCCCCTGCTCGACATCCGCTTTTGCCGCAACATGCAGAATAGAGGTGGGTTTAATTTCACGCGCAGGATTGCCCTGTGCCAGGTGATAACCACGTGCGGCTTTGCTCAGGCTGCCCTGACGCAATCCGGTTTGCGATACCAGTTGGCTCGCCAGTTTCAGCACCGCGCGCGTTTCACCGCTAAGTAATTCCAGCTCCAGTTCGCAGATGGGTTCAGCAAATTCACCGGCTTTCACTTCCCCCAAATCGAGGGCAATCTCAATCTGGCTGCCATCAACATCTACCAACCATTTTTCGCGATAAAAATCAGTGCTGAACAGCGGCTGTACGCGGGAAGCAAGATCGGCAGGTAATTCATTGTTTGGCCAGACTTCTACTGGAAACTGTGCCAGATCGAGGTTCGCCTCACTCAACGCAACGTTATATTCCGGTCGCTGGTGTAACCCGCCCGTTACCCGCCCGGCAACTTTCATGGTCATCTCATAGCGACCATTTTCGCCACGAATACGCAGGCCCATATCGTGCCCACGCAGCCAGTTATCCGGCGTTTCGTAGTAGACGTTGAGCAACTGCACGGGGTCATGATGCTCACCGCCCAGCGTATTGAGATGGTCACGCAACGCCTCAACGGCACTGTGATTAACAATAAACTTTAATTCGATTTCCTGAGCCATGGCCTTTACTTATCGGTTATGTCACATAAGTGACGATGAACGGCGAACTAAATGCGATCTTTTTTGTCAGTAGATAGTATTTTGCGCCAAATTGCCATGCAACGAGCATTTTGACGGGCGTAAAAGTTTGAAACAGTGGCAAGAGCTGACACAGAGGATTCCGATTGATGCCGAATGCTTTGCGTAGCGACACTGATGCCACTACTATCGTTCCACTTTCCATGACAATAACGACAGCCTGATGCCAAAATTACGCCTGATCGCACTAACTTTACTCGCGCTTAGCGCCACTGCCGTCTCTCACGCGGAAGAAAAGCGCTATGTTTCTGACGAACTGAATACCTGGGTCCGCAGTGGCCCGGGAGATAATTATCGCCTCGTGGGCACGGTTAACGCCGGTGAGGAAGTGACATTATTACAAACTGACGCCAACACCAGTTACGCCCAGGTGAAAGACAGCTCTGGTCGTACCGCCTGGATCCCGTTGAAACAACTTAGCACAGAGCCAAGTCTACGCTCCCGTGTGCCAGATCTGGAAAATCAGGTCAAAACCCTGACCAATAAGCTCACTAATATCGATAACACCTGGAATCAGCGCACGGCAGAAATGCAGCAGAAAGTGGCGCAGAGCGACAGCGTGATCAACGGGTTAAAAGAAGAAAATCAGAAGCTGAAAAACGAACTGATTGTCGCCCAGAAAAAAGTTGATGCCGCCAGCGTGCAACTGGATGACAAACAGCGCACCATCATCATGCAGTGGTTTATGTATGGTGGCGGCGTGCTGGGGCTTGGCTTGCTGCTCGGTCTGGTATTGCCGCACCTGATCCCAACGCGCAAACGTAAAGATCGCTGGATGAACTAAATCGCCTTCTTCGTCACACTATCTTATTATTAGGAATTGTGTATTTGACGAAGGGAAAATGGCGTGAAGATTTATCTGGTCGGTGGTGCGGTTCGGGATGCGTTATTAGGGCTACCGGTCAAAGACAGAGATTGGGTGGTTGTCGGCAGCACGCCACAACAGATGCTTGACGCGGGCTACCAGCAGGTAGGCCGCGATTTTCCTGTTTTTCTGCATCCGCAAACGCATGAAGAGTATGCGCTGGCGCGTACCGAGCGGAAATCCGGTTCGGGATACACAGGTTTTACCTGTTATGCCGCGCCTGATGTCACGCTGGAAGATGATCTTCAGCGTCGCGATCTGACTATCAATGCGCTGGCCCAGGATGATGACGGCGATATTATCGATCCGTACAACGGTCTGGGCGATCTGCAAAGCCGTCTTCTGCGCCATGTTTCCCCCGCTTTTGGCGAGGATCCGCTACGCGTGCTACGCGTAGCGCGTTTTGCCGCACGTTATGCTCATCTCGGTTTTCGTATTGCCGATGAAACAATGACGTTGATGCGCGAGATGACCCACGCGGGTGAACTGGAACACCTGACGCCCGAACGCGTGTGGAAAGAAACTGAAAGCGCCCTCACAACCCGCAATCCACAGGTGTTCTTTCAGGTACTACGCGATTGCGGCGCATTACGCGTTTTATTCCCGGAGATCGACGCGTTGTTTGGTGTCCCCGCTCCGGCGAAATGGCACCCGGAAATCGATACTGGTATTCACACCTTAATGACACTCTCAATGGCGGCGATGCTAAGTCCGCAGGTCGATGTCCGTTTCGCAACGTTATGCCACGATCTCGGTAAAGGGCTAACGCCGCCGGAGCTGTGGCCACGTCATCATGGTCATGGTCCGGCAGGCGTGAAATTAGTAGAACAATTGTGCCAGCGCCTGCGCGTCCCTAATGAAATCCGCGATTTAGCCAAACTGGTCGCGGAGTTTCACGATCTCATCCACACCTTCCCAATGCTGAATCCGAAAACCATCGTCAAATTGTTTGATTCCATCGATGCCTGGCGTAAACCGCAGCGTGTCGAGCAACTGGCGCTGACCAGCGAGGCAGACGTGCGCGGTCGAACCGGTTTTGAAGCGGCAGATTACCCACAAGGACGCTGGTTACGTGAAGCGTGGGAAGTAGCGCAGTCAGTACCAACAAAGGCGGTTGTTGACGCGGGATTTAAAGGCGTGGAGATCCGCGAGGAGCTGACACGACGCCGAATTGCGGCGGTGGCTACCTGGAAGGAACAACGTTGCCCAAAGCCTGAATAAGTTTTGGGCATTTTGCCGGATGCGGCATAAACGCCTTATCCGGCTACATGTCAACGACGGTTGTAGGCCTGATAAGACGCGCAAGCGTCGCATCAGGCGTTGATTGCCGGATGCGGCGTGAACGACTTATCCGGCCTACGCAATCGTGGACAATTCCAGGCATCCGACACTGTTCTTCACATCAAAAGAACACAACGTACACCGCAGCCGCCACAATAAAGCGATAAATGGCGAACGGGATAAACGAAATCCGCTTAATTAATTGCAGGAAGGTTTTAATCGCAATCAGCGCCACCACAAAGGCGGTGAAAAACCCAACGGCAAACATCGGGATATCACCGGTTGTCAGGAACCCCCAACTTTTATAGAGATCGAGCGCCGTTGCGCCCATCATCATCGGCACCGCCAGCAGGAACGAGAACTCAGAAGCGGCGTAACGACTCACGCCCATCAGCATCCCACCAGAAATAGTCGCTCCGGAGCGGGAGAAACCCGGCCACAGCGCCAGACACTGGAAACAGCCAATCATAAACGCCTGACGATATGTCATATCATCCAGACCCGGCGCGCGCGGCTCTTTCGGCTTCAGGCATTCCGCGGCAATCAACAATAGACCGCCAACGACCAGCGCGTACATGACATTTATCGGGTTAAACAATGACTTAATCGTATCGTGGAATAACAGCCCCAGGACAACTGCCGGGAGCATCCCCAGTAAAATGTGGATCAGCGTTAACCGGCCTTTGCTTTCTCCTTCGCGCTGCAATGGACGGCCAAAATGAATGCCAATCAGGCCAAACAAACGCCGCCAGAACATGACAACCACAGCCAGAATCGATCCTAACTGGATAACGACTTCAAAGGTTTTCGCCGTATCGCCCTCAAATCCCAACAAATGACCGACAATAATCATGTGGCCCGTGCTGGATACCGGCAGAAATTCTGTCAATCCTTCGACCACACCCAATATTGCCGCTATCAGCAGCGAGTGCATATCGCTCATCAATAAACCCCTAAATTATAAAAATATACCGCTTGTCCAAACTACTGCAGTATGACCCGCTTATAACCATTTGGTTTAACAGCTATAAAATTAATTATTCTCTTTCAGATTATTGCCACGCTCAATGATTACGCCAACATTAACAGCGCGCGCCACTGCACCTGGCTTGCTGAGTTTGATGCGCACCCACGGAGAGTTAAAGCGAGTCAGTAGCAATTCCGCCACTTCTTCCGCCACGCGTTCCACTAACGCAAAACGCGCCCCCTCGACGTGGCTAACCACCGTTTCTGCGATGTCTGCGTAGCTGAGGCAGTCCGCCACATCATCGCTTTTCGCCGCTTTACGGTTATCCCACGCCATTTCGATATCGAACACCAGCTTCTGCTCGATGGTCTGTTCCCAGTCGTAAACACCAATAGTGGTGATTACCGAAAGTTGCTCTATAAATACAATATCCATCACGACCTGCTCGCTTTTTGGCTAACCCGGATACCACTTCCGGCGAAATGTGCGTATTATCCACGGATTCATCGTTAAACACGAATTTTCAAAACGGAACAGCTTATGAGTGCAATCGCGCCTGGAATGATCCTCATCGCGTACCTCTGCGGCTCCATTTCCAGTGCCATTCTGGTTTGCCGCTTGTGTGGTCTGCCCGATCCGCGAACCAGCGGCTCCGGTAATCCTGGCGCAACCAATGTATTACGTATCGGTGGCAAGGGAGCAGCCGTAGCAGTACTGATTTTCGACGTTCTGAAAGGAATGTTGCCCGTTTGGGGCGCGTATGTATTAGGTGTCAGCCCCTTCTGGTTAGGCTTAATTGCCATAGCTGCCTGTCTTGGACATATCTGGCCGGTTTTCTTCGGTTTTAAAGGGGGGAAAGGCGTTGCCACCGCTTTTGGTGCAATAGCCCCGATTGGCTGGGATTTAACGGGCGTGATGGCGGGAACCTGGCTGCTTACCGTGCTATTGAGTGGATATTCGTCGCTGGGGGCGATTGTCAGCGCGCTGATTGCTCCGTTTTATGTCTGGTGGTTTAAGCCACAATTCACCTTCCCGGTTTCGATGCTCTCTTGCCTGATCCTGCTGCGTCATCATGACAACATCCAGCGTCTGTGGCGTCACCAAGAGACAAAAATCTGGACGAAATTCAAAAGAAAGCGCGAAAAAGATCCTGAGTGATTTTTCAGCCCGTGCTTATCCTTTTCACAGGCTGAATCATAGCCTTACGCAGCCGGTAACTCTGCCAGTGGCCAGCGCGGACGCACACTCACGCCGAGATCCGCCGTCGCGCCTGCTTTAAACCGCACCATTCCGGCATAGGCGATCATCGCGCCGTTATCGGTACAAAACTCCGGACGCGCGTAGAATACCTCGCCACGACGCTTTTTCATCATTTCCGCCAGTTTCGCCCGCAGCGTGCGGTTAGCACTCACGCCGCCTGCCATGACCAGTCGCTTAAAGCCCGTCTGATCCAGCGCTCGCTTACACTTAATCATCAACGTATCGACCACCGCATCTTCAAAAGCGCGAGCGATATCAGCACGCGTCTGGTCGTCGGTGCCGTTGTCACGAATGGTATTTGCCGCGAAGGTTTTCAGGCCAGAGAAGCTGAAATCCAACCCCGGACGGTCGGTCATCGGACGCGGGAAGACAAAGCGCCCGGCAGTACCCTGGGCGGCCATTTTCGACAGTAACGGCCCGCCTGGATAATCCAGCCCCAGCAGCTTCGCGGTCTTATCAAACGCTTCCCCGGCAGCGTCATCAATGGACTCACCGAGCAACTCGTACTGACCAATACCAGTGACGCTGATTAACTGCGTATGACCGCCGGAAACCAGCAGCGCGACAAACGGAAATTCCGGTGGGTTATCTTCCAGCATCGGCGCTAACAGATGCCCTTCCATATGGTGTACCGGGATCGCCGGAACGCCCCAGGCAAACGCCAGCGAACGCCCAACCGTTGCGCCAACCAACAGCGCGCCGACTAATCCAGGGCCTGCGGTATAGGCCACTGCATCAATATCTTTTGCTGTCAGCCCGGACTCTTTCAGCGCCGCCTGGATCAACGGTACGGTTTTACGCACGTGATCGCGGGAGGCCAGTTCAGGCACTACGCCGCCGTAGTCAGCGTGTAATTTCACCTGACTATACAATTGGTTGGCTAACAAACCTTTTTCATCGTCGTAAATGGCGATGCCGGTTTCATCGCAAGAAGTTTCAATACCCAGTACACGCATGACTTGTTTTACCTCGCTTTATTACCGCGCAGTGTAGGACCAATGCGGGTTGATGTAAAACTTTGTTCGCCCCTGGAGAAAGCCTCGTGTATACTCCTCACCCTTATAAAAGTCCCTTTCAAAAAAGGCCGCGGTGCTTTACAAAGCAGCAGCAATTGCAGTAAAATTCCGCACCATTTTGAAATAAGCTGGCGTTGATGCCAGCGGCAAACCGAATTAATCAAAGGTGAGAGGCACATGCCGGTAATTAAAGTACGTGAAAACGAGCCGTTCGACGTAGCTCTGCGTCGCTTCAAGCGTTCCTGCGAAAAAGCAGGTGTTCTGGCGGAAGTTCGTCGTCGTGAATTCTATGAAAAACCGACTACCGAACGTAAGCGCGCTAAAGCTTCTGCAGTGAAACGTCACGCGAAGAAACTGGCTCGCGAAAACGCACGCCGTACTCGTCTGTACTAATTCCCCGAGAGCGTTGCTCTCCGATCAGACCGAGTTGTAGTTGTAAGGCCGTGCTTCCGAAAGGAATGCGCGGCTTATTTTCGTTTATGAATTGCTAAAAATCGGGGCCTATGGCTGGACGAATCCCACGCGTATTCATTAATGATCTGCTGGCGCGCACTGACATCGTCGATCTGATCGATGCTCGTGTGAAGCTAAAAAAGCAGGGCAAGAATTTTCACGCGTGTTGTCCATTCCACAACGAAAAAACCCCGTCCTTCACCGTCAACGGTGAGAAACAGTTTTACCACTGCTTTGGATGTGGCGCGCACGGCAACGCGATCGACTTTCTGATGAACTACGACAAACTCGAGTTCGTCGAAACGGTCGAAGAGTTGGCGGCAATGCACAATCTTGAAGTGCCATTTGAAGCAGGCAGCGGCCCCAGCCAGATAGAGCGCCATCAACGGCAAACTCTTTATCAGTTGATGGACGGTCTGAATACGTTTTACCAACAATCTTTACAGCAACCTGTTGCTACATCTGCGCGCCAGTATCTGGAAAAACGCGGATTAAGCCATGAGGTAATCGCCCGTTTTGCGATTGGTTTTGCGCCCCCCGGCTGGGACAACGTCCTGAAACGGTTTGGCGACAATCCAGAAAATCGCCAGTCATTGATTGATGCAGGCATGTTGGTAACCAACGATCAGGGTCGCAGTTACGATCGTTTCCGCGAGCGGGTGATGTTCCCCATTCGCGATAAACGCGGTCGGGTGATTGGTTTTGGTGGGCGCGTGCTGGGCAACGATACCCCAAAATACCTGAACTCGCCGGAAACTGATATTTTCCATAAAGGCCGCCAGCTTTACGGTCTTTATGAAGCGCAGCAGGATAACGCTGAACCCCAGCGTCTGTTGGTGGTCGAAGGCTATATGGACGTGGTTGCTCTGGCGCAATACGGTATTAATTACGCCGTTGCATCGTTGGGTACATCGACCACTGCCGATCACATTCAGTTGTTGTTCCGCGCGACCAACAATGTCATTTGCTGTTATGACGGCGACCGCGCAGGTCGTGATGCCGCGTGGCGAGCGTTAGAAACTGCGCTGCCCTATATGACAGATGGTCGTCAGCTACGCTTTATGTTTTTACCGGATGGCGAAGACCCTGACACGCTGGTACGCAAAGAAGGTAAAGAGGCGTTTGAAGCGCGTATGGAGCAGGCCATGCCGCTCTCTGCGTTTCTGTTTAACAGCCTGATGCCGCAAGTTGATCTGAGCACACCTGACGGGCGTGCGCGTTTAAGTACGTTGGCGCTGCCGCTGATTTCTCAGGTGCCCGGAGAAACATTGCGCATCTATCTTCGTCAGGAATTAGGCAACAAGTTAGGCATACTTGATGACAGCCAGCTTGAACGATTAATGCCGAAAGCAGCGGAGAACGGTGTTTCTCGTCCTGTTCCGCAGCTAAAACGCACGACCATGCGTATACTTATAGGGTTGCTGGTGCAAAATCCAGAATTAGCGACGTTAGTCCCGCCGCTGGAAAATCTGGATCAAAATAAGCTCCCCGGACTTGGCTTATTCAGAGAACTGGTCAACACTTGTCTCTCTCAGCCAGGTCTGACCACCGGGCAACTTTTAGAGCACTATCGTGGCACAAATAATGCTGCCACCCTTGAAAAACTGTCGATGTGGGACGATATAGCAGATAAGAATATTGCTGAGCAAACCTTCACCGACTCACTCAACCATATGTTTGATTCGTTGCTTGAACTGCGCCAGGAAGAGTTAATCGCTCGTGAGCGCACGCATGGTCTAAGTAATGAAGAACGCCTGGAACTCTGGACATTAAACCAGGAGCTGGCGAAAAAGTGATTTAACGGCTTAAGTGCCGAATAGCGATCGGGAAGCCCCCGACAGCCGCACTGAGAGGCAGCGGCAATGATATAAGTACGCCCTCGTAATTATCGTTGGCGGTAAACAACCGTTGGATTTCAGCATTAATATCTGAATGATATCCGGTCAATCGCCCAACACCAACCTCATGAAATAAGTGTGGATACCGTCTTATGGAGCAAAACCCGCAGTCACAGCTAAAACTTCTTGTCACCCGTGGTAAGGAGCAAGGCTATCTGACCTATGCCGAGGTCAATGACCATCTGCCGGAAGATATCGTCGATTCCGATCAGATCGAAGACATCATCCAAATGATCAATGACATGGGCATTCAGGTGATGGAAGAAGCGCCGGATGCCGATGATCTGATGCTGGCTGAAAACACAGCAGACGAAGATGCTGCCGAAGCCGCCGCACAGGTGCTTTCCAGCGTGGAATCTGAAATCGGGCGCACGACTGACCCGGTACGCATGTACATGCGTGAAATGGGCACCGTTGAACTGTTGACCCGCGAAGGCGAAATTGACATCGCTAAACGCATCGAAGACGGGATCAACCAGGTTCAATGCTCCGTTGCTGAATATCCAGAAGCGATTACCTATCTGCTGGAACAGTACGATCGCGTTGAAGCGGAAGAAGCACGTCTGTCCGATCTGATCACCGGCTTTGTCGATCCGAACGCAGAAGAAGAACTGGCACCAACCGCCACTCACGTCGGTTCAGAGCTTTCTCAGGAAGATCTGGACGATGACGAAGATGAAGACGAAGAAGATGCCGACGACGACAGCGCCGACGATGACAACAGCATCGACCCGGAACTGGCTCGCGAAAAATTTGCTGAACTGCGTGCCCAGTATGTTGTAACGCGCGACACCATCAAAGCGAAAGGCCGCAGTCACGCAGCCGCTCAGGAAGAGATCCTGAAACTGTCTGAAGTGTTCAAACAGTTCCGCCTGGTGCCGAAGCAGTTTGACTACCTGGTCAACAGCATGCGCGTCATGATGGATCGCGTTCGTACACAAGAACGTCTGATCATGAAGCTCTGCGTTGAGCAGTGCAAAATGCCGAAGAAAAACTTCATCACCCTGTTTACCGGCAACGAAACCAGCGATACCTGGTTCAATGCAGCGATTGCGATGAACAAACCGTGGTCGGAAAAACTGCACGATGTCTCTGAAGAAGTGCATCGCGCCCTGCAGAAACTGCAGCAAATTGAAGAAGAAACCGGCCTGACCATTGAGCAGGTTAAAGACATCAACCGCCGTATGTCCATCGGTGAAGCGAAAGCCCGCCGTGCGAAGAAAGAGATGGTTGAAGCGAACTTACGTCTGGTTATTTCTATCGCCAAGAAATATACCAACCGTGGCTTGCAGTTCCTCGATCTGATTCAGGAAGGCAACATCGGTCTGATGAAAGCGGTTGATAAGTTCGAATACCGTCGTGGTTATAAGTTCTCCACCTACGCAACCTGGTGGATCCGTCAGGCGATCACCCGCTCTATCGCGGATCAGGCGCGCACCATTCGTATTCCGGTGCATATGATTGAGACTATCAACAAGCTCAACCGTATTTCTCGCCAGATGCTGCAAGAGATGGGCCGCGAGCCGACGCCGGAAGAACTGGCTGAACGTATGTTGATGCCGGAAGATAAGATCCGTAAAGTGCTGAAGATCGCCAAAGAGCCAATCTCCATGGAAACGCCGATCGGTGATGATGAAGATTCGCATCTGGGGGATTTCATCGAGGATACCACCCTCGAACTACCGCTGGATTCTGCGACCACCGAAAGCCTGCGTGCGGCAACGCACGACGTGCTGGCTGGCCTGACCGCGCGTGAAGCGAAAGTTCTGCGTATGCGTTTCGGTATCGACATGAACACCGACCACACGCTGGAAGAAGTGGGTAAACAGTTCGACGTTACCCGTGAACGTATCCGTCAGATCGAAGCGAAGGCGCTGCGCAAACTGCGTCACCCGAGCCGTTCTGAAGTGCTGCGTAGCTTCCTGGACGATTAATCTGTAGGCCGGATAACACGTTCACGTCATATCCGGCACTCGTCTTGCTACTCTAACGCCACCTTTCTGGTGTAATGCCAGTCAGTTAAGCAACTGACTGGCTCTTTTTCGGGGCTGTGGGGTATTTCCAGGGCCTCTCCTTCACCACTCTCGGGAAGGCCCTTTCCCTTCTTGTCGGTAATTTCACAAGTTGTCCCATACTTGCAAGATCGCGCATCAGCTCCGGTATACGTCCCGGTGAAGCGCCCTGCAATGTCATCAGCATTCTCATCACCATTCCGCATGATTCTGAGAAACTCAGT
>NZ_PTSB01000015.1:0-116647 GCF_002965125.1 Escherichia sp. MOD1-EC6162
TTTCTGCATCCCGTATTGGGCACTATGATGCCGGAAATCTGCCAGGTTCCACACCTTCCCGATATTCTCCCCATCCATCACCGCGCTCCGGATTTGATGATTGGGGATGCGTTCATTACATTTACTGCGAAAGTTTGTTAATGGAAAGGAAGCCGCCAAAGTTGCCGACGTTATTGCGGAACTTACAGCCACTCAGGCATTTGCTGCATTTATCCTTCGTGATATCGGACGTCGGCTGGTCATATTCATCCGCGACCGCCGGACCGCTATAACCGCACTCATCACCGCGATAGGTCCAGGTGCAGGTGTTGGCCAGCATGATGCGCCCCGGAAAAACAGCACCATCCGTTTCCGTCGGCGTGGACAGCACAAAGGCCGCGCTAACCGCGTTCAGTTCGCTGCACTGCTCGATGCGCCAGCGGCTGATCACCTCCTGCTCCGGATCGGCTTCGCTGTTTCCGTTGACGAAGTTCACCGCATCCAGAAAACGGGCGTAAACCTTACGCCGGACCACCGTTCCGCCGACCAGACTCTGCAGATCTTCCGCCATCCCGGTGACCATGCCGTGCAGGTTTGATACCTTAAGTGTGGGACGTGCGCTGCTGCCCTTACCGTTCATCTCAAAGCCGCTTCCCTGAATGGGGTACGCCTGATACTTTCGCCCCTGCCAGGTAACCGGTTCACCTTTTTCGTTCTGCTCATTGCAGAAAAAGTAACGCTCCCCACCGACCTCTGTCAGATCAATTTCCCAGAGCACCACGCTGGCCGACTGCTCCGCACGGATACATTCATTCAGTGTTTCCTGTCGTATGTCCTGCATCAGATCACCACTTCGTCAAACTGACATGAAAAATCGGTATAGGTGATATGTTCTGTCGCTGACCACGTTCGACACACCACTCTGATTTTTCTGTTAATACCCGGCGGGCGCCAAAAAAAAGATTTATAGCCTCCATGCCGAGCCAGAAACAGTTCAAATGAATTACGTTCATTCGCCTCAACCCTGAAATCACAGGTAAAAACACGCAGAGAATGATTAAGTCCGTTTGGGCTTCGTTGTTCATAACCATCGCCAAATCTTACAGTTTTTATCGATGGCTTATTTTCTGTTTTCATTCCATCCTCTGGTAACCAGTAAAATTCTTCCGTATTAGCCACTTAACATTCCTCCATCACGTCGCATATTTAACAGAGCGCCCTGCACCCGCTGATCAACCATCCCCATAAGTGCTTTTATTGCCTGAGGACCAATCTCTCCATTCTGGCCGTCATTTTGAATAGTGATTTGGTATACAGGGGCATAAGTAATATCTCTGCCTCCATTACCACTTTTACTATTAATAGCTCTGACACCAAGAGAACCATCGGAAGTTCGCGTTAATGGCATAATAGCTTCCGGTCCAGCCTCACCAAAAACACCAGCTCCTTTTGCAAAAGCAAAAAATTGCGGGGAGTCATAAATACCGTTCGAATATGTACTCAATGACGGAGACTCATAAACACCGCCCTTTGCATTCGGAATAAATTTACTAATAGCACTCCCGATAGTTCCTAAAATACCCCCAGAAGAACTGTTACTAATGCTGTCGAAAATCCCAGTAATTGAAGCCTTTAATGCAATTCGACTAAGATCCGAAATCACGGAAGTAGCGAAAGAACGAAAATTTGCCTTGCCTGTCGTGACAAAATCACCTAGCGCATCGGTCATCCCATCAAACATCTGAGTCGTGGTTGATTTTATCTGCGCACCGATATCCTTAGTGTCATCCAGCCAGTTATTGAATCCCTGGGAGGCACCACTAATCCAGTCTCCTGCCTGAATATCGAGCTGCTCGTTTTTCTGGCTGACAATTTCTTTTTCTCGTTCCAGAGCATCATTCAGAGCCTGCATTTTCTCCTGAAAAACATGATTTGACATTCCACGGGATTTATCTGCATAGTCACGTTCAAGTTGCAGACGCTGATTGTTATATTCACGTTCAATCCGCAGTAATTCCTGCTGGCGTTGCTGATTTTTATCGCCAACCCCATAACCAGCAATCTGAATATCATACCCCTGCTGACGATTATCAATCGAAGCCTGCAATGAATCACGCCATGCGGCTATTTCGGCGGATTCTTTGATTAGCCTGCTATTTTTTTCAATCGCAACATTTTTCTCCATCAACGCGGTTATTTCTTCCCGGTGTAAGAGAAGTGATTTCTGCTCTTGGGTTAATTTCGATGACGGTCGTGACTCTAGGTCGGCAATCTGCTGACGCCACTTAACCAGTTCCTGTTCAGAGGAACTTAATTTAACGGTCAATTCAGCTTGTGAACTTAGTAACGCATTCTGTTGATTCAGATGATCAATCATTCGTTGGGCAGCATCATCCGAATAACCTTTCGCCTTTGGTTGCTTTGGATCTTTATAACGCTCATTTATTTGAGCGATAAGATTATTATATTCTTCCTTTGAATACTGATTCTTTAGCTTTTCCAGTTTTGCAAGTTCACTAGCTCTCTGCTGCTCCCGGGTCTGATATTGTTTTGAAAAAGCATCTGCTCTCTGTCTGAGTTCAATTCCTTCCTGTTGTCGCTTGTTGTAATCGTTTATTGATGAATTTAGTACGTCCTGAGCAATTTTTTCTGCTTGAAGTACGCCCAATTGCTGCTTTAATCGTGCCAGCTTTTTATTTTGAGCTCCGCCATCTCCAATGCCACCTAACCCGAAAACTCCGGGTCGGGTATTTTTTTCTATTTCATCAATTTGACGGAGAACATCTGAGATTTTTTGATCAAGGGAGGCCTCACGGCCAATATCCAGCATGGAATCCCATGCCCATTTTGCGGAGTCTGCGACAGCTTTCCATGCAGTCTCAAGATAACCAAGATTTTCTTTAATCTGGTTGGTGCGCTGGATCATTGAGGATGAGTATGCTTCTGTCGCAATGCGGGCGGCCTCCTGCTGGTTCCCTTCATCCTGTAGCGCCTTAATTTGGTTATAAGTCGCAAGTGTCAGAAAATGGTACTGATCATTAAGTTTTGATATAGCACTGACAGGATCCTTTGCAATTTCATTGAAGTCATTAACCAGTTGTTCGGTTGATATTCCTGTTACTTCGCTCGTTTTTACTATCGCTGTCGTCACTTGCTCCAGCGAACTGCTCGCTACCTTTCCCGAACGCACAAGCTGGTTTAATACTGCCGCCGCAGCGCCAGTTGTCGAATCAGCCGCATTCCCGGCACGTTGAGCTATATCGGCCAATTGCCCGCTGGTTGTCCCCAACTGATTTCCGGTAAGAATAAGAGATTTATTAAATTCGTCCTGCTCCTGAGAGCCTTTATAGTAAGCCAGTCCTAAGACCCCAACGGCTGCTGCGGCCAGGGTAAAAGGATTAACTAATCCCAGCACATAAGAACCTACACCTTTGATCGCCGGGCCAATCCCACCGAACATATCTTTTAGCTGGCCGCCCTGCTGCATTAACACCATAAATGGCGACTGACCAGTGGACAACCCAACAACAATATCCGTCATTTGTGCAGGCAACATGCGCATAGCAAAAGCCGTTTGTTTTGCCGACATTCCGGTTTTGCTTAATTGTGATTGAGTAACCTCAAGCTCACTCCGCATAGCACGAAGTTTTCCAGAAAGCTCCTCATACATTTCAGGAGAAAGCATCCCCTTAGCTTTTGCTTCATTGAGCTGTTTCTGTTGTTCTACCAGACGATTAAAAGCAGTTCCGACAGGATCAAGTTGAGCAATCAGACGTTGCAAAGCAACAACCTGTTCATCATGCGCTTTTGCTGCTTCTCGCTCTGCCTGAGCCTCTCCGGTAAGCTCTCGCCGTGTTTCCTGTATTTTTCGGCTATAATTCTCAAACTGAGAACCATTTATTTTCCCGGATGCAAACGCAGCATTAAGTTCATCATGCTGTTGTTCAAGATTTCTTAGCGCCGCAGCCAGAGGGTCGATCTTGTCCAGCATTCTTTGAAAGGCCTGAGCCTGCGCTTCCTGCTGGGCGGCAGCAAGTTTTCCGGCCTTCTCGGCTTCTCTCTGCGCTTGCGCAACCCCGCTCAATTCCTCTGTGGTTTCATTAAGTTTACGGACAAGAAATTCATATTCTTCTTTATCAATAAGCCCTTTATCGAAAAATTTCTTTAATTCAGAATAGCGTCGACCGACAGTATCAATTGCGGCACCAACTGGATCAATAGCTGCTTTTAATTTTGCGAGCGCGTTCTTCTCATCTTCTGTTGCCTTAGTCACTTTCCCTGCGCTATTTGCAGCAGTTTTCCCAGCCTGCGTCATTTTGACTAATGAGGAGGTCAGATTGTCAGCATTATTTTTCGCTCCAGTGCTATCAATAATTATTGCGAGACGCGAGGTTTGCTCTGCCATTTATTAAAACTCCTGACAACAAAAAACCCACCGAAGTGGGTTTCAGGCGACATAATAGTAGATATAGCGATTACGAGGTCACGCAATGCTTTTCTCCAGGAGCATCATCGATTTAATTAAAGACACCATCACATCTCTGTAACAGAGTGTACGTAATTAACAACTACACACACTGCTCCTGAAAATACTGGTCATCCAGTGCAAAGATCACTGCTTCAAATTCATCGCGCTCAATCAATACCGGATGAGTGGCTAAATATTCATTTATCTCTGTCAGAGATAAAGGCAAAGGCACCCCAGTCATTCCAGCATAACGTCGGGCACGGGATATTACCGAATAGGCGTACAACAATTCCTTAAGCACCGGGTCTATTTCTGGTTCCGGTATCGGTGGCAACCTGAGTTTTTCTCGCTTCCATCTTGCCTTTTCCCCCCTTTCTCCCCCGAACTCCGATAACCACCGTTGGGCGGCTATGGCTTTTTTATCGTATCCTGCTTCTGCTGCTCTTTACCCTGGGCGATGCTGGCTGCTTCTGCAAGGATCTGCCAGTACAACTCTGGATTCTGCCTAAGCAGCGCGATCCCTCGTTCTGGCGTATATTCCAGTGCAACCTCAACACCATTAACCAGTTCACCAACCCCTTTCCAGTCTTTCAGCAGATAACGAGCGGCATTATCAATGAGTAAATCATCAACAGAATCCACCTCGGAAACCTTTGAAATATCAAACTCCTTCGTTCCGACGTGCAAACTGGCATCCATTTTCTCAATGTGGCGACGGATTAATGCATTACGGGAGCGATACTGATCGTTATCGCTGCTTGCCACCAACAGTTTTAACCCGTCTACAGGTTTTAAGTCCTTCATTGGCGTAAACCAGCGTTCTCCACCGATGATAATTTTCTGATTAAGAATAAACATCCATAACCTCATTCAATGCGTCCCCCTGTAGTGCAGTACCACAGGGGGAATAACGGAAAATCAACTAATCGCCTCAGCACTGGCTTTTGCGATCACGGCAGCCGGAGAGTTTTTTTTTCTGGTTATCGTAGGTGCTTCATCTGCTGCGGTAATGCTCAATTGAACCTGGATAATGTCGGTATTACCCCCATCAGGCCATTCACCTGACACCTGAACCTTCGGGAAACTGAAAGTGTATGCCCCCTCTCCATTCGAAAGCGTGAAGCTGAACGGAACTGTTTCTCCAGTCAGTGTTTTACTCCAGATTTCCCATGCAGCTTTAGACCATGAAAGCGTCACCGTACCGGACGGTGTAAAAGTAGTCGGAATATTTGCTCCTGCATAAGGCGAGCCAGTCCCGATACAACGCTGTGTCTGGAGTTTGTTATCGAACTGAATATCAAAACTGTCGATACAAAAACCGTTACCTCCGGCAACACCATTCAGGCTTACTGCTGAAACCTCCTTAAACGAATAACGTAGCTTTCCTGCACTATCCACAGGTTCGCCTTTGATAAAATTCGTATCATCGGCCTTTGATTCCCAGTCCAGTCCGGCAAAGGTTACGGTCGCTGTAATATCGCCGTCGTTAGGGATCTGCATTTTCCATGAGCCAACCTGCGCTCCTCTGACGACAGAGGCAATTCCGACATCGGACGCATAGGTCGCCAGAGAAAATGTTATTCGCTCATTCCCCATTGTCAGAGAATCGCCTGACCATTCCGCGCCGAAACAGGATGCAAGAAAATCATCATGTTGACCCCAGCGAAATTTGGTACCAACATCACCGCCGACATCCACAGTGCCAGGCGTCGCCCCCTGAGCCATCCGGGAGCCACCAATCTCATTATTTTCGCCTTTATTCTGGGTGGGTTTTACTCCCCAGCTTGTGCGTTTTAATAAACTCCAGTCACCACTTGCTGGCGTAGTGCCTGCAACCGTCTCCCGGATAAATGCCGAGATAACCTTTGCACCTGAACTCACAGGAGCCTCCTATGTCATTAATTGCGCTAGAGCGCGCGATATGGAATTTGAAGATTAAGCTGGAACCAGCCATTCTTTTCGCCAACGGCTATTGAGGAAACAGCCTGGTAACTGAGACGATCGTCATCCTGAAACTCAAACAGTCCCCGCAATTTATCGGCTGTCTCAGTAATGAGTTTTGAACCAGAACCTGCGGGGACAAATAACTGAATAATGATTATCCCCGTGCGATAAACAATCGGCCCCGCGCCAATTTCATTAACTCCAGCCTGCCCGGGAATATTACTTAACCGCGCCCAGATTAACTTACCGGAAGGATCGAACGTTGGCGCGTTCGGATACAATACGTCTTTTCCATCAATAATCGTCTGTGCCGTCATTCTGGAAATAACCGTATTTCTGATTTCAGTAAATGTCATTTGTAAGCCTGTAAAACACCATGAAAAGCGTTGGCATACACGCCAGTTGGCGCTTGTTGTGAATGACCGTTTTCAAGAGCCTCTGCATAAGGAAGGTTATTCTGGATATAAATAACTCCGTAATTTGCAGCTTTCGAAATAACCCCGATCCCACGCTGAACCGCAATCGTACCGTTCGGATCCACGTTATCAGATATACCAAAATCGGGATGCTGTAACGACACCAGGTTGTTATTTCTGAAACGTCCGGTATCAACCGGAGCAGCAATATCAATAGCAGTAAGAATCTGCATAGCGATGTAGCGAATCTTCAGCCCCACATCTTCCTCAATCATCCCGGCAAATATTGACGGTTCTATATCCCATGCCTTTGCCATTTACGCTCTCCTTAACTGGATAGAGTAAACTGATGCGGAAGGATCTACACTCGCTGTAATTACCTCGTATCGTTGTAACTGCCTTGATACAGGATCATAAATCTCAATAATATGGTCGACAGCGGGTTTATCCGTAACCTCGCATACCAGAGCGGTTAATTTAAGGTCACCATGCAAAATATTAATCCCATCAATTCTGCCCAGCTTATAACGTGTCAACACGCCTCGCCCGGTATAGATTGCGGTGGATTCGCCGCCAGTTTCCGTCACAGGATCCCAGTGCCGGTGCGTAACGTAAGAACCAGAAAAATCACTCACGGCGTCCGCTAAATCCTCATCAAAAGCAGCGGCAACCTCTGACTGAATCTCTTCACGAAGCCCCATTATCCCCCCCTCACAACCCTGACTTGTGAGCGACTAAGTCCGTACGGTTTCAGCAGTGCTATCGCAAGCTGTAAATCGGGTTCAAGCAATGCAGTGCTGTTTGCTGGCAACTCAGCAAATGATTTCGATACACTGACCCCGTCAGCCGACACGGCTTTACTGATAACAACGCCAGAATCATTTTTCTGCTGAAACAACTTACCGAATGAGGCAATTCTGGCTGCATATGCTCCCGCAAGTTTTACCTCTTCCGGAATACGGGATGGGTTAATTTTCAGGTTGAAGCCATTAAGCCAGGCATTAGCCATTAAAACAGCTTTATTTTTAGCGTTCTCACTCGTCCAGGCGTTCCCAAACGCATTATCAACGTCATCACAGGTCACGTAAGTGATCATGTGTTACTCCTGAGTTTTCCAGCCCATAGCCTTCCAGTTGTCAACTTCATCAGGATGAACATTAGCGATAGTTGGTGCGCCGGGAAACATCTGATAATCGGTCACCATAACCACTAACTCAATTTGCGTTTTTTGTGCGGCTTCACGCTGTGCTCTTTGCTCTTTAGTTAATCCGGCCATATGCCCTCCATTAAAAATGGGGCCGAAGCCCCGTTTGAATGTTTAACCAAGAATCAGACAACCATGTGCCGGCTTCACTGATGAAACACCCCATGCCAGTCCAACTTCATAGCGCACCTGGCGATACTGACGATACAGTGCAATCTGGAACGTAATCCCTGAAATCGGGTCCGTAACATTCATTACATCATCAGCATTATCGCCACCTTCCGGCATTGCCGGAGTACGGGATGCCAGCAGAAACGCGTTGCGATCAAACGCCATATTTGCAGTAAAGGAGCCAACAACTGTGATTGCAGTATCATCGGCCAGATCCTGACGCAGTCCGGGCGCTGCAAGAGTAATCAGATTGCTGGTCGCTGCTGCCACAACATACTGATTCGGATCGCCAGCGAACGTAACAATCTGACCTGCAGAAATACTCCCCGAACCAGTATCAATGGAAATAAGAACATCGCCTTCTTTTTTCTCGCCATTCACGAGATAACCAGTTGCAGCAACCTTTGGCGCTCGTTTTACACCTGCCGAACTGTGAATATTGAATCCCTCCAGACGCCCCAACACGCCCTCACGCAGTAGCTGTTCAGTGCCGGATTCATTCACTTTAAACAGTACAGACTGTTTTCCGCGCAAATTAGCAATGGCAGTGGAGCCAAGCACCATCTGCAGATCGGTTGTCGGTGCGCCGTTATCCTCCAGAACCTGACGAGCCAGAGCAGCATCAGAAAGATCATCTTTAACACCAAACGGCGTTGTCCCTGCGGTTCCCACGGCGCGGGAAGCACCGAAATACAACGCACCAAGATCAGCCTCAACCTCGTTTGCAAGGGCGCGAAAAGCCTGCTTGAACTGATCAGCCAGAATGGTGTTGTAAGTCCCTGAAGGGCCAAGAGCCAGTTGTTCTTCACCATTCCATTTAACCGGTGCCATTTTGGATTTAGTAATTTTCACATCAACAGTGCCAATATTTTGATCACCGGTATTCGGAGCTGACGGCCCCGGTACGATATCTTCGGTTTTCGCCTCAGGCGCAACTGGCGCGGTTACCGTCTGATCTTTTGCTGCGGCGTCAGCTTTTGCGTTTTTTGCTACCGCAGGGATAAAACCTACCTGCTCACGGGATACAACATCCAGGGCGGTATAAATAGTCGGGATCAACCCGGTCAGGGTATTTCCAGCCATAATTAAATATTCCTTAAAAATTTGCGTAATTGTGAATAGATGGAGTAATGAGCTATCCAGCCCTGACACCAGCTCCCATCCGGAAGCTGACAAATGTGTTAATCAACAATTGTGATACCGTCTTTCAATGCGTTTTGCTTACCTGCAACATCCAGTGCATCAAAAGCAGAGCGTTTCATCGTTTTCTGACCAATATCATGCTGTGTCGGACGGGAGCCGCCGCCATTGTTGCCACTGGCTTTCAGGATGTAGTCTTTCTGAGGGTAATTTTCGACGAGGAACTCCAGCGCCTCATCAAACTGCGCCAGTTCGCCAGGCTTCGCGCGGGAATAAATTTTGTTGCCGGAAGCGTCATAAGCAACGATCTTCCCTTCTTCCACTTTGAATGCCTGCCCGAAGCGGGCTTGTAATAAATCTGCCGGGATCGCAATTTTATCGGCAATATATTTTGAACCCGCAAAACTACCGCCAATCATAGAATCGTAAAGCTGCTTCTCCAGCATCTGAGAGCGTTGCTTTTCTTCATCTAATTGCTGCTGAAAATTTTTCGTAATTTCAGCCTTAACCTGGTCAACCTGTCCCGCATCGATCAGCTTTTTCTGGTCGATTTTTGACAGCATTTCCAGTGCCTCGATCGCCTTCTTCGGGTCTTCGATAGCGGCAAACTTAGCCAGTTTTTCCTCTGCAGCTTCTTTAGCCAGGCGATGATTTTTTGCCTCGCCATTAAGTTCTGTAATTTTTTTTGTCGCCAGCGGTGCATCGAAGCCGATTTCTTTACCATCGTCGTGCACATAAACTGGCAGGCCAGCAGTATCAATTTCTGCGTATTGTTTTCCGTTAATCTCGACCGTTTTCAGTTTCATATTAGTACCTGGTTTAAGTCTTCCGACAGTTACGCTGCTCACCATCCGGATAGCAGCAATAAAAAAGGCCACCCGAAGGTAGCCTGTTGTAATAAATGATTTATTTAAATCCCTGCTTTTCTGAATACCTGTGCATCACGCTCACGGAGTTGCTTCAGCGTCAGCCATTCGCCTTTATCGGTGTAAAATTCATCTGGCGACATACCACCATCCCGAATCAGCTTTGCCCGGGTTTCCCCCACAATCTGTTTTTGTCTGGTGTAAGGCTGACGCAAAAACCATTCCCTGTAGGTTGTATCTCCGGCCACCACGCCATCCATGCTGGCCCGCTCAGCCGGGGAAATATCACGAACATCAATACCCAGTTCCTTCGCTGATTTCAGAATGAACGTTTCCGTTGAGCGGCAGCAGAAATGAATTTTTCCCGGCCCCTGCAAATAAGGCACGCTGTGACCTACAGGTTTATTATCCAGCGTATATTTGAGGCGATCCCTGATTCGACATTGTGGCGTAGTACGATTATCAAGCGTTGATAACCATTGCTTACCCTTAATCAAATCATTATTCGCGCGTGCAAAACTCTCACGAGCAGTAGCAGCAAGATGTCCAACCGCTGTTTTTGCAATGCTGGCCGCATTAGCCCGGCTCATCTGCAATGCACCATCCTGAAATCCCTTACTGACATGTCCCCGAATTTTTCTTGCGATCTGCTCATTGGTATCCCCCAGCAAAAAACCCTGACGCACCGTATTTGTTATGCGTCTGAGCCGATCCGCCTCAAGATCTGAGGCCCACTCACTGAGCAGTCGTCCCTGGAATGGTCGCGCCATTGCAGCGGCGTAAAGTGCATCAGAAGAGATACCAACCAGAGGGTGAACATCAGCAACAAAATCAGGTAGCAGAGAATCAAACAGACTTAACTGATAACCAACCTCATAAATTGCCAGCTCGTTCAGCTCTCCGGAGAGACTGGTAAACATGCTGTTAATAGCAGTGCGGTTAACCTCTCTGACACTCGCCAGAAGTGACTCCAGGCGCGTAACGGTAAAACTACTAGGATCGAGGCTGTCCAGTGCTACCAGCAGGCGAGCTGTAAGCTCCGCATCGCTGTCATTCAGTATTTTCACCATTCTGGCAGCCACACCAGTGCTATAGCGGGATATCCAGACTGCATGAGCAATTGATTCATCACGCAGCCGTTCAT
The DNA here is from genome assembly GCF_002965125.1 of Escherichia sp. MOD1-EC6162. Lineage (NCBI taxonomy): Bacteria > Pseudomonadati > Pseudomonadota > Gammaproteobacteria > Enterobacterales > Enterobacteriaceae > Escherichia > Escherichia sp. MOD1-EC6162. Next base: position 11,333 of record NZ_PTSB01000015.1, read on the forward strand.
TCACGGTTTGCATCATTGATTTCCATCAGCATTACACTCTGATTTTTTAATTCATCGATCACTTCCTCTGGACGGGAATCCTGATCGATAAATTTCAACGCCTGCAACACCCGAACCGCATCAATCTGACGTATATCACCGCCCTGACGCAATGACTGAACAGCCAGCGCGGAGGATGAGTCAAACACCTGGGCAGATACATCCAGTTCAGTGCGCACATCCACATTGCCACCGCAACTCTCTCCGCTCCATTCCGCCATTATCTGGAGAATATTATCGAGGGCATCTTCGAGGGAGTTCGCCATTGTATAAAGCGGCGAGTGTTCCTGCATCCGCTCTTCATTAGTCTGATCAACAGATTTGGTGGATGTATTTTCAGCCCGCAGAAGTTTAGCGCCGGCATGACGCATCTGATTTTCCAGCTTCTCAAGTGATGTTTCGCCAGATTCTATCGCTGCGCCACTATGTTCAACATATTCGAGGCCATTTTTTGTTCTGTCCTCAAAAATCGTAGCGGTGGATGCACCAACCGTCAGTTCTTCATTCCTGTCCAGCCCGTAGGCCACCAGCAATGGAACGCGGGCAACATGAAGAATATTGTCCTGCTCGCTCTGGCTTTGCCAGTGCTTGATATTCAGCAAGCCAAGATTAAGCAATGGCGGTGTACCACGCATAAACCCTGTTTTCTTCGTATACAGTGTTACCAGAGGAATATCATCACGGCTGGTATTCCATGACTCATGAAGCGTCCAGACAGATTCGCCATTAGTACCTTCGCTGCGTCGATAAATTTCAACTCGACGGGGCATAATATGGCGGATCTGCTCCACCTTCTTCTGCCCGAAATCATCACCATCAATAATGATGACCTCTTTTATACGCAAATCAGTGAGAACAACTTTCCCTTTTTCAACTTTCGATTTCCATCCAATAACCTGGCGTGGATTCAGCATCGTAACGTACGGGCGACCACCGGCCGCGTTTTCATCGGCTTTTGTCCGAATCTCTTTCATATCCGTTCGTGGATAGTCCACCAGCGCATGTGCCACACCATACTGAAATGCGAGACTGAAAAATTGCTGCGCCCACACATCCAGTCGGCTCCCCTCCATGTCGATATTTTCTGCATATTCCCTGATTTTTTCCGGCGTTTCCTCACTCAATACTGTCGGCTCTGCAAATATGCGCCCAATATTTTGTTTGATGCTTTCTTCATACACAGGAAGTAGCGTAGCCACAGACAGGCGTTTTTTATAAGCGTCTTCATCTTCATTAGGCCATTTGGGGAGATAATTTTCCCCCTGCCTGCGCATTTCAAGCGTACCGCCCATCAATGCGTCGTTAATATCCCACGCCTCCAGCATATCGTTATAGTCGAGGTTGGGTGTTGATATATCAGCCATAATTAAATCCGAAGTGATGTGACTCTTCCGGTCGGTTTGACAATAGGGAATTGCTTAACGATGAAATAACCTCCGGCATCATTCGGGTGATCATTGCCAGATTTTTTATCAGGCTCCCCCTTATCATCCCAGACCTGTTGCTCCAGAGATTCGGCATATACCGGACAACGCTTCACATTAACTTTATAGCGACGCTCACCATTGGCATTGCAGAACATTGCATTCATTGAGTTAACGCGATCTTTTACTGGCGGGTTCGAGCTGTTCACCACAACGTTAAAACCAGCCTGCTTAAGCTGGGCTATATCCGTCGTACTTGCGTTACTTGATTTTCTGGAATCTCCGGAAGCATCTGGATAAATATAAATCTCCCTCACTTTCCGGTAATCATTCCCGTCATACAGCCAGAAGCGTTCTTTAATGATGCGGATCATATCCGGCGTATCGTAGGCATTGATGATTTCAGTTACCGCACATGGAAGCCCCAAACGCAGCACATGGACGATCCCCGCCATCTTTCCAACGTTAAAATCCATCCCAATATAAATCGGCTCCCCTGGCTGCTCCACTTCTTCGCAATTATTCAGTTTCCGGTCAAACTGATGGTAAACAGTACCACTTGTCAGGTTAGTAAACTGTCCTCGAAGATAGGCTTTAATCAGCTCTGGAGGGTATGATTCAAGAAGCGAAGGAATGTAATCTGCTGGCAGGTTCTTTTCATTATCGAAAGTAGATGCCTGCACCAGACCATACAGTGAGGCCAGCTCTGTTTTTTCACGCACGGCTTTAACAAACTGCTCGTAGACAAATTTGAATCCTTCCGGCGTGGTTGTAACGTCAATACCGTTGCGAAGTCCATCAATCTTATAACGCATACGCGCAATTATCTTGCGCCACGCCGTTCTGGCTTTTTCCTTCGGCAAAATGTCCAGTTCATCCACCAGCGCATTACCAATTTTGAAACCGACGATCGTTTGTGGCTTCTCCATCGATCTGCAGATAGTGGTTCCCCGATACTGGCGTCCGTAATAAAAGTGAACCTCTTTATTTCCCTCATTAATTTTTACGTTCAATCCCCAGTCAGCAGCAACTTCTTCCACTGTAGGGTAAAAAATATCGCGAATTTGGGGATACGTTGGCGCAAAATATCCCTGATTTATACCTGGATGCTCCCAAATCCCCTTGCATATGCCGCCACACCCAACCCATGTTTTGCCCGAGCCAAAACCAGCAATATAGGCTTTAAATTTATGGGGCATTGAAAGAAATCGCGCCTGAGGCACATTAAGCGTCGGAGAGATCATCTTCATCACTCCTTACTCTGGCATCAACCACATTAATATTGATCGCCACAGGCTGGGGATGTTCATTATCTTCCACCGTTTCGATCTCTTTGCGCAGCTTCTGGTTTTCCATTCTGCGTCGTTCAATTTCCAGTTCCTGTAGCCGCTTATCTGCACATAAAGCCCCGCCAGCAGAAAGCAAACGCAACAATTCACGCCGGGCGGCAGCCTTATCCTCCAGCAGGATCTCAACGCCGAATTTTCCGAGTTTTGCCCCTGCATATAATTGCCGCGCATCCCCATCAAGCAGAGTGGTATCAGCCATATAAAGCTGTCCCGTTCCCTCACCGCAGCACTTCGGGCAGTCCGGATTGGGTATGGCGTTATCAACAAAGCCGAGGCCTCCATATTCCGGTTCGGGTTTGCCATCTCTGGAAGCCTGCGCCGCTGCCTTGTCGAATTCTGCTATATCGCGCCACTGGTAGAGATGATTCTCGCCCCAGCAATAACGGCAGTTAACACGGCGAAATTGTGCAAGCTGATTGGGGTCGGCCAGGACAATGGCCATCAACTGACTCACCAGTAAATCCAGGTCTGCGGTATAGCGTTTCTGGTACTGATTGCGGAAGTAGCTGATAGCGCGAAAAACCCTGGCATTTCTAAGCATACGACTGGCGTTGCTGTTAGCTGTCGCACCTTGCCCCTCATAACCGGCTAGTCGGTACGCCTCTGTCGGCTTTTTCCCCTGAGCAACAAGCATCGCAAACTTAGCCTGCTGGTCAGAAATGCCGAATTCATCGGGACAGAACGAAAATTCCTCCGCGTCGCCCTCATTCAGGCCCGCATCGAATACTGGCTTTTTTTCCTGAGATTTTTCGTTCCGCTTTTGTGCAGTCTGCGCAGATTTTTTCTGCGCACTTTTTTGCGCAGTTTTGCGCATTTCTGTCTGCGCATTTTTCGGAGGTTTTTTGATGTAACGACGGGCTGTTGCGTAATTCAGTCCCCTTGCTTCACACCATGCCACCGGAGATATACCGGAGCGGGTGTATTCAGCAATATACTCCTGCTGCAACGCCCCCCAGTCCGGTCTGCTCATCAGTTAGTCCTGATTTTTATCCACCCTGAGTAGTTCGCGCAGAGCAAAGGCATCCCCTTTTCTGGCAAGCTTAAACAATGCCGCTCGTAACTCGGCTTCACCTTTCGCTCTGCCCTTACGGATGGCCGCATAAAAATCTGTCATTGCTTCCCGATTTTCTTTCAGTCGGTTCAGATCAACATCCAGAACGTCAGCGATTTGTTGTGCAGTCATCCGGCACGCTGCCAGAGACTCGACTTTCGAATACGGAATCATTTGTCACCCCTATTGATATGCAGGGTGTCTTCTTCCTGTATTTTTCGTGAAGGATTTTTACTGCAGCGTTGTTCCAGGTGACCTGATGGTGAATGCGTTTATGGCTGGCACCCATCAGTGAGATTTTTACGCACGACGGCGCATACATGACGGAGTAAAAACTTTTAACGTAGGTTCCGGAATCCAGATACAGCTCGGTCATTCCGCCGCTGTTTTTCTGCGTCTGTTTCTGCCCTAACTGGACAGCACCGATCGTCATAAACAATTCACCACAGCGACCGAGATTCGTGTACGTATTCACATCCTCGTTAATGCGCCCCATGAATGAGAACGGTCGATCAACCGAACAGATAAAGCTGTTCATTGCCTTGCGTTTCACCCACGAAGCATGGCCGCCATTGTCACCAAGAAAATCCCCGCCCTGCGACATAGCGATGGAAAGAGCAGGTATTGATTCGTAGTACGCCAGCATTTCAGAAAGGATCGCATCCAGTTTCCTTATCGGAAAATAGGCCTGGTCATAGTTGCGATCCACCCGAAACTGGAACTCGTGATAATCATCATCGAGCTGAATGAAGTATTTACACCCGACCAGTTTTGCCAGGTCGAAACAGGCATTACGGGCGTAAAAAATTGAGCGGCGGTCACCGAAATTATCGGCTTCGTCAAAACGACTGGCGATATCGGCTTTGGAAAACACCAGCACCTGTTCACCAAATTCAGCCATGTACTGATGCCGTGTCTTATCTTCATCATCAACAACGATAAAAATTTTCCCGGTATAGCCAGCACGACGCAACGTCCGGTAAGTCAGAACTTTGTCCGGTCGCCCGTGAGTCAGAATAAAGGCGCAAAAATCATCACGCATATTCCTCCTCCTCACCACCATGCATGATCTCCACCATGCGCTGCGTCATCCGGACAAATCCATTTTCAATAGCCTGCTGATAATCAATGATCACCAGCGCCGACTCCTCGAAAAAACACTGAATTTCAGCGGGGGCGTGAGCGTAATAGTCCGCAATTCTGCTGAAATTAAACACCGTGTGACGTTCTGCCGCACACAGGAGGAATTTCTCAATATCAGGCTCAAGAGACGCCGAACGTATCCGGCTGATCAGCTCCTGAGTTTTCGTATCGTCGTACAGTTCACTGATATCCGGTTTACCGCCCGACGGCTCATAAACAGGCGTATCAATTTTCGTCGTATACGGCTCCTCCTCATTTTCTGTACCTGGCAAAACATCCGTCAACAGTTCATCAATTTCTGTCGGGCTGAAGCCTGTCAGGGAGACATCAAAATCAGCATTGATTAGGTCCGACAGCTCCATCCGTAACAGATCTTCATCCCAGCCAGCATTCATCGGCAGGCGATTATCTGCCAGGCGGTACGCCTTTTTCTGATCATCCATCAAACCAGACAGAACGATGACCGGAATGGAATCCATTTTGAGCACTTCAGCCGCCATAACGCGACCGTGACCAGCAATAATTTCGCCCTTTTCATCAATCAGCACCGGATTAGTCCAGCCGAATTGCTTAATGCTTTCTACCAGTTGTGCCACCTGCTCAGGGCTGTGTGTCCTGGCGTTGTGTGCATACGGAGACAGTTCTTGTAAAGGGCGATAGACGATCTTCAATTTCTCGCTCATACAGCCTTGCTTTATGAATAAAACGCACCCCAGCAGCCAGTGCTACTGGGGGCGGAGGTGTTGCTGGTAAAGTTAGGTATTGGATCAATGAGTGAGTCAATATAATATTAAACTCACAATTATAAATCAGCCATATATTAGGAGCGCCAAAAAAAACCTGAAAACAATATAATAACAGGATAAATTTCAAGGCGACCAAGAATCATAGCTATGCACATTAAATATTTTGCAATGTCATTAAGCACTCCGAATGACGATGCAGTAGCCCCAAAACCTAATCCCATATTATTAATACATGCAGCCACTGTTGCAAATGATGTAAGAAAATCATATCCCATACCATTTAACACCAGTATAAAAAACACCGTGAAGAGAGTATAAAGAAAAAAGAAACTCCATACAGACCTCATTACACGATCTGTAACTATCTTCCCTCCTACATTTACACTCAACAACGCTCTGGGATGAGAAAGCTGGTTTATCTCGTGTTTGCTTTGTTTGAAAAGTATAAGAAATCGAAGTGATTTAATTCCACCACAAGTTGAACCTATACATCCCCCAAAGAAACTTGACAACAGCAAAAACACTATCGTGTGCGTGGGCCAGTTTGCATAATCCTGCGTAGCTAAACCATTATCAGTGAGCATGGAGCTGGCAAGAAAAAACGAATGAATAAAACTTCCAGGCAAGTCATACATACCTATATGCCAGACCTGGAAAGAGGTAACAATGATCACCCCTAAGGCTATTAACAGAAAGAAACGAAGTTCAATATCTCTGATTAAAGGTTTTAACGTTTTCCTGCTAATAACAATATACCAAAGGGTGAAGTTGAAAGCCGATAGCAGGGAAAAAGAACCAGCCACCAGCTCAACCAAATAGTTATTAAAATATCCGATACTCTCGCTATGAGTTGAGAAACCACCAAGCGAAACTGTGGAAATCCCGTGACAAATAGCATCAAACAAAGGCATTCCTGCAAGTCTATAACAGACAATACAAGCAATACCTAATAAAGAATAAGTTATCCACAGTGTCCGTGACGTATCGGCCAGGCGGGGAGTGAGTTTGTCATCCTTAAATGGCCCCGGCATTTCTGACTGATAAAGCTTTGCACCACCAATACCCAATAATGGCAATACAGCAACCGCCAGAACAATAACTCCTAAACCACCTATAAAATTTAACTGTGACCGATAGTACAAATATGCCCGAGGTAATGAACTAACATCATCAATTACAGTTGCTCCTGTTGTTGTTATTCCAGAAACCCCTTCAAACAGAGCATCAATGAACGTTAAATTAAGTTCTGAGTCAATCCATAAAGGGAATGCACTAATAACAGAAAACAAAATCCAAAACATTACAATTATAATAAACCCATCACGGGTACGTAATTGAATGCCAGATTTCTTAGTTGTATACCACGCTCCGCCCCCAATGCAAAAAAATATAACGAAAGTTATAAAGAAAACGAACAGGCTTTTTTCTTTATAAAACAATGCTACAACCATTGGTGGCAACATTGAAAGACTATAGAGCCAAACCAGGAACCCACACATATGAGTAACAACTCTTACATGAGATGTATTCATATCTAAATATTCTTTCAATTATAACCACCTTGCTGCAATATTATGATTATACTGTATAAAATTTAACTCCTCTTAGATCTTACTTCACTGTTCCTTATGAAACAATCATCAAAATGAATCATATTGTAGTTAAGATTTTACTTTAAACACTGTTCGGTTATGTATTGCTGAGCACCTTCAAGTTGGGCCTGCATCATTACCAGTCGTTCCCGGAGGGTGAAATAATCCCGTTCAGCGGTGTCTGCCAGTCGGGGGGAGGCTGCATTATCCACGCCGGAGGCGGTGGTGGCTTCACGCACTGACTGACAGACTGCTTTGATGTGCAACCGACGACGACCAGCGGCAACATCATCACGCAGAGCATCATTTTCAGCTTTCGCATCAGCTAACTCCTTCGTGTATTTTGCATCGAGCGCAGCAACATCACGCTGACGCTGCTGCATGTCAGTAATGGTGGCGGTCGCCTGCTTCAGCTCACTGACTTTTTTATCTCGCTGTTCTTTGTAGGCGATGGCGTTATCACGGTAATGATTGACCGCCCACGACAGGCAGACGATGATGCAGATAACCAGAGCGGAGATAATCGCGGTTACTCTGCTCATTGTTGCCCCCACAAACAGACTTCACGCTCAATCTCACGACGAGTCATCAGACCTTTCCATTGCTTACCGCCAGCGTATGTCCAGCGACGTAGCTGGTCACATGCGCCTTTGATATCGCCCTGGTTTATTTTGCGAAGAAGCGTCGATGTTCTGAAATTGCCAGCACCCACGTTGTAGACGAACGAGTAAAGAGCGCCGCGCGTTGTTTCCGGTATATCGACTTTGATGTACGGGTTAATTTGTCTGGCGACCGTGGCAAGGTCTTTATTCAGGAGGGCTTTGCATTCTGCTTCGGTATACGTTTTACCGAGCATGATGTCTTTTCCGGTGTGTCCGTGACATACAGTCCATACGCCAACGATATCTTTGTATGGTATGTAGCTGACACCTTCCAGGCCATCGTCACCACTTGGGCCAGTGATTAACACTGATGCTATAGCAATTGCTCCGCCACCAATAGCAGCAGCAACTGCTTTTCGTAATGATGGAGGCATTATTCACCTCTCGCAGCCTTGCGCTTATCTTCTTTAATCTTGAAATAAAGGTTTGTCAGGTACGTCAGCAGGCCAAATACCAGGCTACCCAGCACACCTATTGCAGCCCACTGTGACGGAGTTACTCTATCGAGCAACTGTAAAAACCAGTAGCCAGCACTGCCTGCGGAGGTGCCATAGGCGACACCCGTTGTTAACTTATCCATGGATTTCATAACCCCCACCTCGCAGATGCGGGCGCTGTGTAACGGAAACAAAAAATGGCCACCAGCGGCCCGTAAAAACACCCCGTCAAAAGCACCGGCATCCGCAGATGCCCTTTGCGTGGCGTTATTTGATGCGCGCCAGATGTGGCGCAAAGAAATGAAATAAGACTTATCGAAAATTAAGGTTAATTTGATGATTTAAACCACTTATGAAGCTTAGTAGTATGAACATGTCCCCAGAAGGGGGCCAATACTTATTATTCTTCATGGACTTTGTCCCGCGGTCTTAATCCGACGACCGCGCTACTTTTCACCCTCTCGCAAATTGCTATCTAAAGGACGTTGTCCCACGAGTATTCCTGGATGCTCGTGTCTTTTTTTGTCTGATGCAGGTATAAAAAAAACCGCCAGATATGGCGGTTGGTCAATGTATAAGATAAATCATTTTAATTGTAATAAAAATCGAGGTGTCGGGTGCCTCCCGAAATATCTGTCCCTACAACAAATATTGTGATTCCCCGCTAAACCACTATATAAACCACCCTCGCACTGAGGAACACCTCTGTGGTGCTTTTACAACACCAGAATGATGCATCACCGACCCTGCCAGGAAATACAAAATCTCCACCGATAATGCACCATTCTGCTGTCGTAAAAAAATCAGCACTGAGGCTACACCTGGCCTCAAATCATAGCCAGAGAACAGAATGCTTTTCCAAAACAACCTGCTCCCACGTAATAAAAAATACGCCAGTGCCGTGATACAATAAGGCTTGTTTCAAATGCTGGAGCGGGTAGCGGGAATCGAACCCGCATCATCAGCTTGGAAGGCTGAGGTAATAGCCATTATACGATACCCGCATATGGTGCCGACTACCGGAATCGAACTGGTGACCTACTGATTACAAGTCAGTTGCTCTACCTACTGAGCTAAGTCGGCATTGGTTCTTCAGGGGAGCGATATCACCGAGCAAAGAAGAGTTCCCCCTCAGAACCGTTTTCGATGATACGATTTAATATTCCAATCGCAACAACACTTTGCGTCAAGTTATGTAAATTTATTTGTATGTTTTTATTTTATGTGAATAATTCACCTTCACTTAAAATATACATGACAATGTATAAACAAATTTATTTTGAAGGTAATTATTAAATGTCGTTTCTTATATCACACCACAAAAACAACAAAACCCGCTCGATGGCGGGTTCTATTAAAGTTTAATTGCGCTTGATTCGCCTCGCGATACAGCTTTGCGAAGCATAGCAAAATTGAAGCAGTTTATGCGTAAAAAATCAAGCCGTTTTTTGAGCGAATGATTCTCGCATGGGAATGTATAGCGCATACTCAGCAACGGCCAACCAATTAGCAATTCGCTTTTCGCATGTGCTAAAACACCACTCTGGGTGCGCATCATTTAGCAATTCAGCCATTTTGCGTTTGGTCATCCCCCGCCCCTCATACCGTTGCCGAAGGACGCTAATCAATCCTGGATGCTCTGCCAGCACCTCACTTATGACCCGATCAATACATAACGCCTCTGCATCAGTACAATGCGCCAGCCAGCTCTTTTGCTTACCGTTAATCATATCCCGCAAAAAAGCCTCAAGTTCAGACTTGTTCAGACCTGCTTTTTTCATCCTCCGGAGCGCCTCGTTAATTGCCGTTTTTGTCAGCTTTTTAGAGGCCAACAACTGGTTGAACATATTCCCCGTCTTACCGCCACCAATATACGACCAGCGACCCCACATACGCAGTTTTCCCTGAATCCAGACACTTTCCAGCGTGGTGAGACGAAGGTGTTCTCCGCTTTTTCCTGTATTCGTTGGGTAAATCATAAATAACCTTCCTTTCTCCAGATTTCTTGTGTGCGAAAAACACCTTCTGCATGCATCAGGCGTAATTCTTCTTTGATGTAATCGCTGGTTTTTACCCGCCCGTCGATTAAATCGTGGCATGAGCTACAGGCAATCGCTGCCTGCATATCGTGTGGTTTTGTCGCTGTTCCGCACGTCCCTGCCAACCTGTAATGCGCCAGCACAGAAGTTTCGGGATTGTGATTGCAGTAGCCAGGGATTCTGACCTGGCACATCTGGCCCCGCGCCGCTTTACGTAAATCCACCATTACGCAAACTCCAGTAGCTGCGCGGCCACATTTTCGACTTGTTCCGGAGAGGAAAATTTACGGAACAGAATCCAGTTCCACAGCACATTCAGTACAGATTTATAAACCTGCTGAAACTCGGTTTCGTCCATATTCGCAAACGCGATGGATTTCGCCCGACGCCCACGACTACCATCAGGATAAAAATGCTCGGTGTAAAATCCGGCCTGAATGGTTACCCACTCGCGGAAAGCGTCAAATGATTTGAGCAATGCCATATCCCGGGTTCTGCGTGTCGCAACGGTATTCAGATATTGTTCCGCGGCATCACTCAGAGCTGGCGTATGTTCCCTGCCTACTGATTCACACAGGTAATCAACGAAGCCGAACACCATTTCTCGTTCGCGAGGTGTAATCGCCCCACCGACCGGAGTCCAGTAATCGAATCCCAGTTGCAGGAGTTTGAAAAAACGCTTGTGGAATGCGTAGTTACGCACACGCTTAAAGTCTGCGTGTATCCACTCACCTATTTTGATTTGATGCAGAAAATCGCAACTCTCCGGCGTCGCCGGGAGAAGTAAACCAGAAGAAGTTTGTTTGACCAGTTGTATATGCGCCATTTCTCAATCTCTCGATGGCGCAGTGCAGCAGATGCCAGTTGTTCAGGCTGACGTATGAAGTATAAATAAACTGGCTCCAGTGTAAAGTCCCCACCTTAATGAAATAAAAACCAAACAACAGATTGCCGGGATAAAAACAACGCTTATTATTAAAAGCGGTTAAACAAATTAAATTTTAATGTTATGCAAATCTACCAGATCACCATAATATCTCATTTGAAAACCACTGAAATAACAATCCTATCAAGATCAATCATATTAAGGTGAGTAAATATGGAAAACAACAAATCTGCACATTACGCTCCTTTTTTATCTGTAATACTTTTTGTTTTATGCTGTGCGTGGGCATTATTTTTATAAAAATATTTACAGATAAAATAAACTCGCCAAAACTGGTTAAGTGTGGGTGCGTTGAGGATGCATAATACATCAGAGGTGGCGAGGGATTTCTCCCTCGCCCGGTCTCTTACTCCTCAGGTTCGTAAGCTGTGAAGACAGCGACCTCCGTCTGCCCGGTTCGGATTCGTACCTCGCAGAGGTCTTTCCTCGTTACCAGTGCCGTCACTATGACGGTTAAACAGATGACGATCAGGGCGATTAACATCGCCTTTTGCTGCTTCATAGCCTGCTTCTCCTTGCCTTTCGGCACGTAAGAGGCTAACCTACATGTGTTCAGCATAGATTGAGCCTCAGATTAATGTTAAGCGTCTTGCAGGACGCGTAATGTTAACTGGGGCTTTTCTCTATCTGCCTTTTGGTGTTCATGCCTGAGGCAGATAGCCTCAAGCACCCGCAGCAATTTTACTTAACTCCCGCTACCTCGCCAATATGAAATCAATAAGAAAGGTGCTCCATAAAATCACTCCTTCTCTTCTTTACCGTAGTGGAGTTGACCAATTTTGATAAGAGGGCGTCCCTGAGATTTGCGGTGTAGATTGGTATCGCGCAGAGAATACACACAGCCACAATATTCCTGCTGATAGAATTTTTCGCGCTTGCTGATTTCAATCATGCGGGACGAGCCGCCCTGCTTGCGCCAGTTATAATCCCAGTACACCATGCCCGGATAATGCGCGACGGCTCGCCGCCCACAGTCGTTAACCTGCTGCATATTTTTCCAGCGTGAAATGCCCAGTGAACTGCTGATCACACTGAAACCATTTTCAGCAGCGTACAGCGCTGTCCGCTCAAAACGCATGTCAAAACACATGGTACAACGGATCCCCCTCTCGGGCTCCCATTCCATTCCTTTGGCACGTTCAAACCAGTTGTCTGTGTCGTAATCAGCATCAATAAATGGCACGCCGTGTTGTTCAGCAAAGCGAATATTCTCATCCTTACGAATTAAATACTCTTTCTGAGGATGAATGTTCGGGTTGTAGAAAAAGATGGTATAGTCGATTCCCGAGGCCTGAAGCGCCTCCATCACTTCACCGGAACATGGAGCACAGCAAGAGTGCAGTAGTAGTTTGTTTGCCCCGTTTGGGAGCTCCAATTTAGGCCGTTTGAAATCAGCAATAGTCATAAATATTTTTATTGGGGTCATGAAAATAGCACAGAGTGTAGCATCAGAGCAGGGCTATCGGGAATAGATGTCTAAATCTGGTAATATCTGCTTTTGACACAAAGCAGACAACCACGCTAGCTCAATCCTGTGCCGTGAAAATGTCAATTCACATCTGAACTAATGCTCTTTAATCGAGTAACGTCTATAAATAACGAAAATTTCTCTGATAAAATGCCAGTATGCGCTGCATAACTTCGCTCTTCCGGCACTCACAGCAAATTATGTTTTGGTGCCTGTCATAACGACGTATTTCTCCGTCAGGTAATGACCAGATAAGGTCCGGATCAACCACAGATGGTTTCTTCACCTTTGCCCTAGATAGTTTTTTGCGGGCATTTTGCCAGTCCTTACGAGCCTGTTCAGACGGGAATAACCCGTAGCCAGAGTTGTATACATCGCCACTGGCAACCAGCTCTCTGGCGAGAACGCTCATCAGATATCTTGTCGCACCTGTCTTGGCTTCCAGTTGCCGTAACGTCTCGCGCCCACTCCGGCGTACTAGCTCAACAACCTGTCCCTTGATTTTTTCCCGCTCTTCTTGTGTAAATACTTTTGCCATAAGCGCCTCCGGCAATCACTTTTCCGATGCAACACAGCGAGAAGAATCAGTAATCTGTCGAACAATATCCCGGTGCTTGTTCAGCTCCCGCAGCGCGGCGCAGACACGCTCCCACTTCTGGACATGATTTTTCGCCCGACGCAGTTCGCGGTTTGCCATATGCAGCGATGGCAGAACGAGGTCATCCGCTCGCGTTTCGGTAAACGATGGCAACGACTGCACAATGTCCGCCACAGTTTCTGTTTTAATATCTTCCTGTGTTGCAGCTTCCTGTCCCGGTAACGCAACACCTGCTGGTTGAGGAAAGGCTTTACCATCAGTTTCCGTTACCGATGCAGCTTTCGGCTCTGCTGGTAAATCATCGCCCGGCATGCAGTAACGAAATTTACCGTTCTGATTAACGCGAATCAGACGGCCTTTGCTGATTGCCATTGCCAGCGTTGAAGCCACTTTGCGTGATGTGGTGCCGAAAAACGTAGCCAGTTCATCCGCCGTTTGTGGGCCACGTTGTTCAATCGTCGCGGTTAAATCGCACTCTGAGATTTTCGCTACTGTTGCCGTGGTGGTTTCTTCCGGCAGTTCTGCCTGCTCTGGCTGTTCCTGCTGAACGTTGTTATCAGCCACACGCCAGGTGTATACGCTTTTATCAACGAAGCCAGCCTTTTTAAGTTCCCACAGCTCGTTCAGCACTTCTTCACGACTGATATCAAGTCGCGCAGCCAGTTCTACCGACGTGGCTTTTCCCATTGCTTTCAGTGCATCAAAAACGGTTTCCATTAAAATTTCCTCCCGGTAAAAATCACTTCGCAATTCTTGGCTGGACGACATTCGGACGCCAGCTCTCCCAGTTAAAATTCACCCATCGCCCGCCGTTCATGGTCATGCGATCCATAATCCGCTCGCCGAGCAATGTTTTCATGGCCTCATAGTTCAGGTTTGTCAGCATCCCCACGCTGCGCATCGACGCTGTCCGGCGATCAACAATCTGGTGCAGCACCACCTGCTCGTTTTTTGTCTCGCGCTGAATGCCAATTTCATCAAGAACCAGCAGATCCACTTGGCACAGTTCCCGCAAAAATTTTTCGCCTGATTGCCCGTCGTCATAGCTGGCGTGTAGAGCACTCATGACATCAGCCACGGTAACCACAATCACTGTCTGGCCATCTTTCAGCAGGCGATTCCCGATAGCCGCCGCCAGATGGTTTTTTCCGGTACCAGGTTTTCCGCTGAACGCAAAATTTGTACACCCGGTCATCAGTTCATCAGCGATAGATTTCGCCTGGTTCAACGCGTATCGCTGACCGTCGTTCTGCACCTGGTAATTCGCAAACGAGCATTTGCGGTGCAATGGCTGGATGCCAGAGCGATTCAGAATTTTTTCCACCCGCAACTGACGATTCTGACGGTTGATCTCCTCACAACGTTTCTGGCCTTCGGAAAGTTGCCACTCGCGCCACTCCGCTACCGTTTTGAATGGGGCGGTTACATGTGGCGGGGCCAGTCTGCGGATACGTTCAAGAATGCCTCCTGCCGCAATATTTTTCATGGTCAGTTACCCCCTGAAGCCTGGCGGGATCGCACTATCCGGTAACGAGACGGTGTTAACCTGTCGGAGTAACGTCTCAGGTCGAACACCTTTTGGCGCGAACAAGCCCTGGTATTCATTGGCGATGCTGTGTCGAATCACCTGCTCAGGTGAAAAACCCTGCTGGCGGAATTTTTCCAGCTCCCGTATCGCCCCGTTAGCGCCCTGCTCCGTTCGAATCGGTTTACGCAATGCCTGGCGAAATTCAACCCACTCACGCCAGAGCGAGACAGAAATCCAGTTCGGCAAAGCAATATCCAGAGGGTCAAACTTTTTGACACCTCGATTCCCCCGGGGGGGATTTAGGGGGGGATCTGTTTTTAGATCTTTATCTGTATCTTTATTAGTTGCCTTTGTGTTGACATCATGTTCAAACACCACTTCAACATCTGTTTGAACACCTGTTAAATTTCTCTCTTGTTTTGTTTGAACATCTGCTTCCTTTCTGCTTCTTCTGGCCTGAACCGATGCTTTTCCTGCGGCTGATTTTTTGGTTAATTTTTCCCTGACTGATGCCAGATCTTCCTCAATCCGAAGATGCACCCATTCCTCGCCGTTATCGCAAAAAAACTCCCGCAAGGATGGTTCAACATCAGCCCATCGCTCGTTAGTCAGACGGGCAATTTTTGCCAGCCTGTTTTTAGGTATTGGCTTTCCTGTTTGCCAGTAATTGAACATCAGCAACAAATACGCACCATGCTCCTCTGCTGACAAATGCATGGTGTCAGCCAGGTAATCAGCTATGTACAGTTGCATGTATGGTAATGCGGCCATAATTGCCCCGTATGATGCTGCCCGATTGCTTAGAATAAGCACAAACAGCATGGAAACTTTTGCTTAATGAACAATGACAGAATCGTCGGAAGACCCGCCGCCGCTGAAATGCGCTTTCCGGTAAACGGCCTGGACTGCATCATCATGCGCATCAATTGCCGTACTTAACGCTTCCTGCGCCGCCAGTAATGCACGGCGTTCCAGGGTATCGAAGATGCAGAGTCGGTGACGCAGCTCGCGCGGAAGGATTGCCAGAATTGCTGGGATCAGCTTCTGAATTTTTTCTCTTTGCGTTTTCGTTTCACCTTTCAACCAACGGTGATAGATATTCTGCTGATTATTCCAGTCCTTGCCTGGTACCAGGGGCAATTCGCCGCCCCCCTGGCGCAGATATTCTTCAGTAATGGCATTGGCTACCCATGCCTGCCCTTTTTCAGCAGCTAGGGCTAACAACACTGATTCGATGTGCTCATGCTTGATTTTCATGAATCAACTCCCATCAGCTTTTTCGTAGTAGTTTTATTTCTGCCAATAGTTAAAATTGCATCGGCAGAAAATAATCCGTTTGATGCATGAGCGATTTTTTCAGCGTAATTTGTTTCGCCGGTATATTCTGTGCGAGGCAACTTTCCGTTATCCATCCATTTGTAGATTGCTCTTTGGCTGACACCACAAACGTCGGCCACAACAGAAACGCGAACAGTTTTGATTACATCTTCAAGTGTTTTCTGGTTCATATCATCCTCACAATGTGAACTTTGAGTACATGCTATAACAGAACTGACAGTACATTCAAGAGCGAATATCATTGAACTTATGGTTCATGAAGATAAAGCGCGTAAAGAGTTCGCCAGTAGGCTTGCGCTAGCCTGTGAAAACGCTGGTTATGAACAACATGGAAGGCAGGCAGAAATTGCCCGTCGAATGAAATTAACACCAAAAGCGGTTAGCAAATGGTTTAATGGCGAAACAATTCCTCGCCGAGAGAAATTAAGGGAATTAGCAACACTCATTGGAACAACACCAACCTATCTTTTGGGAGAGGATACAGAAGAAAGTGGACAGGTACGTTTTTATCAGGAGTTAAATCCAAGACAAAAAATCATCATTGATCTTCTGGACGAGCTCCCTGACAGTGAGACAGATGAACTTTTAAAAACTCTTGAGGAGAAAAAACAGAAGTACAATGCAATTTACGAAGAGTTAGCACGAAAGAAAAAACAAAAAGCCTCTTAAACCAGCATAAATCCGGTTGTGTCCCCCTCCGGGTTTGTGCTTCACTTTTCCCCATCTCATTTTTTTACACATAAAATGTACTTAAAGTACTTTACAACACTGAACACAAAGTACATTATATACCTACCAACCCACCCCACCCCACCCCACAGAACGCAGGGCAATACTTCGAGTTACCAGGCAGTGGTCAGGGGTTAAGTAGCCAGCCCGAGGCGTATGAACATGACGGCGGGATTCAAATTTTGCAGTGCAGCAGTTAGTTCCGCCACCCGGCGTTAAGGGGAGAGATAAGATGGTGCATTACGAAGTAGTTCAGTATTTGATGGATTGTTGCGGTATCACTTACAACCAGGCTGTGCAGGCTTTACGCAGCAACGACTGGGATCTCTGGCAGGCAGAAGTCGCTATACGTAGCAACAAGATGTGAGATTCGCAAAATGCAAAAAATCGACCTCGGCAACAACGAATCCCTGGTGTGCGGCGTGTTCCCCAACCAGGATGGAACGTTCACTGCCATGACGTATACCAAAAGCAAAACATTTAAAACCGAAACTGGTGCGCGCCGATGGTTGGAGAAGCACACAGTAAGCTAACGATTAAAACGTCTACTCCTGCTGTTCCAGAATAACTTCATAAAATGGGAGTATTTTTCGGTGACGAGATAATAAGAACAGTTTGCGCTATCACTCTGATGTTGAATGATGCCCTTCCGTTCTAATTTTTTCATAACCGGGTTACGGCAAGGAGAAGTGATAATAAGATTTCCTGTTTTAAGGAAATCTTTAAATACAGCGATTTCTTTCTCAGATAAACGAAGCAATACTCGTTGCTCTGGTAGTAATGAATAATGCTTTTGAATATGTGCTCGCAATCTTGAGAAGGAAATGGCGACCACGAAAGAAAAGGCAAAAACGATAATCTGAAAGAGCCAAGATATTTCAGTATAAGCATTGAATGCGACAGTAAACTCTTTCGGTATCAGCCAGAGAGTGAGACCAAAAATGATAATCGTATACATAAGTCTTTCGAGTGGCTCGTTAGCAAAAAGTTTCAACAATGGAGTAAATACATCCAACATATCAATAACTCTCAACTGTAAGGGTATTGAAATGTTAACACAAGCTCTCGCTGTAGGGGTATAGCCGAGACCACCGAAGCCCGGAGGTGGTGAAATAAAACCGGGCACAACACGAAGGCGCATTTCCGATATCCATAAAGAGTCGGTCTTGTCTGTTAAATTTAAATGGTGGGAGTGCGCCTCCGGTTGTAAATAACGACATTGCTGTGTGTAGTCCTGGCGGCATCAGTTTTTTTCTTGAAGTTCGGCTGATGTCCGCCCTTTTTAAAGTGAATTTTGTGATGCGGTGAATGCGGCTAAGCGCACGTGGCACAGTTAAAAGTCATGTTAGTCCTTATTGGTTTGGGTGGGAAAGCCGACTGTAATTGTTAACTGGTTGCAGTCACCTGGAGGCACCAGGCACCGCATCAACAAAGTTCATTTGTAAAAATGGAGATAATTATGATTGCACATCACTTCGGAACTGATGAAATACCACGTCAGTGTGTGACTCCTGGCGATTATGTTCTTCATGAAGGCCGGACATATATTGCCTCGGCAAACAATATTAAAAAGCGAAAACTATATATTCGTAACCTGACCACAAAAACATGCATTACTGACTGCATGATTAAAGTTTTCCTCGGTCGTGATGGTTTACCTGTAAAGGCGGAATCATGGTGATGACTAAGAAAATAAAATGTGCTTACCACCTTTGCAATAAAGGGGTTGAAGAAAGCAAAAGCATTAAAAGACCACTTCATTTCATGCGTGGAGTTATACCAACGACGGAAATGAAAAAATATTGTAGTGAAATCTGTGCCGAAAAAGACAAGATGGCACACGAACTTTAATTAACTGACTATGCGAAACTGAATTCATGCCAGCAATGGCAGGGATTCGCTCAACCTTAATTAAGGAGAAAAACATGATTACTAATTATGAAACCACTATTGTAACTACTGATGACATTGTTCACGAGGTTAATCTGGAAGGAAAGCGTATTGGCTACGTGATTAAAACAGAAAATAAAGAAACCCCATTCACTGTAGTTGATATCGACGGTCCATCAGGCAACGTTAAAACACTTCACGAAGGTGTCAAAAAAATGAGCCTGGTGCATATCGGAAAGAATCTGCCCACAGAAAAAAAAGCCGAATTTCTGGCAACTCTGATTGCAATGAAATTAAAAGGTGAAATCTGAAAGAAATAGCCTGCGTATGGCGCAGGCTATGAACAGTGTGTATCCGGCAAGATCATTCACTGAACAAAACGAATTTTAATCTGAGTTGAGGTTAAAAAACAATGAGCACAAAACCACTCTTCCTGTTACGGAAAGCGAAAAAATCATCCGGTGAACCTGACGTCGTCCTGTGGGCAAGCGACGATTTTGAATCGACCTGTGCCACTCTGGACTACCTGATCGTTAAGTCAGGTAAAAAACTGAGCAGCTATTTTAAAGCTGTTGCCACGAATTTTCCTGTCGTTAATGACCTGCCCCCTGAAGGTGAGATCGATTTTACCTGGAGTGAACGCTATCAACTCAGCAAAGACTCCATGACCTGGGAACTAAAATCGGGAGCAGCGCCAGACGACGTTCACCATCAGGAGAATGCTCAGGAAACCGAAGAACTGACGGGAGGGCAGGAAGAAAACACACTGGCAGACGCTCACGGGGATTGCCAGGATTGCGAAGTTTCTGTATCTACTTTGCGGTTCACACAGCGTCTTCTGCACATTTTTACCTATGCGGCCGGGGATCGGAAATACCTGCATCATGCCACCCGAGAACAACGCGAACACATTACTGCTCTTGAGATGGATCAGGAAAACAGCTATGTCCAGAATCTGCTGTTGGCCATACGCGGCATGGCAGAACCGACAACTCTGGATAATGCCGCCCTGCTCCGCCTGACTGATGCAATTAAGGGGGTTTTCTCTATCACGAAAAAACATCAGCCCTATGAATTTAAGAATTTCATTTCAGCCTGGCTGGATACCGAACACATTGATCGCGGTCTTCTGACAAAAGAATGGCGAAAAGGGAATCGTGTTTCACGCATCACTCGCACGGCTTCCGGTGCTAATGCTGGCGGCGGGAACCTCACCGATCGCGGCGAAGGTTTCGTCCACGATCTGACGTCACTGGCGCGCGATGTAGCCACTGGCGTACTGGCCCGTTCAATGGACGTGGACATCTATAACCTTCATCCGGCACACGCTAAACGCATTGAGGAAATTATCGCTGAAAATAAACCGCCCTTTTCTGTTTTCCGCGACAAATTCATCACCATGC
Source organism: Escherichia sp. MOD1-EC6162 (assembly GCF_002965125.1). NCBI lineage: Bacteria > Pseudomonadati > Pseudomonadota > Gammaproteobacteria > Enterobacterales > Enterobacteriaceae > Escherichia > Escherichia sp. MOD1-EC6162. The sequence continues at coordinate 31,715 of NZ_PTSB01000015.1, forward strand.
CTGGCGGGCTGGATTATTCACGCGCCATCGTGGTTGCGTCCGTGAAAGAAGCACCAATTGGGATCGAGGTCATCCCCGCGCACGTCACTGAATATCTGAACAAAGTACTGACTGAAACCGATCATGCCAACCCTGATCCGGAAATCGTGGATATTGCCTGCGGTCGCTCCTCTGCCCCGATGCCGCAGCGTGTAACAGAAGAAGGAAAACAGGATGATGAAGAAAAACCGCAACCATCTGAAACAACGGCAGATGAACAGGGAGAGGCTGAAACAATGGAACCGGACGCAACTGAACATCATCAGGACACGCAGCCGCTGGATGCTCAGTCACAGGTAAATTCTGTTGATGCGAAATATCAGGAACTGCGGGCAGAACTCCATGAAGCCCGGAAAAACATTCCATCAAAAAATCCTGTCGATGCCGATAAATTGCTTGCTGCATCACGTGGTGAATTTGTTGACGGAATTAGCGACCCGAACGATCCGAAATGGGTTAAGGGGATCCAGACTCGCGATTCTGTGTACCAGAACCAGCCAGAAACGGAAAAAACCAGCCCGGATGTGAAACAACCTGAGGCAGTAGTGCAACAGGAACCGGAAATAGTCTGCAATGCCTGCGGTCAGACTGGCGGAGATAACTGCCCTGACTGTGGGGCGGTGACGGGCGACGCAACATACCAGGAAACATTCGATGAAGAGAATCAGGTTGAAGCTAAGGAAAAAGATCCGGTGGAAATGGAAGGCGCTGAACATCCGCACAATGAGAATGCTGGCAGCGATCCGCATCGTGATTGCAGTGATGAAACTGGTGAAGCGTCAGCTCCTGTAGCAACTGAAATCATGTGGCCGTCATATTTCGAGCCTGGCCGCTATGAAAACCTCCCGAACGAGGTTTATCACTCCGCCAACGGAATAAGCAGCACGATGCTGAAGGATGCCCGTATCAGCCTGATGTATTACCACGGACGGCACATTGCCGGAACTATTCCGAACGAGGAAAGTGATGCACTGCTGCGTGGGCGGATCATTCACAGCTATGTTCTGGAAACGGATAAATTCGCTGATGAATATGCCATTCCGGTACCGGTTCCTGAATATGTGGTTACTACTTCTAGCGAACTGATCGCCATCATTAAAAAACACAATGCCAGTCTGCCAGCACTGATGACACCAGAGCAGATGAAAGAGTGGATCGAAAGCTACAACAGCACTCTTATACAGCCACTGTCTGTAAGTGCCGGGGCCGAAGAAACAGGCATCCTTTACGGTTCGCTTCCGGTGGAATTTCGGCGTATTCCTGAGGGGGAAAAACACACAGCATCAGCAATGAAAGCCTGTATTAAAGAATACAACGCAAGCCTCCCTCCTCTGTTGAAAACCAGTGGAGCACGGGAGCAGCTTCTGGATCAAATTGAAACTGTAGACCCAGAACTGGCAAAAAAAGAACGTGCTAAATCTTTGCCTTACAACATCAGTGGCACAAAAGAGCAATTAACCGAAATCGCACGGAAAATTCGCCCGGAACTGGTGACACTGGAGGACTGGCAAAAACGCCAGCAAGAAGAAAATGCCGGGAAAACGTTTATCAGTCCGGAGATGTATGAACAGGCAAAAAATATTCACGCGGCACTGCAAAACAATACCGATGCAGCAAGGCTACTCAACCACCCGGATCGCAAATCTGAAATCAGCTATTTCGGGTTTGATGAAGAAACCGGGCTGGAAATCAGGGTCCGTCCTGATATCGAAATCCGGCTGCCATACGAAAGCATTTGCGCTGACGTGAAGTCAGTCAGCCTCGGTTATGTGCGACAGGAACGACTTAAAGATCGCCTGCACCGTGAAATTATTGAGCGTGATTATCACCTCAGCGCCGCAATGTATTGCGATGTGGCAAACCTGGACAAATTTTTCTGGATCTTCGTCAACAAAGATGCTGGCTATCACTGGGTGGCAGTCGTGGAAGCCTCGCAGGAACTCCTGGAACTTGGTCGACAGGAATATCGCCGGACGCTACGCCAGATAAACGAAGCCCTGGAGACAAACAACTGGCCAGCACCGATTACCGAAAGTTATACCGACGAATTAAACGACTTTGATCTTCGTCGTCTTGAAGCACTGAGCATCTGAGGAAGGACACAATGAACGAATTAACTCAACAAGAAAATATTAACTCTAATGTTGCGGTTTTCAGCCCTCAGTCCCTGGCTGCAATTCAGACATTTTCCCAGGTAATGGCTTCCGGCATGGCTACTGTACCGGAACACCTCCGGGGAAATCCATCAGACTGCATGGCCATCACCATGCAGGCGATGCAGTGGCAAATGAACCCTTACGCAGTAGCTCAGAAAACTTTCGTTGTGAATGGTGTGCTCGGATATGAAGCGCAACTGGTTAATGCCGTAATCAGTACTCGTGGGCCGCTAACCGGGCGTATTGAATATGACTGGTTCGGGCCGTGGGAAAAAATTATCGGGAAATTTGAAATCAGGAAGAGCGACAAAGGGAAAGAATATCGTGTACCTGGCTGGAAGCTGGCCGATGAAAACGGGATCGGTGTTCGTGTCCAGGCAACACTACGCGGCGAAAGTAAACCACGCGTACTGGAATTACTTCTGGCGCAGGCCAGAACACGTAACTCAACGCTATGGGCCGACGATCCTCGCCAGCAGCTTGCCTATCTAGCGCTGAAACGCTGGGCGCGCCTTTATTGCCCCGAAGTGATTCTTGGAGTGTACACCAGGGACGAACTGGACGAGCCACAGGAAAAAATCATTAATCCGGTTCAGGAACATAAAAACACTTCCGCTTGCCGCGCGGAACGTGAAACAACAATTATTGAGCAGGATGCCGGGGAAAACTGGATCGATGCTTTCCGTGAACGTATTGAGCAGGCACAAAGCACCGGGGAAACAACAGCACTTCGCCAGGAAGTGGAAGATCATAAAAATACACTTGGCGCTCTCTATACGGAACTTAAAGGAAAAGTGGTTCAGCGTCATCACCGTCTCAATGCTATTGCCCGTATCGAGAAGATGATAAATGACCTACCTTCTTCAGGTGATCCAGAAGCAGAACAAAAATTTACTGCTCTGGAAAATACGCTGAATGCTGCCCGGCCACATCTGGGTGAATTATATGAGGCGTATAAAACGACACTGACAGATATGAAACCAGAATATATCGGCTCCTGATATTGACTTTGGCGGTGTAGCCTCACCGCCATCACAAAATTTTATTTTATGAGAGAAAAGACAATGCGGTATGAAAAAGTCAAACCATGCCCTTTTTGTGGTTGTCCATCAGTAACGGTGAAAGCCATTTCAGGATATTACCGCGCGAAGTGTAACGGATGCGAATCCCGAACCGGCTATGGTGGAAGTGAAAAAGAAGCACTCGAACGATGGAATAAACGAACCACTGGAAATAATAATGGAGGTGTTCATGTATAAAATTACCGCCACTATTGAAAAGGAAGGTGGCACTCCTACTAACTGGACAAGGTACTCAAAAACAAAATTAACCAAATCAGAATGCGAAAAAATGCTCTCAGGTAAAAAAGAAGCAGGCGTTTCCAGAGAGCAGAAAGTAAAACTGATAAATTTTAATTGCGAGCAACTTCAGTCCTCGTGAATTGCATTGTATTCAAATTAAAACTTCATAGCTGATTATTAATAATCAACATCGGGCGTCAATTTCAGTCTAACATTGGCGCCTGCCAGAGGTGATGCGATGGCACAAGTAATCTTTAATGAAGAGTGGATGGTTGAATACGGCCTGATGCTTCGCACTGGTCTGGGGGCCAGACAAATTGAAGCATACCGCCAGAACTGTTGGGTGGAAGGCTTCCACTTCAAACGAGTATCTCCTTTAGGGAAGCCAGACAGTAAGCGAGGGATTATCTGGTACAACTATCCAAAGATAAATCAGTTTATCAAAGACTCATGATATGTCTAAATTACCAACAGGTGTCGAGATTCGAGGTAAATACATTCGCATCTGGTTCATGTTTCGAGGAAAACGATGTCGGGAAACATTGAAAGGCTGGGAGGTTACTAACAGTAACATTAAAAAAGCCGGGAATTTAAGAGCGTTGATAGTTCATGAAATCAATTCCGGTGAATTTGAGTATTTAAGACGTTTCCCCCAGTCCAGCACTGGGGCAAAAATGGTGACAACGAGGGTCATAAAAACGTTCGGGGAGCTTTGTGATATCTGGACAAAAATTAAAGAGACAGAGTTAACAACAAACACAATGAAGAAAACGAAATCACAATTAAAAACACTCAGGATAATAATTTGTGAGAGTACCCCAATATCACATATTCGTTATAGCGATATCTTAAACTACCGGAATGAACTGCTGCATGGAGAAACGCTTTACCTGGATAATCCAAGATCCAACAAAAAAGGAAGAACCGTGCGCACAGTTGATAACTATATCGCCCTGCTCTGTTCGTTGTTACGTTTTGCGTATCAGTCGGGATTTATATCAACCAAACCATTTGAAGGAGTAAAAAAATTACAGCGAAACAGAATAAAGCCTGATCCGTTATCTAAAACAGAATTCAATGCATTAATGGAAAGTGAAAAAGGACAGAGCCAGAACTTGTGGAAATTTGCCGTTTACTCCGGGCTTCGTCACGGGGAACTGGCTGCTCTGGCGTGGGAGGATGTGGATTTCGAGAAGGGAATTGTGAATGTCAGAAGAAACCTGACGATACTTGATATGTTCGGTCCCCCAAAAACAAATGCGGGGATTCGGACGGTAACACTACTGCGGCCTGCTATTGAAGCACTGAAGGAGCAATACAAACTAACCGGGCATCATCGCAAAAGCGAAATCACTTTTTATCATCGGGAGTACGGCAGAACCGAAAAGCAAAAACTGCATTTTGTTTTCATGCCCAGGGTGTGTAACGGAAAACAGAAACCTTATTACTCGGTAAGCAGTCTGGGGGCGAGATGGAATGCAGCAGTAAAACGTGCTGGTATTCGCCGCCGTAATCCGTACCATACGCGGCATACTTTTGCCTGCTGGTTGTTGACGGCAGGAGCGAACCCGGCATTTATAGCCAGCCAGATGGGGCATGAAACTGCGCAGATGGTGTATGAAATTTACGGTATGTGGATTGATGACATGAACGACGAACAGGTAGCTATGTTGAATGCGCGGTTATCGTAGTTGCAAAGTTTGCCCCCAATTTGCCCCATTTAGTACCAGAGAACTGAAATAATGCAAGAAAATCAAAAGAATACGAAGAAAGAACAATACAACCTGAACAAATTACAAAAACGCCTGCGCCGCAATGTGGGCGAAGCCATTGCTGACTTCAATATGATTGAAGATGGCGACCGCATTATGGTTTGCCTTTCCGGGGGAAAAGACAGCTATACCATGCTGGAGATCCTGCGGAATTTGCAGCAAAGCGCGCCAATCAGTTTTTCGCTGGTTGCCGTTAACCTCGACCAGAAGCAGCCCGGTTTCCCGGAGCACGTCCTGCCGGAGTATCTTGAAAAGCTGGGCGTTGAGTACAAAATTGTTGAAGAGAATACTTATGGGATCGTGAAAGAAAAGATCCCGGAAGGCAAAACCACCTGCTCACTCTGCTCTCGTCTGCGTCGCGGTATTCTTTACCGCACGGCAACAGAACTGGGCGCGACGAAAATCGCACTGGGTCACCATCGTGACGATATCCTGCAAACGCTGTTCTTAAACATGTTCTACGGCGGCAAGATGAAAGGTATGCCACCAAAGCTGATGAGCGATGACGGCAAACATATCGTAATTCGTCCGCTGGCTTATTGCCGTGAAAAGGACATTCAGCGTTTTGCCGATGCGAAAGCGTTCCCGATTATTCCGTGCAACCTGTGCGGTTCACAGCCTAACCTGCAACGTCAGGTGATTGCCGATATGTTGCGTGATTGGGATAAGCGTTATCCAGGGCGTATTGAGACAATGTTCAGCGCGATGCAGAATGTGGTGCCGTCACATCTGTGCGATACCAATCTGTTCGATTTCAAAGGCATTACCCACGGTTCTGAAGTGGTTAACGGCGGTGATCTGGCGTTTGATCGCGAAGAGCTACCACTACAACCCGCGGGCTGGCAGCCTGAAGAAGATGAAAATCAGTTGGATGAGTTACGCCTGAATGTGGTTGAAGTGAAATAACCAGGATAGCGCCCGATACGCAAGCTTATCGGGCTATTCTTGTGCTGGCCGGATAAGACGCAACCAGCGTCGCATCCGGCAATTCAACATTTCGTTATTTTAATAACCGCACCCGGCACGTTTTCCCTTTAATCTTTCCGCCCTGTAACTGTTTCCATGCCTTATGGGCAACAGACTGACGCACTGCGACGTAGACATGTGCTGGATGAACGGCAATTTTGCCAATATCTGTGCTATCCAGACCAATATCCCCCGTCAGCGCCCCCAGCACATCGCCTGGACGCATTTTCGCTTTTTTCCCACCATCAATGCACAACGTCGCCATTTCTGCTTCCAGCGGCACAATGGCGCTGCTGGCTGGTGGCGTTTGCCAGTTAAGTTTTATCTGCAACATGTCAGAAATGATATTCGCCCGCTGCGCCTCTTCCGGAGCACAGAAACTGATCGCCAGACCGCTATTCCCCGCTCGCGCAGTACGCCCGATGCGATGTACATGAACTTCAGGGTCCCACGCCAGCTCAAAGTTCACCACCAGCGCAAGAGATTTGATATCCAGACCACGTGCCGCGACATCGGTCGCCACCAGCACACGTGCGCTACCATTGGCAAAACGAACCAACGTCTGATCGCGGTCGCGTTGTTCCAGATCGCCATGTAACGACAATGCACTTTGCCCTACTTCATTCAGAGCATCACACACAGCCTGGCAATCTTTTTTTGTATTACAGAACACCACACAAGATGATGGCTGATGCAAGCTTAATAACCGCTGCAACAACGAAATTTTGCCTTTGCTGGATGTCTCATAAAATTGTTGTTCAATAGGCGGTAAAGCATCTGACGTATCAATCTCAATCGCTAAAGGATCGCGTTGTACACGACCGCTAATCGCGGCAATTGCGTCCGGCCAGGTTGCAGAAAACAGAAGCGTCTGGCGAGAAGCAGGCGCAAAACGGATGACGTCATCAATTGCGTCGCTAAATCCCATATCCAACATACGGTCGGCTTCATCCATTACCAGCGTATTCAGGGTATCCAGCGATACAGTGCCTTTTTGCAGGTGATCGAGCAAACGGCCCGGCGTTGCCACGATGATATGCGGCGCATGTTGCAGCGAATCGCGCTGAATGCTGAACGGCTGGCCGCCGCATAAGGTCAAGATTTTGGTATTCGGCAGAAAACGCGCCAGCCGGCGCAACTCTCCGGCAACCTGATCCGCCAGTTCACGGGTCGGGCACAGCACTAAAGCCTGGGTCTGAAACAGTGACGCATCAATTTGCTGTAACAAGCCAAGGCCAAATGCCGCCGTTTTGCCGCTGCCAGTTTTCGCCTGCACGCGAACATCTTTTCCGGCAAGGATCGCCGGAAGCGCGGCGGCCTGCACCGGCGTCATGGTTAAATAGCCCAACTCATTAAGGTTAGTGAGCTGGGCGGGAGGCAAAACGTTCAGGGTAGAAAAAGCGGTCACAATCTATTCTCGTGGTCATCGACGCAAAATTAGCAGGCGCGTATCCTCGCAGATCTACGCTCACGATGCGACAATTTAATCGGTTCTTCATCTGGCGGCGGGTCTGGCATGGGTTGCGGACGAGGGATGGGATCTGGCACTGGTACGGGATCGCCAGGAATGGGTTCAGGGACAGGAATTTGCAAATAAATGAGTGTCGTCATATTTCCCTCCGGTCATGGGGTGGACTCTTAAAGGGTAGACGCTGAAAAATAACAGGCAAAAAAAAGCCGACTCATCTAAGTCGGCGTCGTACGAATCAATTGTGCTATGCAGTAATTCAAAAAAGGAAGTAAGACAATATGGAGCGCAACGCCCATCGCTTGACGTTGCATTCACCTGCGAGGGAGATATTGCCCTGAATGGGTAGAGAGTTTATTGACTTCGCTCAAACTTTACGGCGTTTTTATATACAGGAAGTAGACAAATTTTCTTTTGTTACAACCATTTACTACGATGCAACCATAAAGCAACACCACCAATAAGAACAACTAACAGAATACAAAAAAGCGAAAAGCCGAATTGCCATCCCCCGCCAGGAATACCACCGAGGTTGACACCAAATAACCCAGTTAAAAACGTACTGGGTAAAAAGACCATTGCCATCAACGACATCGTATAAGTACGACGCGCTAAATTTTCCTGCATGACCTGAGCGATTTCATCTGCCATCACGCCGGTTCGGGCAATACAGGCGTCAATCTCATCCAGGCCGCGTCCGAGACGATCGGCAATGTCCTGCATTCGGCGGCGTTGGTCGTCATTCATCCACGGCAGACGCTCACTGGCAAGGCGAGCATAAACATCACGCTGCGGTGCCATATAGCGACGCATCACAATTAATTGTTTACGCAGCAACGCCAGGAAACCGCGCGGCGGTATTTGTTGATCGAGCAGATTATCTTCCAGGTCGATAATTTTATCGTGCAGTTGTTCTATAAACTCACTGGAATGATCGGTTAACGCATCACACACATCCACCAGCCAGCCACCGCAATCGGTCGGGCCGGTTCCCTCTTCCAGATCGCTAACCACATCATCCAGCGCCAACACTTTACGTTGTCGGGTCGAGACAATTAACCGTCCATCCATATAAACACGCATGGCGACCAGTTGATCGGGACGTTCATCAGTGCTGCCATTAATGCAGCGTAAAGTAATCAACGTCCCTTCCCCAAGACGGCTGACCCTGGGCCGCGTGCTTTCCCCCGCCAGCGCATCGCGTACGTTATTTGGCAACAAGGGTGTTGTCGCCAGCCATTGGGCACTGTCATGGTGCACATAATTGAGGTGGAGCCAGCAAGGATGCGCTTCATCTATATCATCTGTATTTTCCAGCGGTTTAACTCCGCCTTTACCATCCAACATCCAGGCAAATACTGCATCCGGGACATTTACGTCCGCTCCCTTAATCACTTCCACAGTGCCTCCATTGTCAACGCATTATTTTGTAGTCTAGTCTTCTGGTCATCTTACGCAACATCTCATCACCCCATTACCCTGAAATGATTAATAAAATCCTGTCAAAATTAAATACAGAAAGCAAAATACTTTTCCTGATTTGAAAACGTGTAAAGCGTTAAATAGCGTCTATCATTATCAGAATTATCTGATCATTTGTCGTGGCATTTTTGCGATCAGGTAGTAACAAAAGATTGATAAAAATAACGGGATTTCAATGACTACGCACAACTTCAATACTCTGGACTTATTAACCAGTCCTGTCTGGATCGTTTCCCCCTTTGAAGAACAATTAATTTATGCCAATAGTGCAGCGCGACTTTTGATGCAAGAACTCACCTTTAGTCAGCTACGTACCGGCCTCTATTCCATCTCCTCGCAAAACGAGCTTCCTAAATACCTCACAGACTTGCATAACCAGCTCGATATTGTAGAAATTCTCACTGTCCAGCGTAATGGTGAAGAGGCGGCATTAAGCTGCCGATTGACCCTCAAAGAGATGAGTGAGACGGGAAAAGTAATTATCTTCGAAGGAATGGAAACTCCAGCAACACTGGGGTTAAAAGCCAGTCGTTCAGCGAATTATCAGCGTAAAAAACAAGGGTTTTATGCTCGTTTTTTTCTGACCAACTCTGCACCGATGCTGTTAATTGATCCCTCACGTGATGGCCAAATCGTCGATGCTAATCTGGCCGCGCTCAATTTCTACGGCTACAACCATGAAACAATGTGTCAGAAGCACACCTGGGAAATAAATATGCTTGGGCGTCGCATCATGCCAGTCATGCATGAAATTTCACGGTTGCCCGGCGGCCATAAGCCTCTCAATTTTGTCCATAAACTGGCAGATGGCTCCATTCGGCATGTGCAAACTTATGCCGGGCCAATTGAGATTTACGGCGACAGGTTAATGTTATGCATCGTACATGATATTACAGAGCAAAAACGGCTGGAGGAACAACTGGAACATGCAGCCCACCATGATGCACTAACGGGATTACTCAACCGTCGGCAGTTTTATCACATAACCGACCCCGGACAGATGCAGCACCTGGCAATAGCTCAGGATTATAGTTTGTTGCTCATCGACACCGATCGTTTTAAGCATATCAATGACTTATACGGTCATCAGAAAGGAGATGAAGTGTTATGCTCGCTTGCCCATACTCTTGAAAGTTGCGCCCGCAAAGGCGATTTGGTGTTTCGTTGGGGGGGGGAAGAGTTCGTCTTATTGTTGCCGAGAACCCCGTTGGATACTGCACTTTCGTTGGCTGAAACTATCCGCTTGAGCGTGGCAAAAGTGAGTATTTCGGGCTTACCGCGCTTCACAGTCAGTATTGGCGTGGCGCATCACGAAGGAAATGAAAACATCGATGAACTGTTTAAGCGTGTTGATGATGCCTTGTATCGGGCAAAAAATGACGGACGCAACCGCGTGTTAGCCGCCTGATATATTCAAAAACGCGGAAGCGTCATTTAATTATCGACTACGTTTAGCGTGGCGTTCCCAGTTTTCCAGCTTCGCCTGCACCGTTTTACGCAGCGCGACGTAACATGCCCCACTACCGCCATGATGCGGTAGTGCGGTGCAATAGGCCTGTACGTCTTCGAACTCCGTCAGCCAACGCGCCACATAGCTACGAATAATATTCGCGTGTGATTTATCTTCCCGCCCTTTGCCATGAATAATAAGCACATTTCGCAAGCCGTCCGCCAGCGCCTGATGAATAAAACTGAATACCATTTTACGGCACTCCTCCACCGGCTGGCGCAGTAAATTCAGGCTGACCTGCTGCGGATATTTGCCGCTGCGTAGCTTATCAATCACCCCATGTTGCAACCCTTCCCGACGAAATTCCAGCGGCTGGTTTAGTGGAATAATGTCAAGAAATCCGGTGGTGAGAAAATTATCAAGTTGCAGCGTATCTATACGCTGCGGCGCACGTTGGTTACGCGTTGGATGCCAGTAGACATCAGTAGCGCATTTCAGTGGCTGGACATCTTCCATGGCGTCAAGAAACAGCGATTTGTCGTCAGGGTTCATGTAGCATCCTCACGCAATACAGAGCGCGATATAATAACTGTGCCCCATCAGGCCGACAACGGTCTGGCGCAATTTCCCGTATGCAGATTAGGAACAACATATATTACGGCGAAGCATTAATGCATGATGACTCAGTTGTATAGCGGCTGATTTAACTTATATTTTCGTGAAACCGGTCACTGAAGAAAATTGGCAACAGAGTGGTAAAACCGTTATAACACTGTCACCGGCAGACAGGAACCCAGGCCGGAATAAAGACGCGGATGCACTGCTGTGTGTACTGTAGAGTCTGGCGGATGTCGACAGGCTCTATTTTTTTATGCGTGCGCAGAAGATAATCACATTCGCAGACTAAAAACGCGATCAGCAGTGGCTGCCTGCCCCCTTTTTTGCATTGTTTGCACCTCTATATAACTATCAGCACTAATATCTCTGTTTCTCTGACTCCTGCAACGATATAAGCCAGTCGCCAAACTGGATACCTACAATTTGTTAGCCTTACTGTCTCCTCTTATATTCTTGGTGGTATGGCTGCTGATATTGCTGGCATGGTATCTTGTCGGTCTACTGATTAGTCCGGGTTTTACCCACGTTTGCCTTGAGAGAGAACGGATGCTGAGATTACTTGAAGAAAAAATTGCCACCCCATTGGGTCCACTATGGGTGATTTGCGATGAACAATTCCGTCTGCGGGCGGTTGAATGGGAAGAGTACAGTGATCGCATGGTGCAATTGCTGGACATCCATTATCGCAAAGAAGGTTATGAGCGAATTTCCGCAACCAATCCCGGCGGTCTTAGCGACAAACTTCGCGACTATTTTGCCGGTAATCTTAGCATTATTGATACCCTTCCTACCGCTACTGGTGGTACTCCATTTCAGCGGGAAGTGTGGAAAACATTGCGCACTATTCCTTGTGGCCAGGTAATGCATTACGGTCAACTGGCAGAACATCTGGGTCGTCCGGGCGCAGCGCGCGCCGTTGGCGCGGCGAACGGTTCAAATCCGATCAGTATTGTCGTACCTTGCCACCGGGTTATTGGACGAAACGGCACGATGACCGGATATGCAGGCGGAGTGCAGCGAAAAGAGTGGTTATTGCGCCATGAAGGCTATCTGCTGCTGTAGACCTTAAACAATTTGTGCCGGTTTGCTCACAGTTTTATGTAAAGCCATCCTTAATAATTTAAGAATTTTCAAGTAGATAGATATATATTTACATCTATTATCGGAATTCTCCGCTGTTAAGGTTTGCTTAGACTTACTTGCTCCCTAAAAAGATGTTAAAATTGACAAATATCAATTACGGCTTGAGCAGACCTATGATCCCGGAAAAGCGAATTATACGGCGCATTCAGTCTGGCGGTTGTGCTATCCATTGCCAGGATTGCAGCATCAGTCAGCTTTGCATCCCGTTCACACTAAACGAACATGAGCTTGATCAGCTTGATAATATCATTGAGCGAAAGAAGCCTATTCAGAAAGGCCAGACGCTGTTTAAGGCTGGTGATGAACTTAAATCGCTTTATGCCATCCGCTCCGGTACGATTAAAAGTTATACCATCACAGAGCAAGGCGACGAGCAAATCACTGGCTTCCATTTAGCAGGCGACCTGGTAGGTTTTGACGCTATTGGCAGCGGTCATCACCCTAGCTTCGCCCAGGCGCTGGAAACGTCAATGGTATGTGAAATCCCGTTCGAAACACTGGACGATCTGTCTGGTAAAATGCCGAATCTGCGTCAGCAGATGATGCGTCTGATGAGCGGTGAAATTAAAGGCGATCAGGACATGATTCTGCTGCTGTCGAAGAAAAATGCAGAAGAACGTCTGGCTGCTTTTATCTACAACCTGTCCCGTCGTTTTGCCCAACGCGGCTTCTCCCCTCGTGAATTCCGCCTGACGATGACTCGTGGCGATATCGGCAACTACCTGGGCCTGACGGTAGAAACCATCAGCCGTCTGCTGGGACGCTTCCAAAAAAGCGGCATGCTGGCAGTCAAAGGTAAATACATCACCATCGAAAATAACGATGCGCTGGCCCTGCTTGCTGGTCATACGCGCAACGTCGCCTGATTTTTCCGCATAATCGACTATCCTTCTGTCATATCATTAAATTTTTCTGATTTATTGATCTGGCAGAAGGTTCATCACTGTTTCATTCACCAGATATGGGTTAATCTTTTAATTACAAACTGCATTGACAGTTGTTGTAAGGAGACCCTGTATGGCTATGTATCAGAACATGCTCGTTGTTATCGATCCTAACCAGGACGATCAACCAGCATTACGGCGAGCTGTTTATTTACATCAACGGATTGGTGGCAAAATTAAAGCTTTTTTGCCGATTTATGATTTCTCATACGAAATGACTACCCTGCTCTCCCCGGACGAGCGCACCGCCATGCGTCAGGGTGTTATCAGTCAGCGAACTGCGTGGATACACGAGCAGGCGAAATATTATCTTAACGCTGGCGTCCCCATTGAAATCAAAGTGGTCTGGCATAACCGTCCTTTCGAAGCCATCATTCAGGAAGTGGTCAGCGGTGGGCACGATTTAGTCCTGAAAATGGCACACCAACATGATCGTCTGGAAGCGGTTATCTTTACCCCTACCGACTGGCATCTGTTGCGTAAATGCCCAAGTCCGGTGTGGATGGTGAAAGATCAACCGTGGCCGGAAGGCGGTAAGGCGTTGGTGGCAGTAAATCTCGCCAGCGAAGAGCCGTATCATAATGCGCTCAATGAAAAACTGGTGAAAGAGACGATTGAACTGGCTGCACAGGTGAATCACACCGAAGTCCATCTGGTTGGCGCGTATCCCGTTACTCCTATTAATATTGCTATTGAGCTGCCGGAATTTGATCCAAGCGTTTATAACGACGCTATCCGCGGACAACATTTGCTGGCGATGAAAGCCCTGCGGCAGAAATTCGGTATTAATGAAAACATGACGCACGTCGAAAAAGGTCTGCCGGAAGAAGTGATTCCTGATCTGGCGGAACATTTGCAGGCAGGAATTGTCGTTCTTGGCACCGTAGGACGAACCGGAATTTCCGCGGCATTCCTTGGCAATACGGCGGAACAGGTGATTGATCATCTCCGTTGCGACCTGCTGGTAATCAAACCCGATCAATACCAGACGCCAGTTGAACTGGATGACGAAGAAGAAGACGACGACGATTAATCGTTCTTTAATTACTCACGAGGCCCGATACTTCGGGCCTTTTCTTCTTGCTTATTTCTCATCGCCGCCGAGGAAATAAATTCCCAGCAACACGGTAAAAACCAGGCTGTACACGAAAATCATCGAAGATTGAATCACATACATTGATGTCGTCCAGTCAGACAGCGGAATATTATATTGTTCAATAACACCACCAATGGTTGCGCGAGTCACCACCGACGCCGCAATAATAAAAACCGCCAACAAGCCTAAGAGAAACTTTCTTCCCCTCGCTGACTTTAATTTCATCATGATCATAATGTAATCCTTGTGCAAACAAACTCTCTGTTACTTACGCGTAACAATACCATGACATTTTGTCGTTGTCTGCTCTGAAGGCGTCAGATTGTTGACGTTTATATCATCAATCTATTGATCAATTCGCTGATGTTGCTACTTCCTTCCCTTACTATTGATGATATGAATCATTTGTCGCGGTAAAATAGCCCCGCCAGGGGTTTCCGGCATGACTTCAACCAATCTGGAGGAGCCTGATAAAACAATGATCGCTGAACTGTTTACAAATAATGCGCTTAATCTGGTCATTATTTTCGGTAGCTGCGCAGCATTGATTCTGATGAGCTTTTTGTTTCGTCGTGGGAATCGTAACAAGAAAGGATTCTTATTCCATGCGGTTCAATTTTTGATCTACACCATAATTATTAGTGCTGTTGGCAGCATCATTAATTATGTCATTGAAAATTACAAACTCAAATTTATCACACCAGACGCCGTCGATTTTATTTGTACGTCACTGATTGCGCTTATTCTGACGGTTAAGTTATTCCTTCTGATTAACCAGTTTGAAAAACAACAGATAAAAAAAGGCCGTGATATCACCAGTGCGCGGATTATGTCACGTATCATCAAAATCTGCATAATTGTGGTGATTGTTCTGCTTTACGGTGAACATTTTGGTATGAGCCTTTCCGGGTTGCTGACCTTCGGTGGTATTGGTGGTCTTGCTGTCGGTATGGCCGGTAAAGATATTTTGAGTAACTTCTTTTCCGGGATTATGCTCTATTTCGATCGTCCCTTTAGCATTGGCGATTGGATCCGTTCACCGGACAGAAATATCGAAGGTACGGTGGCAGAAATTGGCTGGCGTATCACTAAAATAAACACCTTTGATCACCGTCCTCTGTACGTGCCAAACTCGCTGTTTTCGTCTATCAGCGTAGAAAACCCGGGACGCATGACCAACCGTCGTATTACTACGACCATCGGTTTACGTTATGAAGACGCGGCAAAAGTGGGTGCCGTTGTCGAAGCAGTACGCGAAATGCTGAAAAATCACCCCGACATCGATCAGCGACAAACCTTACTGGTCTATTTCAACCAGTTTGCTGACTCGTCATTAAATATCATGGTTTATTGCTTTACCAAAACCACGGTATGGGCCGAATGGCTGGCAGTCCAACAGGATGTTTATTTGAAGATTATCGATATTGTACAGTCGCATGGCGCAGATTTTGCCTTCCCAAGCCAGACGTTGTATATGGATAATATTACACCGCCGGATCAGATGAAGTAACAACCCGCAGAAACTGGATGGCGATATACATATTTGCCATCCAGTCTTATTTATTTTTTCAATTAACAGCAGCCAGTGCTACATTATTCTCACCCGCTTTAAACTGAACATACTGTTCTTCAGTACCAAAGAAAACTTCCGACTCAGTGCTGTGGCCGATCCCCGGTACAGTTTCATTCCCTGAATATTGCCAAAGCGTCCAGGGATTGCGCCCCTCAAGCTTCACGCCAGCTTGTCCCCAATACCCCATCCACACCATATACTGCTCGAATCGACTATCCATGAAGTGGGACAGATTATTATGATTGCCATAAAATATGGGGGTCTTATGATAATTTTGATAGACCAGACCAGCAAAGTGCAAAATATCATTACGTGCTTTCGCCATTCCCGATTTTTTAAAACAGGCTAGTTGAGTTGTATCTTCACCTTCAGGATTTACCAATAAAATACCGGGCGGTAACATATTTGGATCAGCAGGCAGGAAGCTTTTTGCCGTTTCCAGTTGTGCTTCAGGAGTGCGACAAAAATCAAATTTGAAATAACCTCCATGGTCAAATTTGGAATCAGCTAATTGTTTCCAGTGAGACTTAAATGATGAATCTGGACCTCTCCAGCCAACTACTCTCGTATATACAAAACGCGCAGACGATTTTTCCTGAAACAATTTCCAGTCGATCTCACCATCATTAGATGAAATATCATGTCCATGGATCGGATAAATCTCCGGCGTTTTAAAAATACGAATATCAGGACGATTGGGAATTGCACTTACGGGACCATAAGGAATCTCAATTGATTTATTATCTTTTTCTTGATTATCTGCGGGGGAAGAATCTGGCTTATCAATAGAGAATGATGCCACATCGATATTAGTAAACTCTCCTGCTTTTCCCGCAGCCAGTTGAGTCTTATTATCCAGACGACTTGCCGCAGGCTCATTGATGAAGAAGAATCCCCCAGGGCCTGCGGGAATTTCTGTTGCACCAATCCAGGCATCACTTAAATGTAATCCCTTCCCTTGTTCATCCAGCTTTTCATTAATATCTGAATATTGATCGTTAACATAGATAAATAAACTCAACGTTCTGGTTATTCCGGCATAGTATTCTTTCTTACCATCTACCTTTACCATATATGACTTACCAAAACGTTCGTCGGCAACACCATTCGTTACCCCTTTGATAATTGTATCAAAAAAGACACTTCCGCGCTTTGCATCCAGCGAGTAAACCTCTGTTTTATCGTCACCGGCAGCTATTGCATACGCACCTGGATTACTGTACGAGTTAGAGTTACCCGCTCCGATGGTCATGCCATACAAGCCAGAACCAAAGCAAGCATTGACTAAAGTCAGAACATGGAAATAACGCTTTGCCAGAATATTAAGCTGTGCATTCAGCGCTGGCATTTCATACATCCCTTTTGAACCATCGATATCTGTAGCATTACTCAAAACAAATGCCGGTGCTTTATCAGAATTACCATTTTGAGTACCAAAACGCCCATGTCCTGAATAAGCAATTAACAAACGGGCTTTCTTATCAAACATCGTCCCTCTGGCAGGTAGATATTCTTTCAAAAAATAATTAATATTATCCAGCGATGCATCCTGATCTTTTAATAAAATAACCTCATCAAACTTCTGTCCGTTGATAAGAAAATCAGCCATTCTTTGGCCATCTACCGCTGCGGCAGGAATATCCTCATGCAAAAGTGGATATTTTGAAATTGCAATAATCAACCCGATGGAGCGAGTTTTTGCTGCATCCTGATCAGGTATTTTTAATGCGTCACTGATTCGGATATCCAGTCTCCCAGGGTTCTCAGGGCCATAATGGATAAAAAAATGACAATATTCATCAGGGACCATTGCGCCATTTTTGCAAATATCATCTGCCAGGACGTCAGTCATTCCCAGTGATATT
The DNA here is from genome assembly GCF_002965125.1 of Escherichia sp. MOD1-EC6162. Classification (NCBI taxonomy): domain Bacteria; kingdom Pseudomonadati; phylum Pseudomonadota; class Gammaproteobacteria; order Enterobacterales; family Enterobacteriaceae; genus Escherichia; species Escherichia sp. MOD1-EC6162. The sequence continues at coordinate 49,588 of NZ_PTSB01000015.1, forward strand.
CCTGCAATGAACAGCCCAAGGGCCGATTTACATAAAATTAGCCATCGTTTGTTCATAATTTAAAACTCCTGAACACCAAGAGTGGAATAAAACTCAGCAGTCGGTCCTTTATAAATACTGGCATCGAATTTCTTACTCGATCCCAAATTAAGCTGTGCAGCATCGGTAAACTGCCAGATTGCCCATTTTGTCTGGTTAATTGAACGCGGGGTTTCACTGGCCTGTGCCTGATTAGAGTAATCAGCCAGCCACAGTTTATGTTCTGCGACCTGGGCGAAACTATTTTCCCCACCAACGGCATCTTTCCACCACGCACGTGCAGTGTAGATAACCGGTTTACGCCCTAAATCGGCTTCTACCTGCGCGGTAAACGCCTTGATCATTGTTATAATTTCCGCAGGTTTGCGCTTCTGCCAGCGGTCCTTACCCGTTAATGAATCCACATCCCACTCAACATCCACTGCCGGTGGCATGTCTGTCGCCCTTAGCCCACCGTTAGCTTTGATAACTTTGACAAACGTCATTGCCTGCTTGCGTCCCCACAATTCTGCGTCGTCTGCCGGTGTACCGCTGGAAAGAAAGTGGTAGGCTCCACGGTGAAGTTTTATCCCTCGTTCAGTATCGCCGGCCCGCTGCCAAAAGCCGGCGAATTCAGGATCAACATAACGTGTTCCTTGACTGGACTTCATATACAAGAACACAGACTTATTTTTTGCCAACAGTTCGATCGGGAAGTTCCTGCCGTTATGATGGCTGATATCCACACCAAATAAAGAACTGGGTCGTGGTTGATTCAATACTGAATCGTAAGCAACATCAGCCGGAAATTTAAAATATTTTTTTACAGCAAAGGAATCAAACTCTTTATCACGCGAAGGATCCGATTCCAGAATTTTCACAAACAATTCTTGCCGGGAGAGATCATTCGTTAAGTTTTCCAGTCCCAGCGATGAGGCATCGGGCAGTGATTCTGCGGCCAGCGTTAAAGAGGAATAATTAATGAATAATAACGAGATAACTAACGGAATAGCTGAAAGTTTTTTCATTTTACCACCCCATTTTTTAGCTGTATGTCTGTTTTCTAATGAAGATATTTCACCAGGAATGCAATTCACTTTACGTTGTAAAGAAAAGTAAAGCACAGCTTATATTCAGCGTATGTAATACACCTGACAAATAAAACATTTGATTATTATTTATGTTCGATATCGCCAGAAAATTTCAAAATTCCATCGTTGGAATGATTTTTTATAGGGAGGATTTAAAAAAAGAAGGGATTTTATCGGGATTGTTAAATCTGGCGCGCTTAACCGCGCCAGATGACATCATATTAATGCTTCACTATATACATAGTCCGACTATACGCCACATCTTCCGGGTTATTAATTGGATAACCTTTCAACCACGGTTTGATTAACCGACCATTAGTATATTGATAAATCGGCGCAATCGGTGCTTGTTCTATCAGGATTTTCTCTGCCGCGTTGTAATCGGCGTTGCGCGCTTTAACGGTATTTTCAGTCGATGCCTGAGCCAGTACCTTGTCGTATGCCGGATTGTTAAAACGTGAAATATTCCCTGAGTGCCTTGATGTTAACAGCGTCAAGAAAGTCGATGGTTCATTATAATCCCCGACCCACGAGGCGCGAATAACATCAAAGTTACCGGTGTTACGACTATCGATATAGGTTTTCCATTCCTGATTTTGTAATTTGACATCTACACCAAGATTCTTTTTCCACATCGACGCGACGGCAATAGCAATTTTCTGGTGATTTTCCGAAGTGTTATACAGCAGTGTAAGTTTCAACGGTTTCTGTGGACCATATCCGGCAGCGCTCAACAATGTTTTCGCCTGGGCATTCAGTTCTTCCTGACTCATTTGCTCAAACGGCGAAGGTTCTGGTGTAAATCCGGCGGTAACATCTGGCGTAAAATGCCATGCCGGCTTTTCACCTGTACCTAATACTTTTTCTGCCATCAGACGACGATCAATCGTCATGCTTAATGCCAGACGGACACGTTGATCTGCCGTTGGCCCTTTTTGCGTGTTAAATGCATAATAATACGTCCCCAACTGCGGCGGCGTATAAACCTGCCCTGGAATATCCTTCAGTAGTTTCTGATACATATTTTTTGGGAAGGATTCAGTGATATCAATATCACCTGCAAGATAGCGCTTGGTCGCGGCGGACTCCTGGTTAATTGGCAGGAAAGTCACTTTCTGCAGCACCGTTTTAGCGTTATCCCAATAATGGGTATTCGGCACCACGACCAGCTTTTCATTTACTACGCGCTCTTTAAGTACATAAGCACCATTGCCGATCAGATTCCCGGGCTTCGTCCACTCTTTACCGCTTTCAACGTTGGCTTTTTGCACCGGGAAAAAAGCAAAGTTAGCGGTTAAATTCACAAACCAGGGCAACGGTTTATCAAGCTGAATTTTCAGAGTATGGGCATCAACAGCGGTGACGCCAAGTTGAGCTGGCGTAGCCTTACCATCAATAATTGCCTGGGCGTTGTTGATTCCAGCCAGTGCGGCAAACCAGGCAAACGGAGACAACGTTTTCGGATCCACCAGACGCTGCCAGCTATAGACAAAATCCTGTGCCGTTACCGGTGTACCATCGGCCCATTTGGCGTTATCGCGCAGGGTAAAAGTCCAGATGCGGTTGTCATTACTTTTCCACTGGGTAGCAACGCCAGGCACAATCTCGCCTTTCTCGTTCTGATTCACCAACCCTTCAAACAAATCGCGAATGACCTGAATCTCTGGCAAACCCACGGCTTTCGCGGGGTCTAATGATGCAGGCTCATCTTTAATGTGGCGCACCAACTCCTGTTTCTCTGCCAGTACTGTGCCGCCCGGAACATCTGCAGCATACGACAGGGAAATGCTGCTGACTAACAGCGCACAACAAGTGACTGAAACAGAGTGCTTCATAAGATACCCTCAAAACGATGTTAAGATTGATGCGTAATTATTTGTTTCTCCTTGAAGAAATGCAAATAACTTCCGGTAAAAAAGTGATAAAGGATCGATAACATATCGTTGTCGAAAAGGATTTGATAATCCGCAAAATTTGCACAACACTGCCTGTAATACTTCTTATATTCGAGACGATTATGACCGTGACCCGCCCGCGCGCCGAACGGGGCGCTTTTCCGCCAGGAACCGAACATTACGGACGTTCATTATTAGGTGCGCCATTGATCTGGTTTCCGGCGTCTGCAGCCAGCAGCGAAAGTGGTTTGATTCTGGCTGGCACCCACGGCGACGAAAATTCTTCCGTCGTCACCCTCTCCTGCGCATTACGCACATTAACCCCTTCTCTGCGCCGCCATCATGTCGTGCTCTGTGTGAATCCTGACGGTTGCCAGCTTGGTTTACGAGCCAATGCTAATGGTGTGGATTTGAACAGAAACTTTCCTGCAGCAAACTGGAAAGAAGGTGAAACGGTGTACCGCTGGAACAGCGCCGCCGAAAAGCGCGACGTGGTCTTGCTGACCGGAGATAAACCAGGCTCAGAACCTGAAACCCAGGCGTTGTGCCAGCTCATTCATCGTATCCAACCCGCCTGGATAGTCTCTTTTCACGATCCGCTGGCTTGTATTGAAGATCCCAGGCACAGTGAATTAGGTGAATGGCTGGCTCAGGCGTTTGAATTACCGCTGGTGACCAGCGTCGGCTATGAAACGCCCGGCTCCTTCGGCAGTTGGTGTGCTGATCTGAACTTGCACTGTATTACCGCCGAGTTTCCGCCTGTCTCCTCAGATGAAGCCAGCGAAAAGTATCTCTTTGCAATGGCGAATTTACTGCGTTGGCATCCTAAAGATGCAATTCGCCGGTCGTAAACTGTAGCGGCGGCTCCACATCCACCGCCAACCAGGTCGGGCCATCAAGATCAGCAAAACTGACCTGCGGCACCAGCGGTAAAACGGCGCTAATGGCGCGTGAAGTACATAGCATGCAGCCCAACATCAGGCTAAAACCTTGTGCACGCGCTTCGGTCGCCAACGCCAGCGCTTCTGTTAGCCCGCCGGTTTTATCGAGTTTGATGTTAACCATCTCATAGCGCCCTTGCAGCGCCTTCAGGTTACTGCGGGTATGGCAGCTTTCATCAGCACAAATGGGTAACGGATGAATAAAATTCTCCAGCGCCGCATCGTCCTGTGCCGGGAGCGGCTGTTCCAGCATAGCGACGCCTAAATCAGCCAACAACTGACATCGCGCCGCCAACCCTTCCGCGCGCCAGGATTCATTAGCATCAACAATCAACGTCGCATCCGGAACCGCTGCGCGGATCGCCACCATCCGCTCGCTAATAAGATGGTTATCCAGCTTCACTTTCAGCAATTTCGCCCCCGCCTGCCAGAGTGCTGATGCACTGCTGGCCATCTGATCCGGCGTACCAATAACCACTGTCTGCGCCGTGGTAATAGTGTCGGGAAGCGTTATGCCGATAAATTCAGCTAACGTCTGCTGCTGTTTACGCGCACAGAGATCCCACAACGCACAATCCAGCGCATTGCGTGCCGCACCAGCGGGCAAAATTTTTTGCAACTCTTCTCGTGTCAGTCCTTTTTCCAGTTGCGGCACAACACTCATAATTTGCGCCATTACCGAAGCATCACTTTCACCGTAGCGCGGATAGGGAGTACATTCCCCTACGCCTTTAACACCATCCTCTTCCAGTTCAACCACCACCACACGCGCTTCACTACGGCTACCTCGCGCAATCACAAACGGGGAATGTAACGGCCAGGCTTCCTCAAATACCTTTACGGTTCTCATCTTTACTCCTTGTTGCCGCGGTGGTTTGCGGATTAAGCGCAAATAGCGTTTGCTGTGTTATTGACAGTTAGCATAAACTAGATGTGACGTTAACTATATGTAAACAGGAAAGATAATCATGTCACAAATCGTTCATTTCCAGGGCAACCCGGTTACAGTCGCCAATTCCATCCCGCAAGTGGGTAGCAAAGCGCAGACTTTTACTCTCGTGGCAAAAGATCTGTCTGACGTCACCCTCGGTCAGTTTGCGGGTAAACGCAAAGTGCTGAACATTTTCCCGAGTATTGATACCGGTGTTTGCGCCGCATCAGTACGTAAGTTTAACCAACTGGCGACAGAAATCGATAACACCGTTGTACTGTGTATTTCTGCCGATCTGCCATTCGCCCAGTCTCGTTTCTGCGGTGCGGAAGGTCTGAACAATGTAATCACCCTTTCCACTTTCCGTAATAGCGAATTCCTGAAAGCTTACGGTGTTGAGATCGCTGAAGGCCCCTTGAAAGGTCTGGCAGCGCGCGCAGTTGTCGTAATTGATGAAAATGACAATGTGATTTTCAGCCAACTGGTGAATGAAATCACCACCGAGCCGGATTACGACGCAGCTCTGGCTGTACTGAAAGCGTAAGTTATTATGCCTGATGGTATTGCGCCATCAGGCATTTTACGTGTTTATTCTTCGCTCTTCTTCTGACTCAGGCCGTATTCACGCAATTTGTTGGCAATCGCGGTATGGGAAACACCCAGACGTTTTGCCAGTTTGCGCGTGCTGGGGTAATTGCGATAAAGCTGGGTTAATACCGATCGTTCAAATCGGCTGGTGATCTCATCCAGCGAACCTTCCATCGCATCTTCCCCCACAGGGACGGTAGCAGCGTCATAATCTGGCAGCAAAATATCTTGTGGGCGCAGTTCGTAGCCATCCAGTTGCGTTAGTGCACGGTAAATCGCATTTTTCAATTGCCTCACGTTACCCGGCCAACCATAACGTGTCAGCACGGTATTCAGATCGGCAGCCAATTTCGGACGCGGCACTCCCTGCTCGTCGGCAAAGCGCGCGACGAACAATTCGGTTAACGGCATGATATCCTGCGGGCAGTCACGCAACGGCGGCAGATTCAGCGTCAACACGTTCAGGCGATAATAGAGATCTTCCCGAAATACGCCTTTTTGCACCAGCTCAACCAAATTCTTCTGCGTCGCGCAAATCACCCGCACATCAACATGCACTTCATGATCTTCGCCAACCCGACGGAAGGTGCCATCATTGAGGAAACGCAGCAGTTTAGCCTGCATCCGTGGCGACATCTCACCAATCTCATCCAGCAGCACCGAACCGCCGTTCGCTTGCTCAAAGAACCCTTTCTTCCCTTCCGGGGCATGCCCAAACAGTTCGCTCTCAACGGCATCTTCCGGAATAGATGCACAGTTCAGCGCCAGATAAGGTTTACCGGCACGAGGGCTGGCTTGATGACAGGCATAAGCAAAGAGATCTTTACCTGTACCCGTGTCACCCGTGATCAGTAGCGGCGCGCTTAACATCGCCAGTTTTTGCGCCTGCTCGACAACGTGTTTCATTTTCGAGCTAACGGCGACAATCTGGCTAAAGGCGCTGACGTCCTGCGCAGCCACATTTTGCAACTGACGCCCCATACGAATCGTCGAACGCAGCATCACCACCGCACCAGTCAAAACGTGCTGGTCATTTTCATCCTGAAGATAGACCGGCGTTATCTCCATCAAGAAATTCTGCCCGTTGATCACCACATGTTCGTTATGCGAATCCTGCGGGTCACTCTCCAGCCAACGTAAAAAATTAAATCCGTTAATCAATTGCGCAGCGGTATGATTGCGTAAACGCTCAAGTTTCTGACCAAATAGCTGACAACTCGCCGGATTCGCCATGTCCACTTTACTTTTCATATCGACAGAAAGCACGGGTTCAGGCAATGCCTCAAGCAATGCGCTCAGCGCCAGATGTTCACGCTCGGAAGGCATCCACGACACCGTGCGTACATCGGTAACACCTGCTATACGGCGAATTTCCGCCATCAGGCTGCTGAAACTGTCAAAATCCAGCTCGGCAAAATTAAGGTAAATCCGCCCGATTGGGTCAATCTCAATACCGCGTAAATCGATGCCTCTTAGTACTAGTAGATCGAGTAATTCGCGGGTCAGACCGAGTCGGTCTTCACAAAAGACTTCCAGACGCATGGGAACCTTCACCTGAAAAAAGAACAATTAATATGATGATATGACACTATTCGAGTGGCAGGAAGGTTTCTGTCAACAAACATTGACACAAAGACGAATAAACGGGCACTTCGGCGTAAAGATATCCGATCAGTACCCGATATTGCGTTATTTTTCGCTGGGCGTTTTGCCCTTTTGCAGCGTCTCTTTTACCTGACCGATAAGCTGACGACGGAAATCACCCAGACGGGGTTTGTCATCGTCAATCCACGGCAACGGACGGCAAAGTTCCATAGCTTTAATTCCCAGACGCGCAGTCAGTAGCCCGGCACCAATTCCCTGGGCAGCGCGCGTCGACAAGCGTGCTGCGAGATCCTGCGACATCCAGTCCATCCCCACTTCGCGCACCAGTTCACTGGCCCCGGCGAAAGCGATATTCAGCAGCACCAGTTTAAACAGACGCAAACGGCTGTAATAACCCAGTTCAATGCCATACAGCGTGGCGATGCGATTAATCAACCGCAGATTGCGCCAGGCAATAAACGCCATATCCACCAGCGCCAGCGGACTGACGGCAATCATCAGCGTAGATTCTGCCGCTGAACGGCTGATTTCACGGCGCGCCTGCGCATCCAGCACCGGCTGAACCAGATGGGCATACAAACTGACGACTTCGCGATCGTTCTGCGTTTCATGGATCGAGGCATACCAGCGTTGCAGCGCCGGATGCGACTGATCGATCCCCGCCTGCTGCGCCAGCTTTTCACAAAAAACTCGCCCTTTTCCAGTACCGTGGCTATGCAGCAAATCTCGCGCTTCATCACGCTCATGAGCACGCTGGCGCAAGCGCCATAACCGCCGCCACTCCGTCACCACAGAGCCAACGCCAGCACCGATGATCAATGCCCCAGCGGCACAACCGCCCAGCGCCACCCAGTCCTGGGTTTGCCAGGCATTCATCGTCCACTGCACCCCCTGACCAACAACGCTCACGCCAAACAGCGTCAGCCCGCCCATCACCATTTTGCGCCACAGACTGCGTTTCGGGCGTAATGCGGCATCCATCACCGCTTCAACTTGCCCTTCTTCTTCCTGTGCTGCGTCGAGCGTCGCCGGTGCAAAATTTTGCGCCTGACTTTCGTCAAAGGTCTGCTGCGCCCTGAATTTAGGGTTCTGATCGACCTCCAGCGGACCGTCGAAATCAATACGTGGTTTTAACGGTTCGGTCATCGCAATTTATCTCCTATTAAAAATTCCAGCGCGGCATCAAGACGAATATGCGGCAGCGGTTTGTCGACATCCATTACCTGCGGACGAAACGCCTCAAACTGGAAACCTTGCTTATCCCAGAACGCCTGACCGGGCAAACGTGCGGGAACTTCGCCAGGATAAACAGTGAGCGGTGCGCCATCGCTCAATCGATTGCCGCGCAGCGCCGGAATTTTCTCATCGTTAACGTCGATAATGCCGCTGGTGGTCGCCTGAACTGAGGCCAGCCCCAGACAATCCATGCTGATCCCTTCAAACGCCGCATTTTGCCAGGCGTCCTGAATCAGTTGTTGCAGTAATGAAACCATATTGGCGTGCTGATCGATGGTCACATGGTCCGCTTTCGTCGCAGCAAACAGTAATTTGTCGATAACCGGCGAGAACAAGCGCCGGAACAGCGTGCGCTGCCCATAATGAAAACTCTGCATCAGTTGCGTCAGCGCCAGGCGCATATCGTTAAAAGCCTGCGGACCACTGTTGAGCGGTTGCAGGCAATCCACCAGTACAATCTGGCGGTCGAAGCGCAGAAAGTGATTCTTATAGAAACCTTTCACCACTTTCTCGCAGTAATAGTTATACCGCTCACGCAGCATCCCGGCGTTGGTGTGTTTATCGGCCTGTGCCAGTTTGGACTCACCCCAGGCGTCAACATCCGGCCACGGGAAGAACTGCAACGCAGGCGCTCCCGCCATATCGCCAGGCAAGACAAAGCGACCAGGCTGGATAAAGTGCAGCCCCTGCTGCTTGCAATGGTGGAGATAATCGGTCCACGCGGCGGCAATGTCCGCAAGACGATTTTCGTCGGCAGGCGCTAACGGGTCCAGCCCTTCGCACATCATCCGCCATTTTGCCGACCACTCGCCACGCTGACCATTAAGCAAGCCCGTCATCTGCCGCGACCAGCTTAAATAATCCTGAGCCAGCATTGGCAAATCGAGTAGCCACTCGCCGGGATAATCAACAATCTCCAGATACAACGTGGAGGTGTCCTTGAAATGACGCAGCAGAGAATCATTCGATTTATAACGCAATGCCAGGCGGATTTCGCTGACGCCGCGCGTTGGCGTCGGCCAGGCCGGAGGATCGCCATATAATTGCGCCAGACCTTCATCATAGGTGAAGCGCGGAATGCCAAAGTCACGCTGGGGAATGCGTTTTACGCCCAGCAGACGATCTTCACGCACCGCACTTAATAGCGGCAAACGTGCTCCGGCATGAATATTGAGCAACTGATTAACCATCGCGGTGATAAACGCTGTTTTCCCACTGCGGCTAAGACCGGTTACGGCCAGTCGCAAGTGCCTGTCGACACCACGATTCACCAGCGCATTAAGTTCATTTTTGAGTCGCTTCATTGCTGTCCTGTGCCAGAAAGCTGTAGAAAGGATGAGATGCTGGAGGTAATAATGTGGGTTAATTTTGATTTATCAAATAAATAAGCGGTGTTATTTACACCGCTCAATGAGTAATTCTTTTAACCTTTGACCTTCGGCATCTCAATATCTTTAAGACCACCGGCGTTTTCAACGTGGGTGTACCCCATTTCGCTGAGGATTTCTTTTGCCTGTCCGGACTGACGCCCTGCGTTGCAATACACTTTAACGGTGTCGTTTTTATCCGGAACGGCGGTGGCAATACGCTCTTTCACTTCCTTCAGGGGAATATTGATGGCTCCCTGAACGTGCTCTTGCTGATACTGTTCTGGAATACGAACATCGATCCAGTGTTCAGCGGCAAAAACAGGCAGTGAAAACGCCAGCGTCAGCGCTAGTAACCCTTTTTTAAACATGTAAGCGTCCTTCTATGGATGAAAATTGCTATCCATTATACGCCTGAGATTTAACAATTTTTGCGAAACTCCCCTCACCTTTTATAGCGCTGTGCCAGTTTATTAGCGGCCCGACTTAACAGCGGTTCCAGCGCCACAGCCAGCAACATTTTCAGCGGCCGACGAGCAACAGATTTTATCGCCCAACCAGCAACGCCCGCCGGGCCGTAGCGCAGTGCGGTAAGAAGTACCAGCTTGCCTGCTAATTTGAAACCAGGCTTCACCTTTTGCCCGGCCTGTTGCCAGCGAATATTCATAACTTTCCTCACAGTTGACGGAAACGACTACGTAGCGAGAAAGTGTCGGAAGTGACATAACGTTCCATCTCGCGTAAACGCGTTTCACTGGCCGCCAGTTCACGGTCGACTTCATCCAGCAATTCGCTGCTGGAAGGTTGTTGTTCACCATACGCCATGTTGTCCGGCATCGGGTCAAGGGCAAATGACAAGATGATGTAAGCGACCAGGGTAAACAGCGCCAGGCCGAAGAATATCGACAGCACCACGAGAATACGCACCAGTTTTACGGGCACATCAAAATAATTGGCAATCCCTGCGCAGACACCACGCACCATGCCCTGTTGTGGGATGCGCCATAATTTTTTATTGAGATTAATACCCGCCATTAGCGATCCCTCCAGTTCGGATGTTCAGCATCAAGAATGGACTCCAGCGCCTGAATACGCTCACGCATCCGTTTTGCCTCATCTGCCAGTTGCGCTAATCGCTGCTGTTCACTTTGCGACAATTCACCACGGCTGGAGCGGTTGCTGTAATGCAGCCATAACCAGATAGGCAAAACAAACAGCACAAAAATGGTTAACGGAATAGCCAGAAATAGCGCGCTCATAAGTACTCCTTAGACGATGAGCGGCGGCGCGTTCAGACGCCGCCTGGGGTGTTATTATTGATTATCTTGCTTCATTTTGGCTTTTAATTGCGCCAGTTGCTCGCTGATTGCGTCATCGGCTTTCAGTTCAGCAAATTGCTCATCCAGCGATCGTTGTTTACCAAAGCTGTGGCTTTCTGCTTCTGCTTCCATCTGGTCGATACGACGTTCGAAAGATTCGAAACGCGCCATCGCTTCATCAAGTTTTCCGCTATCCAACTGACGGCGCACATCGCGCGACGAATTCGCCGCCTGATGACGCAGCATTAATGCCTGCTGGCGAGCGCGGGTTTCGCTCAACTTGTTTTCCAGTTCGCCTATCTCTTTCTTCATGCGCGCCAGCGTATCGTCCACCAACGTCACTTCATGTTCCAGGGACTTAATCAGATCGGTCAGTTTCTGTTTTTCAATTAACGCTGCACGCGCCAGATCTTCTCTCTCTTTCAGCAGTGCCAGTTCGGCTTTTTCCTGCCACTCAACTTCACGAGCCGACGCTTGTTCAATCCGGCGAGTCAGTTGTTTCTTTTCCGCCAGCGCACGCGCCGAAGTAGAACGCACTTCAACCAAAGTGTCTTCCATCTCCTGGATCATCAGACGCACCAGTTTCTGCGGGTCTTCCGCCTTCTCTAAAAGGGCGTTGATGTTGGCATTCACGATGTCGGCAAAGCGAGAAAAAATACCCATAATGTTGTCCTCTTGATTTCTTTGTTCAGGATTGTCCTGCTGAACTGTTAATACAATTTGCGTGCCAATTTTTATCTTTTTGATTTATAAAGATCTGATTGAAGATTCAACAGCAACATGCCAGGATGAATTAGCGAATTACACTAACAAGTGGCGAATTTCATCATGGCTGAATACAAAGATAACTTACTCGGTGAAGCGAACAGCTTTCTCGAAGTGCTGGAACAGGTTTCGCATCTCGCGCCGCTGGACAAACCAGTGTTGATTATTGGCGAGCGCGGCACCGGTAAAGAGTTGATCGCCAGCCGCCTGCACTACCTTTCTTCGCGTTGGCAAGGGCCGTTTATTTCTCTTAACTGCGCGGCGTTAAATGAAAATCTGCTGGATTCCGAACTGTTTGGCCATGAAGCTGGCGCGTTTACCGGCGCGCAAAAACGTCATCCGGGACGATTTGAACGCGCAGACGGCGGCACGTTGTTTCTTGATGAACTCGCTACGGCACCGATGATGGTGCAGGAAAAATTGTTGCGCGTGATCGAGTATGGTGAACTGGAACGCGTCGGCGGTAGTCAGCCATTACAGGTCAATGTGCGGCTGGTATGTGCCACGAACGCCGACCTTCCGGCGATGGTCAATGAAGGCACTTTTCGCGCCGACCTGCTCGACCGTCTGGCTTTCGACGTGGTGCAACTGCCGCCGCTACGTGAGCGTGAAGGCGATATTATGCTGATGGCGGAACACTTTGCCATCCAGATGTGTCGGGAAATCAAACTGCCTCTATTCCCGGGTTTTACGGAACGCGCCAGAGAAACGCTGCTAAATTATCGCTGGCCGGGAAATATTCGTGAATTGAAAAACGTGGTGGAACGTTCGGTGTATCGCCACGGCACCAGCGATTATCCGCTTGATGACATCATTATTGATCCCTTTAAACAGCGTCCACCGGAAGAAGCTATCGCCGTTTCAGAAACGACATCACTTCCGGCGTTGCCGGTGGATTTGCGCGAATTTCAGATGCTGCAGGAAAAAGAGTTACTTCAGCTCAGTTTGCAACAGGGGAAATATAACCAGAAACGCGCGGCTGAATTACTGGGATTAACCTATCATCAGTTCCGCGCATTGTTGAAAAAGCACCAGATTTAGCGGGGTTAGGCAATGTCACTTGCCGGATGCGGCGTAAACGTCCTGTTCGACCAACAAAACCGTTTAAATTCAATATACTGTCAGCTAGTGCATGATACGGGTTTCGCCAGACGCAGCCTGGCGCACTGGCGGTGCGCAGCGCCGTTATCTATAAAAAGATGTATGACCCGGATCACGAGTGCTATCATCCGCCCCTATGCTTAACGCATTAACCCCAGGGTAAACCATGAACCACGATATCCCACTGAAATATTTCGATATTGCCGATGAATACGCGAGCGAATGCGCAAAATCTGTCGCAGAATCTGAGCGCACGGCGCTGGCCCACTACTTCCAGTTACTGCTCACCCGTTTGATGAACAATGAAGAGATCAGCGAAGAAGCCCAGCATGAAATGGCCGCTGAAGCAGGGATTAATCCCGCGCACATTGATGAGATCGCAGAGTTCTTGAATCAATGGGGTAATGAGTAATCATTTAATAGTGGACGCCCGGCCAGGATTGTAGGCCGTACCGCATCCGGCTAAAAATGAGACACACCTTGTCAGCAATCTGCAGTCAGTCTCACGATCGCGCCTGTCTGCACCTCGCTAAGTTGTTCTGTGAGTTATAGTTATAAAGAAATCATGGGGACGAATGTTGAACAGATGGCGACGCCACCTGTTCAACGACCAACCACACGGCCCTCATTACGACCCCTGAACACAAACGGTAATGGCAAATGTCATTAAATATTAGTAAGATAGCCTATTTACATAAAATCCCTTAATATTATGCGCCAGGTATTATCGTCTCTTTTGGTGATTGCTGGACTTGTGAGTGGTCAGGCAATCGCCGCGCCTGAACCCACCCCGCACGCTGATATCCGCGACAGCGGTTTTGTCTATTGCGTCAGCGGACAAGTCAACACCTTTAACCCATCCAAAGCGAGCAGTGGGTTAATTGTCGATACCCTTGCCGCCCAGTTTTATGATCGACTGCTGGATGTCGATCCTTATACCTATCGTCTGATGCCGGAACTTGCCGAAAGCTGGGAAGTGCTCGACAACGGCGCGACCTATCGCTTCCACCTGCGCCGCGATGTCCCGTTTCAAAAAACGGCCTGGTTTACTCCCACACGCAAAATGAATGCCGATGATGTGGTGTTTACCTTCCAGCGAATTTTTGACCGCAGCAACCCGTGGCATAACGTCAACGGTAGCAACTTCCCCTATTTCGACAGTCTGCAATTTGCCGACAACGTTAAAAGCGTCCGCAAGCTGGATAATCACACCGTTGAGTTCCGTCTGTCCCAGCCTGACGCCTCCTTTTTATGGCACCTGGCAACCCACTATGCGTCGGTAATGTCTGCCGAATACGCCCAGAAGTTAGAGCAAGAAGATCGCCAGGAGCAACTCGACCGCCAGCCCGTCGGCACCGGACCGTATAAACTGTCGGAAAATCGCACGGGGCAATATATTCGCTTACAACGTCATGATGAATTCTGGCGAGGCAAGCCGTTGATGCCGCAGGTGGTGGTGGATTTAGGCTCTGGCGGCACCGGACGGCTGTCGAAACTCTTGACCGGTGAATGTGACGTTCTGGCCTGGCCCGCTGCCAGTCAGCTATCTATTTTGCGCGATGACCCGCGTTTGCGTTTAACGCTGCGTCCGGGGATGAACGTTGCCTATCTGGCGTTTAACACCGCCAAACCGCCGCTAAATAATCCAGCAGTCCGCCACGCGCTGGCGTTGTCGATCAATAACCAGCGCCTGATGCAATCTATCTATTACGGTACGGCTGAAACTGCGGCCTCAATTTTACCGCGCGCCTCGTGGGCTTATGACAACGAGGCTAAAATTACCGAATACAATCCAGCGAAATCACGCGAACAGTTGAAGGCGTTGGGGCTGGAAAACTTAACGCTGAAACTGTGGGTGCCGACGCGCTCACAGGCGTGGAACCCCAGCCCGCTGAAGACCGCCGAACTCATTCAGGCGGATATGGCGCAGGCCGGCGTGAAAGTGGTGATTGTACCGGTAGAAGGTCGTTTTCAGGAGGCGCGATTGATGGATATGAGCCATGATCTGACGTTATCCGGTTGGGCGACGGACAGTAATGATCCGGACAGTTTCTTCCGTCCGTTACTGAGCTGTGCGGCCATTCACTCCCAGACCAACCTTGCCCACTGGTGCGATCCGAAATTTGACAGCGTATTGCGTAAGGCGCTCTCCTCGCAGCAACTGGCTGCGCGTATTGAAGCCTATGACGAAGCGCAAAGTATTCTGGCGCAGGAGTTGCCCATTCTGCCGCTGGCCTCGTCACTGCGCTTGCAGGCCTACCGTTACGATATCAAAGGGCTGGTTCTTAGCCCGTTTGGTAACGCCTCCTTCGCAGGGGTGTACCGCGAAAAGCAAAATGAGGTGAAAAAACCATGATTATCTTCACCTTACGCCGCATTTTGTTATTGATCGTGACCTTGTTCCTGCTGACCTTTGTTGGCTTCAGTTTGAGCTATTTCACGCCACATGCGCCGTTACAAGGCGCGTCGCTGTGGAATGCATGGGTGTTCTGGTTTAACGGCCTGATCCACTGGGATTTTGGCGTTTCCAGCATTAACGGTCAGCCGATTGCCGAGCAGTTAAAAGAGGTCTTCCCGGCGACGATGGAGCTGTGCATTCTCGCCTTCGGTTTTGCGCTGATTGTTGGGATCCCCATGGGGATGATTGCCGGAATTACACGCCATAAGTGGCAGGATAATTTGATCAACGCCATCGCGTTATTGGGCTTTTCAATCCCTGTTTTCTGGCTGGCACTTCTGTTGACGCTGTTTTGTTCGCTTACATTAGGCTGGCTGCCCGTTTCAGGGCGTTTCGATCTGCTCTACGAAGTGAAACCGATTACCGGTTTTGCGTTGATTGATGCCTGGCTTTCGGACTCACCGTGGCGGGATGAAATGATCATGAGCGCAATGCGTCATATGGTATTGCCAGTCATCACCCTGTCGGTTGCACCGACTACCGAAGTGATCCGTCTGATGCGTATCAGCACCATCGAAGTGTATGACCAGAACTATGTGAAAGCAGCGGCAACCCGCGGTTTGTCGCGCTTTACTATTTTGCGTCGCCACGTGTTACATAACGCGTTACCTCCTGTCATCCCTCGCCTGGGATTACAGTTCTCCACCATGCTGACACTGGCGATGATCACCGAAATGGTCTTTAGCTGGCCTGGACTTGGCCGCTGGTTAATTAACGCCATCCGCCAGCAGGATTACGCAGCCATTTCCGCCGGAGTGATGGTCTGCGGTTCACTGGTCATTATTGTTAACGTGATTTCTGATATTTTGGGTGCCATGGCTAACCCTCTGAAACATAAGGAATGGTATGCCTTACGATAGCGTATACAGCGAGAAGCGCCCGCCCGGCACGCTGCGTACCGCCTGGCGCAAATTCTATGGTGATGCCGCTGCAATGGTCGGCCTGTACGGCTGCGCGGGGCTGGCTGTGTTGTGTATTTTTGGCGGCTGGTTTGCGCCTTACGACATCGACCAGCAATTTCTCGGTTATCAATTGTTGCCGCCGTCATGGTCGCGCTACGGAGAAGTCTCTTTTTTCCTCGGCACCGATGACCTTGGTCGCGATGTTTTAAGCCGTTTACTGAGCGGTGCTGCGCCTACCGTCGGCGGCGCATTTGTGGTGACGCTTGCCGCGACAATCTGTGGTCTTGTGCTCGGCACCTTCGCCGGTGCTACGCATGGTTTACGGTCAGCGGTGCTTAACCATATTCTGGATACTTTACTGGCGATCCCGTCCCTGCTGCTGGCGATTATCGTCGTCGCGTTTGCCGAGCCGAGTTTGTCGCACGCAATGTTTGCCGTCTGGCTGGCGTTACTGCCGCGTATGGTGCGTTCGGTCTACAGCATGGTGCATGATGAGCTGGAAAAAGAGTACGTTATTGCTGCCCGTCTGGATGGCGCAACGACGCTGAATATTCTCTGGTTTGCCGTGTTGCCGAACATTACCGCCGGACTGGTCACAGAGATCACCCGCGCACTGTCGATGGCAATTCTTGATATCGCCGCGCTGGGCTTTCTCGATCTCGGCGCGCAACTCCCCTCGCCTGAATGGGGAGCGATGCTTGGCGATGCACTGGAGCTGATTTATGTCGCCCCGTGGACCGTGATGCTGCCTGGAGCGGCAATTATGATCAGTGTGTTGTTGGTTAACCTCCTTGGCGATGGTGTACGTCGTGCGATTATTGCGGGGGTGGAATAATGCCGTTACTGGATATTCGTAACCTGACCATTGAATTTAAAACCGGTGATGAGTGGGTTAAAGCCGTTGACCGCGTGAGTATGACCTTAACCGAAGGTGAAATCCGTGGCCTTGTTGGCGAGTCTGGCTCCGGCAAAAGTTTGATTGCGAAAGCGATTTGTGGCGTTAATAAAGATAACTGGCGTGTTACCGCTGACCGTATGCGTTTTGATGATATCGATCTGTTGCGTCTCTCCGCGCGCGAACGGCGCAAGCTGGTTGGGCACAATGTATCGATGATCTTTCAGGAACCGCAATCGTGTCTCGACCCTTCTGAACGTGTGGGTCGTCAGTTGATGCAAAATATCCCGGCCTGGACCTACAAAGGGCGTTGGTGGCAGCGTTTTGGCTGGCGCAAACGCCGTGCCATTGAGCTGCTGCACCGTGTGGGGATTAAAGATCACAAAGATGCGATGCGCAGCTTTCCGTATGAGTTAACCGAAGGTGAATGCCAGAAAGTGATGATTGCCATCGCGCTGGCAAATCAACCACGTCTGCTGATAGCTGACGAACCGACAAACTCGATGGAGCCAACCACCCAGGCGCAAATTTTTCGCCTGCTGACGCGTCTGAATCAGAACAGTAACACCACCATTTTGCTTATCAGCCATGACTTACAAATGCTTAGCCAATGGGCGGATAAAATTAACGTGCTTTACTGTGGCCAAACGGTGGAATCCGCGCCAAGTAAGGAGCTGGTGACGATGCCGCATCATCCTTATACCCAGGCGTTGATCCGCGCGATACCGGACTTCGGCAGCGCGATGCCGCATAAAAGTCGCCTCAATACGCTGCCCGGTGCCATCCCTCTGCTGGAACAATTACCGATTGGCTGTCGTCTGGGACCACGTTGCCCGTATGCACAACGAGAATGTATTGTGACGCCGCGTTTGACGGGGGCGAAAAATCATCTCTATGCCTGTCATTTCCCGCTGAACATGGAGAAAGAGTGAGATGATAGAAACCCTGCTCGAAGTGCGTAATTTAAGCAAAACGTTCCGCTACCGAACCGGCTGGTTTCGTCGTCAGACCGTAGAAGCCGTAAAACCCTTGAGCTTTACGCTGCGTGAACGCCAGACGCTGGCGATTATTGGCGAGAACGGTTCCGGAAAATCGACGCTGGCGAAAATGCTGGCGGGAATGATTGAGCCAACCAGCGGTGAGTTATTGATTGACGATCATCCGCTGCATTTTGGCGATTACTCTTTCCGCAGCCAGCGGATTCGCATGATCTTTCAGGACCCGTCGACCTCGTTGAATCCACGTCAGCGTATCTCGCAGATCCTGGATTTTCCGCTGCGCCTGAACACTGACCTCGAGCCTGAGCAGCGGCGCAAACAGATTATTGAAACGATGCGTATGGTCGGACTGCTGCCGGATCACGTCAGTTACTATCCGCATATGTTGGCACCAGGGCAAAAACAGCGTCTGGGTCTGGCTCGCGCACTAATATTGCGCCCTAAAGTCATTATCGCGGATGAAGCTCTCGCCTCGCTGGATATGTCGATGCGTTCGCAGTTGATTAACCTGATGCTGGAGTTACAAGAAAAACAGGGCATTTCTTATATTTATGTTACCCAACACATTGGGATGATGAAGCATATCAGCGACCAGGTTCTGGTCATGCATCAGGGCGAAGTGGTCGAGCGCGGCAGTACGGCTGACGTGCTGGCATCGCCGCTACATGAACTCACCAAGCGGCTCATTTCCGGGCACTTTGGCGAAGCGTTGACGGCAGATGCGTGGCGCAAAGATCGTTAATCTTCGGCGCCTCATTCTGACAGGGGGAAATCCCCGTCAGAATGAGGCATTCATTAATCCATTACTTCTGACTGTCGATTCTGGTGAGAGCAACCAGCAATGCCAACGTGTAACACACCGTAATCGCCAGACTCATTTTTAACAGAGTTTCCCCACCTACTCCCGATAACGGCGCAGCTATACCGCCAAAGACAAACATACTCATCCCCATCAGCGCAGATGCCGTTCCTGATTCTTGCGCCCCTACAGCACTCATTGCCTCAGCCCCACCAACAGTGCCTATGCCGCTACAAAATGCGATGGTGAAAAATAATGCCACCAGTGCCGGAATGGGTAACTGCAACCATGCACATAAGACAGTGAGCAATGCACACAGAATCGCCGCTACCAGGCCGACTCTCAACAATTTCATCGGGTTAAGTCGTCGGGCCAGTCGTGAGAAGATCCATGAAGCGATGATAAGCCCGATGCCGTTAAGGCCAAACACCAGGCTGAATTGCATTGGGCTAAAGCCAAATTCTTTCTGTAATACGAAAGACGAAGAACCGATGTACGCAAACAAGCCAGCCAGCATAAAACTTTGAATCAGGCAAAAACGCATGAAACGGCGGTTCTGCACCACACTTCGTCCGGTTAATAGTAATGATGAGCCCCTTTTATTTTCTGGCAATGTCTCATGGATAAATAACAGACAGCCCAGCAACAGTACGGTGCTAATTTCAGCCATTACCCAGAATAAAGTGCGCCAGTCAAAGGTGCTGACAATGTAACCTCCCAGCACTGGCGACAATACCGGAGCCAGGCCATTCACCGTCATTAACAGTGCAAAGAACTGGGTCAGCGTTACCCCCTGATATTTGTCACGAGCAATAGAACGAGAGAGCACCGAACCACCTGCCCCCGCGATCCCCTGAATAAAACGCCAGACCACCAGCCAGTAAATATTGTTAGTTGTCGCGCACAAAATGGAGGAGACAATAAACAATAGTAACGACAAGATTAACGGGCGTTTACGCCCTATTTTGTCGCTCAGAGGGCCAAATAACAGTTGCCCTACGCCAAGACCGATTAGTGACGCGGTCAACGTCAATTGCGTTATGGTCGTGGTTGTCGCCAGTTGCTCCGACATCTCAGGTAATGCGGGCAAATAAAGGTCAGTACACATCGGGCCGATACCGGCTAAAAGACCAAGAATCAATGCCCATGAAAGAGAGACTCTAGCCATACTATTCCTTACTTAAGTGATGACATGCCGCCGCCCAGCGACTGCCAAAGTGTTACCCGGTTTGTGAAATCAGTCAGTTGCAATGCCAGTAACGCCTGCTGTGCGCTCCACAAAGTGCGTTGTGCCGTCAACACGGTCAGGTAATCACCGACACCGGCCTGATAGCGGCGCAGGCCAATATCGACCGTTTGTTGTTCAGCTTTAACATACTGACGCTGTGCATCCAGTTGTTCTTCAACTGTTGCTCTACGAGCCAGCGCGTCAGCAACATCTTTGAAAGCGCTCTGAACGGTTTTCTCATAGGTGGCAACAAGCCCGCGCTTTTGTGCTTCTGCGTAACGAAGCTGCGCCAGATTACTACCGCCGGTGAACAGCGGTAATGTTACCGAGGGCGCAAATGACCAGACCTGCATTCCGTGGCTGAACAGCGACGATAATGCGTCGCTGCCGACGCCAGCACTTGCAGTCAGCGAAATCGTCGGGAAAAAGTTAGCCCGCGCGGCACCAATATCAGCATTGGCGCTCTTCAGATTATGTTCCGCTTCCTGGATATCCGGGCGACGCAGCAAAACGTCAGATGACACTCCCGCAGGAACCAGGCTTATCATCTGCTCCGGCAGGCTTTCCAGTGTTCCCGGTAGCAGATTTTCCGTAAGTGTTGTACCCGCCAGTAAGTTCAGGGCATTTTTATCCTGCATCACTTGCGTCTGATAGCTGGCAACGCTGGCGCGCGCCTGCTGATAGATACTCATCGCCTCGCTGACATCTGTCGCTGCCGCCGTGCCAACCTGCTGCTGGCGCTGGATAATTTTCAATGAGTTCTCTGCGCTGGCCATCGTTTCTTTTGCCAGAGCCAGGTTGCTGTTATCGGCCGCCAGGGTCAGCCAGGCGGTGCTGATTTCGGCAATCAGCGTTAAACGGGTGTTCTGGGCTGTAAATTCACTGGCAAGCCAGGTTTCTCGCGCTGCCCGTGACAAACTCTGATTACGACCAAACAGATCTAACGTAAAACTGGACACCGTACCGTCAGCCTCAGCAGTGGTCCCCGTGCCATTCGCCAGCGAACGACTGCGGGTCGAACTTAAGGTTGCATTCACCGTCGGGAATAACGACGCATTAGTTTGCCCATAGAGCGCCCGCGCTGAGTCAATATCAGCAATCGCTTTTTGCACATCGCGGTTACTGTTCAGTGCAATGGTCACCACTTGCTGCAATCGGGGATCGTGGATCACCTGTTGCCAGTCATGGCTGATTGCCTTCCCCTGCCCCTGTGCTCCCGGCAAGCTCGCCGGGATTGGGGATTCGGGCGTGCTGTAGTGGGGATCGAGCGAGACACATCCCGCACTCAACAGCACCAGAAAAATTAGAGAACGACGCAACATAACTTACTCCTGACGGCGCGGTTTACCGGCAAACAAACGTTTAACCAGCACAAAAAACAGAGGAACGAAGAAGATGGCCAGTAATGTAGCGGTCAGCGTACCGCCAATAATGCCCGTACCAATGGCGATGCGGCTGTTCGCACCTGCACCGGTCGCCATCGCCAGCGGCATAACCCCCGCAATAAACGCCAGCGAGGTCATGATGATTGGACGTAAACGGGTCTGCGCCGCGCGTAATGCCGCACGACTCAGGGAATAGCCCTCAGCAACCGCCGCTTCGGCAAATTCCACAATCAGAATGGCGTTTTTCGACGACAAACCGATAGTGGTTAATAACGCCACCTGGAAGTAAACGTCGTTGTTTAAATCACGCATCCAGGCCGCCAGCGCCGCACCGAGCAGCCCCAGCGGGATCACCAGAATGACCGAGAACGGAACTGACCAACTTTCGTACAGTGCTGCAAGGCAGAGGAAAACCACCAGAATAGAGACCGCATACAGACTCAGTGCCTGACCGCTGGCCAGTTTCTCCTGCAATGACAAGCCACTCCAGGCCCAGGTTGTCCCTGCCGGAAGGTTGTTTGCCAGAGCTTCCATTTTTGCCATCGCGTCGCCAGAACTAAAACCACTCGCGTTTTCCCCCTGAATTTCATAAGCCGCGGAGCCGTTGTAACGCACCAGTTTTTCCGGGCCATAGATCCAGCGCGTAGTAGCAAAAGCAGAGAATGGCGTCATGGCGTTATCGCTACCGCGCACAAACCATTTCCCTAAGTCTGACGGCGCAGAACGAAACTCACTGTCGCCCTGAATGTAGACTTTTTTCACACGGCCACGGTCAATAAAGTCATTCACATAAGTACCGCCCCACGCGCTGGCCAGCGTATCGGTGACATCACTTAAACTCAAACCCAGCGATACAGCTTTATTGTTATCAATATCTACCTGCAATTGCGGCATTTGCGGCAGGTCATTGGCACGTACAGAAATCAGCTCAGGGCTTTGATTAGCCTGTTCAATCAACTTGTTACGCATTTGAAGTAAGGTTTCACGGTCAGTAGCACCACTTGCCATTAATTCAAACGTAAAGCCATTGCTATGCCCCAGACCATCAACCGCAGGTGGAGTCATGGCAAATACCGTAGCATCACGAATTGCCCCCAACTCTTTGGTTGCCCGTAAGGCAATGGCCTGGGCGGTATTTTCTGCACCCTTACGTTGTGACCAGTTTTTCAACGAGACAAACGCCATCCCGGTGTTCTGCCCGCTACCACTAAAACTAAAACCATCAACGGTAAAAATGACATCAGTGTTTGCTTTTTCGTTTACCAGGAACCAGTCAACAATCTGGCGGTTTACTTCTGCTGTACGAGCTGCGGTCGCTCCGGCTGGCAGCGTGTACTGCACCATGATTTCGCCCTGGTCTTCAGTGGGTAAGAAACTGCCCGGCAGTTTCCACATCATCAGAGCCATTCCACCGCCCAGCACGACATAGACACCCATAGCCCGCACCGCACGACGCAAAACATAAAGGACGCCATGCTGGTACTTTTCTTCAGTACGACGGTAAAAGCGGTTGAATGCGCCGAAAAAACCTTTTTTATGCGGTGGAACATGATGGAGGACAGAACCACAAAGCGCAGGAGTCAGCGTTAATGCGACCACCACGGAAAGCAGCATGGCGGAAATAATGGTTATCGAAAACTGACGATAAATTACCCCCGTAGATCCCCCAAAGAACGCCATTGGCAGAAATACGGCAGACAGTACCAGAGCAATAGCAACCAGAGCGCCAGAAATTTCGCCCATTGATTTTTCCGTTGCTTCACGCGCAGGCAGTCCTTCGTCACGCATAATACGTTCGACGTTCTCCACCACCACAATGGCATCGTCCACCAACAGGCCGATCGCCAGTACCATTGCAAATAACGTCAGGGTATTAATCGAATAGCCAAACAACGCAAGAACGCCAAACGTCCCCAGCAAGACGACCGGCACGGCTAACGCCGGGATCAGCGTAGCGCGCAAGTTTTGCAGGAATAAATACATCACACAAACCACCAGTACGATGGCTTCAAACAGCGTCTGAATTACGTCCTCTACGGAGATTTTAATAAATTCAGTGCTGTCTTTTGGGTAAGCGATGTCGTATCCCTGTGGCATGTTGCGCTGAAATTCTGCGATTTTATCCTTTACCAGCGTCGCCGTGTTTAACGCATTCGCTCCCGGTGAGAGCATCACGGCTACCCCTGCGGCCGGATGACCGTTCAACTTACTGATGGCGTTATAATCTTCGCTACCCATCTCAACGCGAGCCACATCCTTGATGCGAACAACCGCGCCGTCTGACTGGCTTTTAACAATAATATTTTTAAATTGCTCAACGGTTTGCAGGCGTGACTGAGCACGAACTGTTGCCGTCAATTGTTGCGTGTTCGATGACGGTAAAGCACCGATTTTCCCGGCAGTAACTTGCACGTTTTGCGCTTCAATTGCACTTTGTACATCGGATGGCATCAGCGAGTATGAGGCCAGTTTGGCTGGATCAAGCCAGATGCGCATCGCATATTCAGCCCCAAAAACTTGCAGACTCCCTACGCCTTCAACACGCGCCAGCGGGTCCTGAAGATTACTCACCAGCCAGTCAGCAATATCGGAACTGGTCGCTTTGTCGGTAGTGTCATATACGGCAGCAATCAGCAAAAAGTTGCTTTGTGATTTCTCCACCGTGACACCGGTTTGCTGTACTTCGCTCGGTAAACGTGACTCTGCCTGCTGTATTTTATTTTGTACCTGCACCTGCGCGGTATCAGGGTCAGTGCCTTGTTCAAACGTCACGTTAATACTGACTGAGCCATCCGAACTACTGGTGGAACTGAAGTAGAGCAAATTATCCAGCCCGGTAAGTTGTTGTTCGATAACCTGAGTTACGCTGTTTTCCAGCGTTTCGGCAGAAGCACCGGTATAAGTAGCTGAAATTCTGATGGTCGGCGGCGCAACATCAGGATATTGCGCGACGGGTAATGTGCGAATGGCCAGAATCCCCGCCAACATAATCAAAATGGCGATAACCCAGGCAAAGACGGGTCTGCGAACAAAAAAACGCGAAAACATCAGGCATTGCCTCCATTAGCCTGAACCTCAACGGCCTTGACGGTCTGCCCTGAAGTTACTTTGGCGGAACCTTCGACAATCAGTCGGTCACCGTTGTGCAGGCCGTTCAACACCAGCCATTTATCACCGTAGGTTTCTCCCGTTTCGAGCGTGCGCTGCTCTACTTTATTGTCTTTATTCACCACCAGCGCGGTAGCATTACCTTTAGCATCACGCGTAACACCTTGTTGCGGCGCGAGAATAGCGTTTTCCATCACGCCTTCATCGACACGAGCGCGAACAAACATACCCGGTAACAACTGCTGCTGTGGATTAGGGAAAATCGCCCGTAATGTCACCGAACCGGTAGATTCATCAACGGCCACTTCGGTGAGTTCCAGCCGACCTTTTTCGCTATACGTTGTACCATCTTCCAGGATAAGTGAGACGCTCATGGTATCGCTGTTGGTTGCCAGCGACTGTTTGCGCAGACGCAGTAAATCGACACTGGAGCGAGTGAGATCAACGTACATCGTTTCCAGACCACGAATAGTCGTTAACGCCGTATCCTGCGACGCGGTTACCAGTGCGCCAGGCGTCACCGACGAAATGCCTATGCGCCCGGAAATCGGCGCGGTGACCGTGGTCCAGTCAAGATTAATTCGCGCGGTTTCCAGTGCAGCTTTTTTCGCTTCTACACTGGCTTTATCTTGTGCACAGGTAGACTGAGCATCATCAGCATCCTGTTGTGACACGCCGCTATCTTTCACCAGTCGGGCATAACGCTGCGCTTTCTGGCAATCGGCTTTTACCAGTGCCTGCGCCTGTTGCAACGCAGCACGGGCTTCATTCCATGCCGCCCGATAACTGGCCGAATCAATCTGGTAGAGCGGCTGTCCGGCCTTAACCAGATCACCTTCCTTAAACAAGCGTTTCTGGATAATTCCCCCAACCTGCGGACGTACTTCAGCACTGAGTGCCGCACTGGTGCGCCCGGTTAATTCACTGACTACAGAAACCGGTTGAGATTTGAGCGTAACAACGCCCACCTCTGTTTCCGACGGGGATGAATTGTTATTTTGCGTATTATCACAACCAGATAAGAGCAGCATTGCCACTACAGACGTTGCTATATACTTCATTATTTTCTCCAGGGTGAACAATACCCTCCTCATTAAAATTAATGAGGATATGTCAGGGATATTCAGATATAACGAACCCGCATCGCGAAATAAATTTCGCAATGAAATAAGGGGGATTAATATCCCCCGCTATCGGTTAATTCTGTTCTTATTTATTTATCAACATATTAATAATATCCTGATATATTTCCTGCAGACGTTGTGGATCGCTTTTTTGCGGTGTTAAACGACGATAAACCGTACCTTCCATCATAGTGGCGAGCACCTCAACGCAACAACGAATGTGCTCATCGCTAAGATGGGGATGCATTCTTTTCATATGCGCACAACCGTTAGCGAACATTCTGGCGTCAGCTTCCTCGAGCATTGCCATCACCCGCGGGTTGCGTGTTGCTTCTGCGGCCACTTCCAGCATCAACGCGTCGTCGTCTTCATTTAAGGATTTCCGCAAGGCAAGGACTTCCGGGAAGCGATCGGTACGCGCGTCAATGTCCATCTGAGCAATACGAAAGTCGATGATACGGCGAACCATCTCTTCAATAATGGCGTCTTTATTGGCGAAGTAACGGTAGATCTGCCCGACGCTAAGCTGAGCTTCGCTGGCAATTTGCGACATACTGGCGGCATGAAAACCGCAGCGATGAAAACACCGACGGGCGGCGTTGATGATTTCATCCTGGCGCTGTTTGTGACGTATCTCCAGCTTGCTAGTCATTTCTGTCTCCTGGCCTTCCACTTGGTGAGAATGATCATTCTCATTTTGGCTAATTATACGTTTCTCCAAAGTAATGGAAAGTATTTTTATCTTATTCATGATGCATATTCTGATAATGAAGAGATTGTGGAGATTCTGTGAAGATGGTTGAAATATTACGTTGATGTCAGTTCATCAGAGAAAGGCAGCGACGTGTTGTCGCCAGATTCTATGAGATATTCCCATAACCTGCCCCTGAAGATGTCAGGATCAGATAGAACAAAATGTTCTGTACTGTAGCTTCTCCCCCGTACAGAAAGCGCAACTATAGCCACCCACAGCCAGGTTGATTATAATAACCGTTTATCTGTTCGTACTGTTTACTAAAACGACGAATCGCCTGATTTTCAGGCACAACAAGCATCAACAATAAGGATTAAAGCTATGGGTTTTCTTTCCGGTAAGCGCATTCTGGTAACCGGTGTTGCCAGTAAACTGTCCATCGCCTACGGTATCGCTCAGGCGATGCACCGCGAAGGAGCTGAACTGGCATTCACCTACCAGAACGATAAACTGAAAGGCCGCGTAGAAGAATTTGCCGCTCAATTAGGTTCCAGCATCGTTCTGCAGTGCGATGTTGCCGAAGATGCCAGCATCGACACCATGTTCGCAGAACTGGGTAAAGTCTGGCCGAAATTTGACGGTTTCGTACACTCTATTGGTTTTGCACCTGGCGATCAGCTGGATGGCGACTATGTTAACGCCGTGACTCGTGAAGGCTTCAAAATTGCCCACGACATCAGCTCTTACAGCTTCGTTGCAATGGCAAAAGCTTGCCGTTCTATGCTGAATCCGGGTTCTGCCCTGCTGACTCTTTCCTATCTGGGCGCTGAGCGCGCTATCCCGAACTACAACGTTATGGGTCTGGCGAAAGCGTCTCTGGAAGCGAACGTGCGCTATATGGCTAACGCGATGGGTCCGGAAGGTGTGCGTGTTAACGCCATCTCTGCTGGCCCGATCCGCACTCTGGCCGCTTCTGGCATCAAAGACTTCCGTAAAATGCTGGCACACTGCGAAGCGGTTACTCCGATTCGTCGTACGGTTACCATTGAGGATGTGGGTAACTCCGCAGCGTTCCTGTGTTCCGATCTCTCTGCCGGTATCTCCGGTGAAGTGGTTCACGTTGACGGCGGTTTCAGCATCGCTGCAATGAACGAGCTGGAACTGAAATAATCGTTCTGTGGGTAATGATGGGCGGCGTTGCGCCGCCCATTTCTCTGTTATACCTTTCTGATATTTGTTATCACCGATCCGTCTTTCTCCCCTCTCCGCCTTGCGTCAGGATAACGATTTCCGTTATGACCAAGGAACGCCCATGGAACAACGCCACAGTTCAGGCAAAAGCCACTGGTATCACGAAACGCAATCCAGCACTGCAGAACATGACGTTCTGCCTCTGGTTCCGGAAGCTGCACAGGTTACCGATCCTTTTCTGCTCGACGTGATCCTTGACGAAGAAACACTTGATCCCTTTCATTCGTGGCTGATCCCGGCGCGTACTCTTGCTGTAGAGCTATTTCCCAATCAGCTTGCGGTGACCCATTTACAGACATTCACCGCCTATGAACGCCTGTCGACCGCTCTGACCGTTGCTCAGGTCTGCGGCGTCCAGCGTTTATGCAACTACTATTCCGCGCGTCTGACACCGCTTCCCGGACCAGACTCCTCCAGGGAAAGTAATCATCGTCTGGCACAAATCACGCAATATGCCCGTCAACTGGCCGGCTCTCCATCGATTATCGACAACCGATCGCGCCAGCATCTTCACGATGTCGGGCTTACCGCCCGGGACTGTGTGATTATCAATCAAATTATTGGTTTTGTTGGTTTTCAGGCGCGAGCAATTGCGACTTTTCAGGCTTATCTTGGACAACCTGTACGCTGGTTACCCGGTCTGGACGTGCAAAGCTACGCTGACAGCTCACTTTTTGCTGAAGTATCAACCGGCTGGCGTGCCTGCTACGAAGGGGAAAAATTCTCTGGAGAGCAAGAGACGAATGCTCTCCTGTTGCCAGGCTCTGAACTTCGCCAACTGGCAGCAATCCTGAATCTGCATCCTGCCTCGTTTTCACTCTTTGTGGCGTTGTTATCCAGCCCGTTGGTAACAACAAAATCCAGCCATCAACTTGCTGCTTTACTCAGCGCACGAATTAACGGCAGTGCTGCCTGTTTCACCTCTCTCATACATTCAACATTTGAATATAAAGAAGCAATATCCATTCTGCGTCAGGGCGAAAACGAAATAAACCAGTGGGCTGACTGCCATTTTGTTGAGCGTGCTACGGTTCAGGCGATACAATGGCTGACACGAGCACCCGATCGCTTTAGCGCCGCCCAGTTTAGCCCGTTACTCGAACATGAAACATCATCAGCGCAGGTTATCAATCTGCTGGTATGGAGCGGGTTTTGTGGTTGGATAAATCGCTTAAAAATCGCGTTGGGTGAGACACATTAACCTTGCTGCGTCAGGCAGAATCGCGTAAAACTGTCAGCCGCTCTAATGGCCACCAAAATAGACAATTATGTTTCAGGACAACCCGCTGCTAGCGCAGCTTAAACAGCAACTGCACTCCCAGACGCCCCGCGCTGAAGGGGTGGTAAAAGCCACTGAAAAAGGCTTTGGCTTCCTGGAAGTCGACGCACAGAAAAGTTATTTCATTCCGCCGCCGCAGATGAAAAAAGTCATGCATGGCGACCGAATTATCGCGGTGATCCACAGTGAAAAAGATCGTGAATCCGCAGAGCCAGAAGAACTGGTTGAACCGTTTCTGACTCGTTTCGTGGGTAAAGTTCAGGGCAAGAATGACCGTCTGGCCATCGTGCCTGATCATCCACTCTTAAAAGACGCTATTCCTTGCCGCGCTGCCCGCGGGCTGAATCATGAGTTTAAAGAAGGCGACTGGGCGGTTGCCGAAATGCGCCGCCATCCGCTGAAAGGCGATCGTTCTTTCTATGCTGACCTGACTCAATACATCACTTTTGGTGATGACCACTTCGTGCCCTGGTGGGTAACCCTGGCGCGCCATAACCTGGAAAAAGAAGCACCAGATGGCGTCGCCACCGAAATGCTCGATGAGGGTTTGGTTCGTGAAGATCTCACCGCGCTGGACTTTGTCACCATCGACAGTGCCAGCACGGAAGATATGGATGATGCCCTCTTCGCGAAGGCGTTACCGGATGACAAACTGCAGTTAATTGTCGCAATTGCCGATCCAACCGCGTGGATTGCCGAAGGCAGCAAGCTGGACAAAGCAGCGAAAATTCGCGCATTCACCAACTATCTGCCAGGCTTCAACATCCCGATGCTGCCGCGCGAGCTTTCTGACGATCTCTGCTCACTGCGTGCCAATGAAGTGCGCCCGGTACTGGCATGTCGGATGACGTTGTCTGCTGATGGCACCATTGAAGACAACATCGAATTTTTTGCCGCTACCATCGAATCCAAAGCCAAACTGGTTTATGACCAGGTTTCCGACTGGCTGGAAAACACCGGCGACTGGCAGCCAGAAAGTGATGCGATTGCCGGACAAATCCGCCTGTTAGCGCAAATTTGCCAGCGTCGCGGCGAATGGCGTAATAACCATGCGTTGGTGTTTAAAGATCGCCCGGATTACCGTTTTATTCTCGGTGAAAAAGGTGAAGTGTTGGATATCGTCGCTGAACCACGCCGTATTGCTAACCGTATTGTCGAAGAAGCGATGATCGCCGCTAACATTTGTGCGGCCCGCGTGCTGCGCGATAAGCTCGGTTTCGGTATCTATAACGTGCATATGGGCTTTGATCCGGCAAATGCCGAGGCGCTGGCAGCATTGCTGAAAACGCATGGCCTGCATGTTGATGCCGAAGAAGTGCTCACACTGGACGGTTTCTGCAAACTGCGTCGTGAGCTGGATGCGCAACCGACTGGCTTCCTCGACAGCCGCATTCGCCGTTTTCAGTCTTTTGCGGAAATCAGCACCGAACCGGGTCCTCACTTTGGCCTCGGTCTGGAAGCGTATGCCACCTGGACTTCACCAATTCGCAAGTATGGCGACATGATCAACCATCGTTTGCTGAAAGCGATCATCAAAGGCGAAACGGCGACGCGTCCGCAGGATGAGATCACCACCCAAATGGCAGAGCGTCGTCGTCTCAACCGGATGGCAGAACGTGATGTCGGGGACTGGTTGTACGCGCGTTTCCTGAAAGACAAAGCGGGCACTGACACCCGTTTTGCGGCAGAAATCGTCGATATCAGCCGGGGCGGTATGCGTGTGCGTCTGGTCGATAACGGCGCTATCGCCTTTATCCCTGCACCGTTCTTACACGCCGTGCGCGATGAGCTGGTTTGCAGTCAGGAAAACGGCACCGTACAAATTAAAGGTGAAACAGTTTACAAAGTAACCGACGTTATCGACGTCACCATTGCCGAAGTACGCATGGAAACCCGCAGCATTATTGCGCGCCCTGTCGCGTAATCTCTTTTTACGGCCCATTCATTACGGATGGGCCGTTTGCTTTTCCCTTCCCCCACATTCGTTTATCTCAGCAGATTTTTTTTAATGACATCCGTTTGAAAACTGGCGTTTTCCCAAAACTGGATTACAAATAAATATATAAAAAAAACAATACGTTTAACCGCCATTAATTTCATGTAAGCCATATGAACCGTTCATTTAACTGCGGGACTCCGCTGTTAACCGGAGGGTATGCATCATGAAAACCATTAGGGAGTCCACAACGTTGTACAACTTTCTCGGATCGCACAACCCATACTGGCGGTTGTCGGAAAACAGTGATGTTTTGCGTTTTTCCGCCACCGAAACAACGGAACCTGAACGTACTCTGCAGTTATCTGCCGAACAGGCTGCTCGTATCCGGGAAATGACGGTTATCACCTCCAGCCTGATGATGAGCCTGACAGTCGATGAGAGTGATCTTTCTGTTCATCTGGTGGGACGAAAAATCAATAAGCGTGAATGGGGTGGAAACGCGTCAGCATGGCATGACACACCGGCGGTAGCTCGTGATTTATCACACGGACTGTCCTTTGCAGAACAAGTGGTTTCTGAAGCCCACTCTGCAATAGTGATTCTGGACAGTCGGGGAAATATCCAGCGTTTTAACCGGTTATGTGAAGAGTACACGGGGCTGAAAGAACACGATGTCATCGGGCAAAGTGTGTTTAAACTGTTTATGAGTCGTCGTGAAGCTGCGGCATCCATGCGCAATAACCGTGGATTTTTTCGAAACGGCAATGCATATGAGGTAGAAATCTGGATACCCACGCGTAAAGGCCAGCGGCTGTTTCTGTTTCGCAACAAATTCGTGCATAGCGGCAGCGGCAAAAATGAGATCTATTTAATCTGCTCCGGCACCGATATCACCGAAGAACGCCACGCCCAGGAGCGCTTGCGAATTCTGGCTAACACCGACAGCATTACAGGGCTGCCGAATCGTAACGCTATGCAGGAATTAATCGATCACGCCATTAATCAGGTGGATGAAAGTAAAGTCGGCGTGGTTTATCTCGATTTAGACAATTTTAAAAAAGTGAACGATGCCTACGGGCATTTGTTTGGCGACCAGTTGTTACGCGAGGTTTCACTGGCCATTTTAAGCTGTCTTGAGCCGGATCAGGTACTGGCGCGCTCTGGCGGCGATGAATTTCTGGTACTCGCACCAAACACCTCACAAAGTGCCCTGGAAGCAATGGCATCGCGGATTTTGACCCGCCTGCGTCAGCCTTTTCGCATTGGTTTAATCGAAGTTTATACTGGCTGTTCGATCGGTATTTCACTTTCACCGCAACATGGCCCAGACAGTGCGGCAATTATTCGCCACGCCGATACGGCAATGTACAGTGCCAAAGAAGGCGGTCGAGGGCAATTTTGCGTTTTTTCACCGGAAATGAATCAACGGGTATTTGAATATCTGTGGTTGGATACCAACCTGCGTAAAGCACTGGAAAACGATCAGTTAGTTATTCACTATCAACCGAAAATCACCTGGCGCGGTGAAGTGCGCAGTCTGGAAGCTCTGGTACGCTGGCAGTCGCCCGAACGCGGACTAATTCCCCCACTGGACTTTATTTCCTATGCGGAAGAGTCCGGTCTGATTGTGCCTCTGGGTCGTTGGGTTATTCTTGACGTCGTTCGCCAGGTGGCAAAATGGCGAGATAAAGGCATCAATCTTCGGGTGGCAGTCAATGTCTCAGCACGCCAACTCGCTGATCAAACTATTTTCACTGACCTGAAACAGGTACTCCAGGAACTTAAATTTGAGTATTGCCCTATTGATGTCGAGCTGACTGAAAGCTGCCTGATTGAAAACGACGAGCTGGCGCTTTCCGTTATTCAGCAGTTCAGTCAATTAGGCGCACAGGTTCACCTGGATGATTTCGGCACTGGCTACTCTTCCCTTTCTCAACTGGCACGATTTCCTATCGATGCCATTAAACTCGACCAGGTTTTTGTCCGTGATATTCACAAACAACCTGTCTCACAGTCGCTGGTACGGGCAATTGTCGCCGTAGCTCAGGCCTTGAACCTGCAGGTTATTGCCGAAGGCGTAGAAAGCGCAAAAGAAGATGCTTTTTTAACCAAAAACGGCATCAATGAGAGACAAGGATTCTTGTTTGCCAAACCGATGCCCGCCGTAGCGTTTGAACGCTGGTATAAACGTTATCTGAAACGCGCATAAAGAGACGAATATATATATTTAACGGTATATAATTCCATTACATATCGTATTCGTGAATGATAATTAACCTTTGCCGTTAAGCACTTCTCTTTTAGCGGCAATTTTTGCATTATTTATTTTCACCTTTTTTGCCTTAAGGATACCCTTGATGTCTGAATTTGATGCCCAGCGCGTTGCCGAACGTATTGATATTGTGTTAGATATCCTTGTGGCAGGCGATTACCACTCTGCGATCCATAATCTTGAGATACTTAAAGCAGAACTCTTGCGCCAGGTTGCTGCATCTACGCCAGACATCCCGAAGGCACCATGGGAGATTTAACAATCGTGCTTTCAGTTTTCCCTATTTAAGGATGCCCGGCGCGTCAGCATTTTTTATTGAGTATTATAACGTTATAAGAATTACAGCGATGAATTCCCGACAACAAACTATTCTACAGATGGTCATTGACCAGGGTCAGGTTAGCGTAACCGATCTGGCGAAAGCCACTGGAGTTTCCGAAGTTACTATCCGCCAGGATCTCAACACCCTCGAAAAACTTAGCTATCTACGCCGTGCACATGGTTTTGCTGTTTCGCTTGATAGCGATGATGTCGAAACCCGTATGATGAATAATTATACGCTGAAACGTGAACTCGCTGAGTTTGCCGCCTCACTGGTTCAAGCGGGAGAAACCATCTTTATCGAGAATGGCAGCAGTAATGCCCTTCTGGCCCGCACATTGGGTGAGCAAAAGAAAAATGTCACCATCATTACGGTCAGCAGCTATATAGCGCATTTATTGAAAGACGCCCCTTGTGAAGTCATTTTACTTGGCGGTGTGTACCAGAAAAAAAGCGAAAGTATGGTTGGTCCTCTGACACGTCAGTGTATCCAACAGGTGCATTTCAGTAAGGCATTTATTGGTATCGATGGCTGGCAACCTGAAACCGGGTTTACAGGTCGCGACATGATGCGTACCGATGTGGTCAATGCTGTACTGGAAAAAGAGTGCGAAACCATTGTCCTGACTGACAGCTCAAAGTTTGGTGCCGTACATTCTTACTCCATCGGCCCTGTTGAGAGAATCAAACGCGTTATAACCGATTCAAAGATTAGCGCCAGCGATCTGATGTCTTTGGAACACCGTAAATTAATCGTTCACGTCGTTGACATATAATCACTTTCCTTCCTTACGGATGATTTGCTCTAACGCAAATCATCCGCACTAAGATGATTCCTGGTTGATAATTAAGACTATTTACCTGTTATTAACACCCTAACGTTATAAACTTATTATCAGCGATATAACAGGAAGTCACTATCACCTGCGTGATATAAC
The DNA here is from genome assembly GCF_002965125.1 of Escherichia sp. MOD1-EC6162. Classification (NCBI taxonomy): domain Bacteria; kingdom Pseudomonadati; phylum Pseudomonadota; class Gammaproteobacteria; order Enterobacterales; family Enterobacteriaceae; genus Escherichia; species Escherichia sp. MOD1-EC6162. Next base: position 84,036 of record NZ_PTSB01000015.1, read on the forward strand.
CCTGCGCGCGAGAGGATTTCACGGAATAATTTTACATGGCCTATTCTGAACTATTATAGTTATAGAGAGCTTACTTCCGTGAATCATAAATTCAGGAGAGAGTATTATGTTTGTAACGAGCAAAAAAATGACCGCGGCTGTTCTGGCAATTACACTGGCAATGTCTCTAAGTGCCTGTTCTAACTGGTCTAAACGGGACCGAAACACCGCAATCGGTGCAGGTGCAGGGGCTTTAGGCGGTGCAGTACTGACTGATGGCAGCACGCTGGGTACATTAGGTGGTGCAGCAGTTGGTGGTATTATCGGTCACCAGGTCGGTAAATAATCGTAAATAAATGTCGATTAGCAACTCGCTATTATAATACGCTTGACTCTGTTCAGTACGAAATAACTGAATAATACACACAGTGAAATAAACGAAAGCCACGAAAATATTTCCGTGGCTTTTTTTGTTAACCGCCTGCGAGTTTTACCTTCATCCCTTTCGCTTCAAGCAGTGATTTTAATAAATCACGCTTATCCCCCTGGATTTCGATAATTCCATCTTTTACTGCCCCGCCGCAGCCGCATTTTTTCTTCAGTTCAGCCGCCAGCTTTATCAGTTCGGCATCATCGAGATCGACGCCGGTAATCAGGCATACGCCCTTACCTTTACGCCCACTGGTTTGCCGTTGGATGCGCACCACTCCGTCGCCTTTTGGTCGTACAGGGGTCGCTTTGGGTTCATCAATACGTCCAGTTTCCGTTGAGTAGACCAGACGGCTGTTAGAATCACTCATCATGCACTCCGTTGTAACGAGGTGTTGATCGCTTTCAGCGTTTGCGCCGGGGCCGCCGATTGCGTTACCGGGCGACCAATCACCATATAATCAACGCCTGCCGCCAGCGCCTGTTCCGGGGTCATGATGCGGCGCTGATCGCCAGCGTCGCTCCCCTGCGGGCGAATACCCGGCGTCACCAGTTTGAAATCCTGACCAAATGCTTGTTTAAACCGCACAGCTTCCTGGGCTGAACACACAACACCGTCAAGGCCGCATTTTTGCGTCAGCGCCGCCAGACGCTCTGCATAATCTGCCGGTGACAGTGTCACACCAAGATCGGCCAGATCGCTAGCTTCCATACTAGTGAGTACAGTCACAGCGATTAATAGCGGCGCATCTTTGCCAAACGGAACCAACGCCTCACGTGCTGCGGTCATCATACGTGCGCCGCCAGAGGCATGAACGTTTACCATCCACACGCCTAAGTCAGCCGCCGCTGCCACGGCGTGCGCTGCGGTATTGGGAATATCGTGGAATTTCAGGTCGAGGAAGATATCAAAACCACGTTGTTGCAGTTCACGAACAAACTGCGGCCCAAACAGGGTAAACATCTCTTTGCCTACTTTCAGACGGCAATCGCGTGGGTCGATCTTGTCGACAAACGCCAGCGCAGCGTCACGATTATTATAATCAAGGGCAACAACAACAGGAGAATGAGTAACAGCGCGGGAAGGAGATGAAGCAGTTAACGTCATGACCAGACCTTCTTGATGATGGGCACCGGAAGTGGCGCAAAACAGGTAAACGGCGTGCATTCTACCCGTGGAAATAAAAAATTAACAGTTACGATTTTCCCCCTGCCAGTCTTTTTCTGCTCAGGCGTTACCGAAGCTATTTGTAAAAATAACCATTAGTATGTTGTAACTAAAGATAGTTTTTTTTATAAATTACAGTCCATCCAGGCCACGAATCGGTTTAATGGTTGACCAGGCACGGCAGGATGGACAATGCCAGTAAAGCGTGTATGCAGTAAAACCACACTTCTGGCAGCGGTAACGCGGCTTACTACGCACCTTCTCGCCCACCATGTCACGCAACACCATCAGGCTCTCTTTGGCGCGCCCTTCTTCCGCTTCGTTAAGGTGGTAATCCATCAACTTGTGGAACACGCGCATCGTCGGATGGCGTTGTAGCTGGCGCGTAATATAGACCTGTGCGGCTTCGCTGCCATCGCGCGCTTCAATGATGTCGGCAAGCATCAGTTCAGCATCTGCCCCCGTATTCTCCTCCACCGCACGCTGGAGAAACTCTGCCCATTCGGCAGTTTTATCCAGTTGCTGATAGCAGGTTTGCAGCATTTCCAGCGTTTCGCTGACCAGCTCTCTGTCCTGGGAGATAACGCGTTGCAGGCTCTCGACCGCTTTTGCGTACTCCCCTTTTGCCATGAAAACACGTCCCATCATAATGGACACGCGGGCGCTGTTTTTGTCGGCTGCCGCCCCTTTTTTCAACAAGGCCATAGCGCGATCGAGATCGTCACTGGCCATGTGCTGAAGGGCTAATTCACAGTAGAAATGGGCGATTTCGACTCGCTGTTTATCTTTACCAAGCTTCACCAGGCGTTCTGCAACATCAATTGCTTTCTGCCATTCACTGGTGGACTGATAGATTTGCAACAGTTGTTGCAATGCGCCAACTCGGAAGTCGGTTTCATCAGTCAGTTGATTAAACATATCTTCCGCGCGATCGTATAAACCCGCCGCCATGTAATCACGCCCCAGTTGCTGAATTGCCAGCAGACGCTGCTCATAGGTCAACGAGGCACTTTCCATTAAGGTTTGATGAATACGAATAGCGCGATCGACTTCGCCACGCGAACGGAATAAGTTTCCGAGCGTAAGGTGGGCTTCAACGGTGCCTGTATCCTCTTTCAGCATATCGAGGAACAGATCCACCGCTTTGTCCTGTTGATTACTAAGCAGGAAGTTAACCCCTGCTACGTAATCACGTGACAGGCGGTTGGCTTCATCTTGCTTGTTTTGTTGCGCACTTCTGCGGCCCATATACCAGCCATAGGCAGCGGCTACAGGCAAGAGCAGAAACAACAACTCCAGCATAGAAAGTTATTCCTTCGCTACTGACGAATCAGGCGCTACCGCCACGCCAGTCGCAGGTGAAAGCTGGTTTTCCAGTCGCTTTATTTTACGTTCAGCGCGTGCCAGAGAAACACGAATTCGCAGCCAGAACAGGCCACAAATCAACCAACCGATAGCAAACCCCGCAGCAAACAATACCGCCAGCAAAGTAGAGATACGATACTCCCCTTGCGCTAACAGATAATTAAACGTTACCTGCTGATCATTCTGCGCACCTAACGTGACAGAAATCACAAAAATCGCTAACACCAGTAAGAAAATGAGTAAATATTTCACATTACTTCCCGTTATGTGGTTAGAGCGAATAAATTATGGTCAACTTACCGCAATAGCCCTTTAAAGTACCATTTTCACGACGTCTGCGAAATGGTAGCCACAATCATTGTTGATGATTTGAGGGTTAAATTCGGAAATTCAACCAGTTTTAACTTTCTTGTTCTCGCTGCGCTATCTCACGATTTTCTTCCGGCGGTGGTGTTAATGGCCCACAAATACGTTGCGCGAGCCAGGTTGCCACCGCCACCAGCGCCCACGAAATCAACGTAGCCACCACCAGATCGCGCGGCCAATGCATCCCCAGCAGCAAGCGGCTTCCCATTACTCCCGTTGCCCAGACCAGCAAGAGCGCAATGGTTAAAGTTCGCCTACGTGGCCACAACAGCCCAATGGCGAGCAAGGCCCAACTGGCGGCAAACATCGTGTGGCCGGAAGGAAAGGCAAACCCCGTCTCTTTCTGCCAATGAGAACGTAAATATTGCGGGATATTTTTTTCTTCAGCCAACTGTTCTTTCACTAAATTACCGCGCTCTGCTCGCTTTAAAGTGTAGAACTCATCAACCGGAATATGATGTGTTTTTTCCAGCCAGATAACAAAAGGGCGTGGCTCCTGAACTTTACCTTTGATCCAGGATTTAACTCCCTGTCCGACAAGAATTGCCGCTGCCAGAATAGCAAATAACATAACTGCGGCTTTGAGGCGAAAACGCAGACACCAGAGAAACCAGCCGAATAAAATAAGATGCGTAATGACGCCCCAGGGCTGAGTGACGGTTTCAGTGACCCAAAAGGCCGCTTTTAACAGCCAACTTTGATCTCCAGGTTGCCAACGCCAGCCAGAAATCCATACCGCTACCGGCATGATAAGTAATAGTGCTGCTCCAACTGCGGTACGTCTGGCAATCGAACGCATGGTCTCTCCTTCCTTATAAGTCTCACAATCATAACTGAAAATGCTCTGACCTGGAAAAATTGACAGATTTGTGCCATTCAGTGAACGATTGACGCGTCGTGATTAGGTGAACACCTTCGCGTTATGGCAAAATAAGCCGATACAGAACCAGCATTATCTGGAGAATTTCATGCAGCTTAAACGTGTGGCAGAAGCTAAACTGCCAACCCCCTGGGGCGATTTCCTGATGGTGGGATTTGAAGAACTGGCAACCGGACACGATCATGTCGCGCTAGTCTATGGCGATATTTCCGGGCATACCCCGGTACTTGCGCGCGTCCATTCCGAATGTCTGACCGGTGACGCCCTGTTCAGCTTGCGCTGCGATTGTGGCTTCCAGCTTGAAGCGGCACTGACACAAATAGCCGAAGAAGGCCGTGGTATTTTGCTGTATCACCGTCAGGAAGGACGTAACATTGGTCTGCTGAATAAAATTCGCGCTTACGCGTTGCAGGATCAAGGCTACGATACCGTAGAGGCTAATCACCAGTTAGGCTTCGCCGCTGATGAACGCGATTTCACTCTTTGCGCCGATATGTTCAAGTTACTTGGTGTCAACGAAGTCCGTCTGTTAACCAACAACCCGAAAAAAGTCGAAATTCTGACCGAAGCAGGGATTAACATTGTTGAACGCGTGCCGTTGATTGTCGGTCGTAACCCAAATAACGAGCATTATCTCGATACCAAAGCGGAAAAAATGGGCCATTTGCTGAACAAATAATCCTCGTTTAATGCAAATTCGGCCTGCTTGCCGGATGCCCCTCATCCGGCAAGTAAAGCACAGTTACTTCAACATATTACGAATGACATAATGCAAAATACCGTCGTTCTGGTAATAGGTTAATTCCGTCGCGGTGTCGATACGACAACGGCACGGCACAACTTCCTGACTCCCCTCCGCTCGCGTTAGCGTCACCGGAACCGTCGCGCCCGGTTGTAGACTTTGTAGATCGGTAATATCAATCTTTTCTTCCCCGCTCAGCCCTAACGTTTTACGCGTCACGCCTGGAGGGAACTCCAGCGGCAGAATACCCATACCAATTAGATTCGAACGGTGAATACGTTCAAACGATTCGGCAATAACCACACGAATACCGAGCAGACGCGGACCTTTTGCTGCCCAGTCACGGCTGGAACCAGATCCATACTCTTTCCCGGCAATCACCGCCAGCGGTGTTTTCTCCTGCTTATAGCGCATCGCTGCATCGTAAATAGAGACAACCTCGCTGGCAGGCAAATGGCGCGTCATCCCTCCTTCAACGCCAGGCACCATTTCGTTACGAATGCGAATATTGGCAAACGTGCCGCGCATCATCACTTCATGGTTACCACGCCGCGAACCGTAGGAGTTAAAGTCTTTACGCTCAACGCCACGACCCTGCAAATATCGCCCTGCCGGGCTGTCGGGCTTAATACTGCCTGCCGGAGAAATATGGTCAGTGGTAACCGAATCCCCCAACATTGCCAGGATTCGCGCACCGTGAATGTCTTCCACTGGCGCTGGTGTTACCTGCATCTCATCAAAGAAAGGCGATAACCGAATATAGGTCGAATCATCCTGCCATCCGTAGGTATCTGATCGCGCAACGTTAATCTCTTTCCACTCCGCCGTGCCTTCAAAAACTTCCGCATATTCTTTACGGAACATTTCTGTTGAGACTTGCTCAACCGCGCGAGCAATTTCTTGTGCTGATGGCCAGAGATCTTTCAGATATACCGGATCGCCTTTGCGATCATGTCCAAGTGGATCGGAAGCGAGGTTGATGTTCATATTGCCCGCCAGCGCATAAGCAACAACCAGCGGCGGCGAGGCCAGCCAGTTGGTTTTAACCAGTGGATGAATACGCCCTTCAAAGTTACGGTTACCAGACAGCACCGCTCCAACGGTTAAATCACCTTTTTTGATCGCCGTTTCGATAGGATCGGGTAATGGGCCAGAGTTACCGATACAGGTTGTACAGCCATAGCCTACAAGATTAAAGCCAAGTTCATCGAGATACGGTGTCAGTTTGGCTTTTGCCAGATAGTCAGAAACCACTTTCGAGCCGGGAGCCAGCGACGCTTTAACCCACGGTTGTCGTTTCAGCCCCAGAGTTACGGCTTTTTTCGCCAGCAACCCGGCAGCCATCAACACGCTGGGGTTAGACGTGTTGGTACACGATGTTATTGCGGCAATAACCACTGCGCCATCAGGCAACTGATACTGATGCCCGTTCATAACATAATCGACGGGCTGGCGATCTTTATGCGTGGCATTCACTTCCAGTTCGTTACTGGCGGCAAAAGCTTTTGGTACATCTGCCAGCGCAACGCGATCCTGCGGCCGTTTTGGTCCGGCAAGACTGGCTTCAACGTCATTCATATCCAGTTCTAATGTACTGGTAAAAATCGGTTCATCGCCCGGGTTACGCCACATTCCTTGCGCTTTGGCGTATTTTTCGACCAGTTCGACCTGATCTTCACTGCGTCCACTTAAACGCATGTAATCGAGGGTAACCGAATCTATTGGGAAGAAGCCGCAGGTCGCGCCGTACTCCGGTGACATGTTGGCAATCGTCGCGCGATCTGCCAGCGGCAGCGAATCCAGTCCATCGCCGTAAAATTCGACGAATTTACCCACTACGCCATGTTTACGCAGCATCTGAGTGACGGTAAGAACCAGGTCTGTGGCGGTGATACCTTCACGTAATTTTCCGCTGAGTTTAAAGCCCACAACATCCGGGATAAGCATGGAAACCGGCTGACCTAACATTGCTGCTTCCGCTTCGATCCCACCAACACCCCACCCCAACACGCCAAGACCGTTGATCATCGTGGTGTGCGAGTCGGTGCCGACAAGCGTATCCGGGTAAGCAATCCACTCACCGCCCTGCAATTCGCTCCACACCGCTTTACCGAGATACTCGAGGTTAACCTGATGGCAAATCCCAGTGCCTGGCGGCACCACCCTAAAACGACTGAATGCCTGCTGTCCCCATTTCAGGAATACATAACGTTCGTGGTTGCGCTCCATTTCCAGGCGCACGTTTTCCTCGAAGGCCTCATCATCACCAAACCGATCGACGGTCACCGAGTGGTCAATCACCAGATCGACGGGTGAGAGCGGGTTCACCTTCGCGGTATCGCCGCCGAGACGTTTTACCGCTTCACGCATCGCCGCAAGGTCAACGACAGCAGGCACGCCGGTAAAGTCTTGCATCAGCACTCTTGCCGGACGGTAAGCGATTTCACGGTCAGCATGGGCATTTTTCAGCCATCCTGCCAGCGCATGTATATCTTCTTCGGTAACAGAGTTGCCATCCTGCCAGCGCAGCAGGTTTTCGAGCAAAACTTTGAGTGACTTAGGCAGACGGGTAATATCGCCCAGTGATTTGGCAGCAAGCGGCAGACTGTAGTAATGGTAGGTTTTATCTTTAGCCTGCAACGTGTCCTTAGTGGCTTCTCGTAGGGTTGACGACATAGCTCCTCCTTAATGACAGGGTTGCGATACCCTGATTCTCCTCAGGGTGAATATTAAAGATAACACAAACACTGCGTAACGATTTGATAACAACCCAAATTGATAAAAGAGGAGAGGCCTTACAGGGATAAATCGGGATAGGAGCTGATCTCACGATCAGCTTCCTCCCACACCACCGTACGTACGGGGCCGTATACGGCGGTTCGGTTATGTTGATCGTCGCCTGCCTATACTTCTGGCAGGCCCAGTCTGGAGAACAGCTTATTGGGGAGTGCTATATTCAGTGCCGGACTACAGCTTATCCGCCACTCTTTATGGCAGCTTCCTGCTGTTTGCGCCGCAAGGTCCTTGCTTACGCCTCGACTGCGCAACTCCCTGAAGCGGTTGCGGCCCGTTTTCCACTGTTTCCAGAGTATGCTTTGCAGCCTGCGCCTTATCCATCCGTTCAGCTCTCGCATCAGCGATGGCCTCTGGTTCAGCCCGTAGTAACTTTTCCAGCCCGTCAGATATCGTCTTAGCGGCTGAGTTAGCTGTTCAAGGCTTCTCCCTGTGTTGCGTCCGGTCAGTGCTCTTATCCGCATTTTGAACCGTTTTATCGACTCCGGCGATACCACGCACCATACCTTCCGCCCCCTTATGAAGCTGTATCCAAGGAACTTGCGCGTTTCAGGGCGTGCTACAGCACTCTTCTTCGCGTTGACCTTCAGCTTCAGTTTATGGCTCAGCCAGTGCGTCAACCCCGCCATGATCCGGTTGCCTGCCCGTTCGCTTTTCACGTAGACATTACAGTCGTCTGCGTACCGCACGAACTTCAGACCACGTTTCTCCAGTTCCTTGTCGAGGTCGTCAAGCAGCAGGTTCGATAGCAGCGGCGACAGTGGGCCGCCCTGCGGCATTCCTTCTGTCACCGGCCTTACCAGACCTGCGTCCATCACCCCTGCATTCAGGAACCTGCGGATAAGTGACAACACCCGTTTATCCGATACTCGTTTCTCTATCCGGCTCATCAGCACATCGTGATTTACCCGGTCGAAGAACTTCTCCAGATCGAGGTCGACCACCCAGTGATACCCGGCCCCGATATGTTCCCGGGCTTGTATCACTGCCTGATGGGCCGAACGACCGGGACGGAACCCGTAGCTGTTGTCGCTGAACGAGCTATCCCACTGTGCCTGCAATACCTGCATCATCGCCTGCTGGATGAAGCGATCCACCACCGTCGGGATGCCCAGCAGACGTTCGCCGCCGCCGGGCTTCGGTATGGACACTCTTCTCACAGGAGATGGGCGGTATCTGCCGGACAGCAGTTGCGCTTTCAGCTCTGGCCAGTGGTGCCTCAGGTAGTCCGGCAGTTCGCTTACGCGCATACCATCGACTCCCGCTGCACCTTTGTTGGCTTTAACTCTTTTCAGGGCTTGCCTGAGATTGACTGGTTCACAAATGGCTTCCATCAGCCACACTGTTGACGACGGACTTTCTCTGTTCGTCGGTGCCTGCACGGTTTCAGCCCCCGGAAGGGCGGCGTTCGGGGCTTCACCCCGTTCCCCGGCCTCAGGGTCGCGATGCGTTTTCTGCTGCATGAACGTTCAGAACCTCCGTTGATACTCGTCACTCATTACCGTTCGGGCCTTCGGGTGTCATGCCCTACTATGCCCTCTGCTGACTCCTGTCCGCCGGTCAGCGCCCCTTACGGTACGCTCAGTTCTGGATACAGAACGACGGACAGGCCTCCCGGGGTAAGTTCAGCCGCCTTCACCACACACCTGTCCGATTTACCACCCCGGTTCTTGATGGTTATGGCCTTCGCAATTCTTTGCTTGCTCCGCCAACCGGGTAGGCCTCGTATCGGATTTCTGTTCGTCAGGTCATGGATTTGCTTCACGCTTCCTTCAGACCCCGCCTCACGACGACGCCCTTGCGCTTCGCTAGTCCTTCGCCACCATCAGGCTGGACAGGGGACTTTCACCCCCGAGCTGCTGAACATGCCCGGCACACAAAGAAAAACCTCGCCGCAGCGAGGTCAGAGATTAGTGAGCAACTATCCAGATGAGTTCGGACCAGAAGAGTATCGACAGAGAAAATGCGCCCATCCAGGACCAGTATTTCGTATTTGTGATGATCATAGGCTACACCCTTTATTTGTTATTACTTTATGTTGAAATTACTCAACCTTTTATTGCAGTGGTGTATTAAAAAGCGTTTAATTCACGAATATATCGGATAATAAGAATGATGATAATTATTGTTTCTGCTGATCATCTTCAGCAAACATCTCTATAAAGGCTTGCTGCTGCGACGTTAGTTTCCAGTCATCTGGAATAACGACGGAACATTCTCGTTTCGTTTCCATTTCGTTGTCACTATGCTGACATAATGGTGACGATTCCTGATGCTGCTCCTGAACAACCATCGTTATCCCCACACTTTCCATATCAGTAGTGCGACAACCACCCAGAAGAGTGCAGAACCAAGAAATACTGCACGCCAGGCTTTGCGTTTTAATTCAGGGTCCCGGCGGGGTTCCTGATTTCCAGAAGGCATTGCTAACCTCATATGATCGCCATCACTTATCAGTAAGACGTTAACCAATTGGTAAAATTAATCAAACGATGAGACAAATCCTAATGAAACTTTAGCCAAAAATCCAGCTAATTTACGAATCGTATCCAGTGAATAATTCAATCTTTTGACCTGATATAGATATTTGAAGATTGAAGTTTGCGAGGCGGGTAATTAGGCACTACTTTATGATCGATTTACCATAAAGATTTCAGGGGTAATTATATTGTGGGTGCGTACGAATAAGAAGGAGCAGAGAATATATTCCGGCCCCCTAGTAACATAAAGGTGCCGGAAATAACGCAGGTAATTATTTTTCAGGCAACTTGATATCTTTAAACATGACCTCAATTTCTTCATTAGAACGCAGTGCCACAGCGGCATCAACGACGTCTCGCGTTAAATGCGGGGCAAAACGCTGAATGAAATCATACATATAACTGCGTAAAAACGTACTGCGACGAAAACCAATTTTGGTTGTGCTATGGCTGAAAATGTCGTGTGCATCGACACGAACCAGGTCAGGGTCAGCAACCGGGTCGACCGCCATGCTGGCAATCACCCCTACCCCCAGTCCCAACCGGACGTAGGTTTTAATGACATCAGCATCCGTTGCCGTGAAGACGATACGCGGCGTCAACCCTGCGCGGTTAAAAGCGGTATCCAGTTCAGAGCGTCCGGTAAAACCGAAGGTATACGTCACCAACGGATACTGCGCCAGTTCTTCAATGGTGATTGCATTTTTGCCTGCCAGTGGGTGGTCCGGGGTCACCACAATAGCCCGGTTCCAGTGATAGCATGGCAGCATCACCAAATCTTCATACAAATGAAGTGCTTCCGTGGCAATAGCGAAATCGGCATTACCTTTAGAGACTGCATCGGCAATTTGTGTCGGTGATCCCTGGTGCATATGCAAAGAAACGCGAGGATAACGCTCAATAAAACCTTTGATGACGTTTGGTAACGCATAGCGTGCCTGAGTGTGAGTAGTGGCAATATATAATGAGCCTTTATCTGGCCAGGTGTGCTCTCCGGCAACCGATTTAATGGCATCTACTTTCGACAGGACTTCACGAGCAATACGAATTATTTCCTGCCCGGCTGGAGTAACCTGCGTCAAATGCTTGCCGCTGCGGGAAAAAATTTGAATGCCCAACTCATCTTCCAGCATTCTGACTTGCTTACTGATCCCAGGTTGTGATGTGTAAAGTCCTTCAGCCGTTGATGAGACATTCAGGTTATGATTGACCACCTCAACAATATAGCGAAGTTGTTGTAATTTCATGTTAAACCATCCACTTAGACGCCATCTGAACATCGTTTTTTCGTCACACCTGGCGGGTGACTAATACGATTTAATAATAAAAAAAGCGATAACTATAACCACTATATCATTTATAGCTTTAGTGTATAGGTGTGCAGAAAAAATAATATGTAATAAAAAAGGGCCGTTTTCGCGACCCTTTGTTTATAAAAACCGGAAAAAGTTAAAGGTTATTTTTTCCCTTCAACCCATTTGCCATCTACATAAAATGCTGACCAGCCAGTTGCCTTTCCATCTTTTTCCGAAGAAACATATTGCTGTTTGGTTTTACGGCTAAAGCGAACTATTGTCTTATTACCTTCCGGATCCTGCTGCGGCGCATCGGCCAGATAACGCAATTTTTCCGGTAAACGGTCGCGGAAGCGATAAAGCTCTTCCACCAGCGGTGCACGCGTTTCACGTGATTTAGGGAAGGTATTGGCAGCCAGGAACACACCGGCAGCACCATCACGCAGCACGAAATAAGCATCCGATTTTTCGCACGGTAATTCTGGCAGCGGAACCGGATCTTCTTTCGGCGGCGCGACTTCACCGTTACGTAAAATCTTACGCGTGTTTTTACACTCTTCGTTAGTGCAGGCCATGTATTTACCGAAACGCCCCATTTTCAGATGCATTTCAGAACCACATTTTTCACACTCAACGATCGGGCCGTCATAACCTTTAATGCGGAATTCGCCCTCTTCGATCTCGTAACCGTCGCAGGTTGGGTTATTACCACAGACATGCAATTTACGTTTCGGATCGATGAGATAGCTATCCATCGCCGTGCCACACTTCTGGCAACGACGTTTGGCGCGCAGCGCGTTGGTTTCAGCATCTTCGCCTTCCAGCACGTTAAGCACTTCGTTTTCCGGCACCAGGTTGATGGTGGTTTTGCAACGCTCTTTCGGCGGTAGCGCATAGCCGGAACAGCCGAGGAATACCCCGGTACTGGCAGTACGAATACCCATTTTGCGGCCACAGGTCGGGCAATCGATACTGGTCAGAACCATCTGGTTCGGCCGCATACCGCCCTCTTCCGGATCTTTTTCCGCTTTATCGAGCTGCTGGGTGAAATCCGAGAAGAAGTGATCCAGTACGGCTTTCCACTCTGCTTCGTGATTCGCCACCTGGTCGAGGCTGTTTTCCATCTGCGCGGTAAAGTCGTAGTTCATTAACTCACGGAAATTTTCTTCCAGGCGATCAGTTACGATCTCACCCATTTTTTCCGCATAGAAACGACGGTTTTCTACGCGCACATAACCACGATCCTGAATGGTCGAAATGATCGACGCATAGGTGGAAGGACGACCAATACCGCGCTTTTCCAGTTCTTTAACCAGCGAAGCTTCACTGAAACGGGCTGGCGGTTTGGTAAAGTGCTGAGCAGGTGTCAGCTCAACAAGCGACAGTGAGTCACCTTTATCGACAGCCGGTAAAATACGATCTTCATCGCCTTTACGCAGCGCGGGCATCACTTTCGTCCAGCCGTCGAAACGCAAAATACGTCCGCGCGCTTTCAGGCGGAAATCACCTGCGCCAACGGTCAGCGTGGTGGAGTCATATTTCGCCGGGGTCATCTGACATGCAACGAACTGACGCCAGATTAACTGGTACAGTTTCTGCGCATCCGCTTCCATATCTTTCAGCGATTCTGCCATTACATTGACGTCAGAAGGACGAATCGCTTCGTGCGCTTCTTGAGAGTTTTCTTTGCTGGCGTATTGGTTCGGGCTTTCCGGCAGATATTTCTTACCGAAATTATCGCTGATATATCCACGAACCATATTTACCGCGTCCTGACTCAGGTTAGTGGAGTCGGTACGCATGTAAGTGATATAGCCAGCTTCATACAGACGCTGCGCCATCATCATGGTTTTTTTCACGCCAAAACCAAGACGGGTACTGGCAGCCTGTTGCAATGTGGAAGTAATAAAAGGCGCGCCAGGTTTACTGGTTGTCGGTTTGTCTTCACGTTCCAGCACGCTATAGCGCGCTTTTTCCAGCAGACTTACCGCTGCCTGAGTTTGTTCTTTAGTCGCCGGGCGGAACGGTTTGTCGTTCTGATGGGTCACCTGCAAGGCCAACGCTTCGCCTGATGGTGTGGTCGTGCTGGCATCCACCTCCCAGAACTCTTCCGGTACGAACGCTTTAATTTCTCGTTCACGCTCGACCACCAGGCGAACCGCCACTGATTGCACACGTCCGGCAGAAAGACCGCGAGCAATCTTTTTCCACAGCAGCGGAGAAACCATATAACCCACCACACGGTCCATAAAGCGACGCGCCTGCTGGGCATTAACACGATCAATATTCAGCTCGCCAGGTTTGTTGAAAGCCTGGCGGATCGCGTTTTTAGTAATTTCGTTAAACACCACCCGGCTATAGCGCGCATCATCACCACCAATCACTTCCCGCAGGTGCCATGCAATGGCTTCCCCTTCGCGGTCAAGGTCGGTTGCGAGATAGATGTGGTCGGCTTTTTCAGCCAGTTGTTTCAGTTCAGAGACGACCTTCTCTTTACCAGGCAACACTTCATAGTGCGCCTCCCAATTGTGCCACGGGTCAACCCCCATACGGTTGACGAGAGCGCCACGTTCATCCTTTTTAGGCTTTTTAGCCGTCTTGGTGGAGGTAGAGTCGGCACTCTTTTTAGTAGTTGAGCCACTGGTCGGCAAATCGCGGATGTGACCGACGCTGGATTTCACCACGTAGTCACTACCCAGATACTTGTTGATCGTTTTGGCTTTTGCCGGGGACTCAACGATGACAAGAGCTTTACCCATATTCACCTTACCTAATTTGATTCTTCCAGGAATGCGTCGCACATTGATAAACCTTCCACTGGCAACGAGTTACCGATATGGACTCGCTCTCTGCGGATATCAACCCCTTGTCGTGACTCTGTTCACGAAAATTCAGGTGACTGAGTTAGCAGGTCTTTGCCTACAGGCGCTATAGCACGACGGAATTTTGGTCGAATGTCAAGCAAATCTATTGCCAGATTGACGAAAGCGTCACACTGTACCTGATAAAATCCGTTACGCAACTTTATTAGCATGCAAAATCCAAAGTTGCCAGTAAGGCGCACCTGACGCCAGCGTGGTATATTTGTCTGCAAGCCATGCCTGGCGTAGACTAATGTCCTTGTTTAAGGAGTAAATAATGAACAAAGAGACACAACCCATCGACCGCGAAACGCTGTTGAAAGAGGCCAACAAAATCATTCGTGAGCATGAGGATACGCTCGCAGGAATTGAAGCCACCGGCGTTACGCAGCGTAATGGCGTACTGGTGTTTACCGGCGATTACTTTTTAGATGAACAAGGATTGCCGACTGCGAAAAGCACCGCGGTGTTTAATATGTTTAAACACCTGGCTCACGTGCTCTCGGAAAAATATCATCTGGTAGATTAAAGCAAAACGCGAGGCCTGAACCTCGCGTTTGTCTTTTACATCAAAGGCTTTTGCCCGCGCTGCCACCAGCGTAACAACAATCGGTCGACGCTCTCTGCCGCACTGCCGGTAAATCGGTCTATTAACCGTTTACGCTGCATATAACGCACGTTAACCACTTCACGGCCTTCCATCAGACTCAGAATCACTTCATCACTGGTGTTTATTTCGTCAACCAGACCTTTCTCTACCGCCTGTTGCCCGTACCAGTGTTCGCCAGTAGCCACCTCTTCAATATCCAGAGACGGACGCATACGTTTTACAAAAGCTTTAAATAGCTGATGTGTTTCGTTCAGTTCTTCACGGAATTTCTCACGCCCTTCTTCGGTGTTTTCACCCAGCAATGTCAACGTCCGCTTATATTGCCCGGCAGTATGCAGTTCGATATCAATATCTTTACTTTTCAGGAAGCGGTTAAAGTTGGGCATTTGCGCCACCACACCGATGGAGCCAACAATGGCAAACGGTGCGGAAACAATTTTATCCGCAACACAGGCCATCATGTAGCCGCCGCTGGCAGCCACTTTGTCTACCGTAACGGTTAAAGGAATGTTTTTATCGCGCAGACGCTGCAACTGCGAGGCTGCCAGACCGTAACCATGAACCATACCGCCGGGGCTTTCCAGACGCAAAACCACCTGGTCACGCGGCTTAAATGCCGCGAGTACCGCTGTGACCTCTTCACGCAGCGAGTTCACTTCATGCGCGTCCATGCTGCCTTTGAAATCCAGCACCCAGACACGGGGCTTACTGTCAGTCACCACCTCGCCCAGTTTGGCTCTCGCTTTCGCTGCTTTCGCTTCTTGCTTGTGCTTTTTCTTCTGCGCTTTATGCCACTGTTTTTGCTGATGTGTATCCATCAGCGCTGCGGCCAGTTCTTCTTTCATCTCCTTATATTGTTCGCTGAGATTATTAACCCGTAACTCGCCACGCTGGCGCTTATTACGTTGGGCAACATTGACAATAATGGCGGCAATAGCCGCAATCGCCACCACAACAGTGACAATTTTCGCCAAAAACAAACCATATTCAGACAACAATTCCACGAGTCCCACCTTGGTTAAACAACGCTTTGCTTCACAGTTTACAACAGGCATGTTAAGCCGTCTCGCAGAGATATTCTTGACGAGAAAGTATGACAAAGTATTCATTTTACGGCGTTATCGCTCCTGGCTGATTGAAATGCGCCTCTGTTTAAGGCATAACCCCTCAAAGTCATAAGTACACTGGCAACGCGACGGATAATGTCGTTGAGGAGTAGCCATGCATTACCAACCAAAACAAGATTTACTCAATGATCGTATTATCCTGGTGACCGGTGCCAGCGACGGAATTGGTCGTGAAGCCGCTCAGACTTATGCGCGTTATGGCGCGACGGTGATTTTACTGGGTCGTAACGAAGAAAAATTACGTCAGGTCGCCCGGCGTATGTTCGAAGAGACCGGACACCAGCCACAGTGGTTTATTCTCGATTTGCTGACCTGCACATCCGAAGATTGCCATCAACTGGCACAGCGCATTGCCGTTAATTATCCGCGTCTGGACGGCGTTCTGCATAATGCCGGATTGCTTGGCGAAGTTTGCCCGATGAGCGAACAAAATCCGCAGGTCTGGCAGGATGTCATGCAGGTCAACGTAAATGCTACCTTTATGCTGACCCAGGCACTTCTTCCTTTATTACTCAAATCGGACGCCGGTTCGCTGGTCTTTACCTCATCAAGCGTTGGACGTCAGGGGCGTGCCAACTGGGGCGCATATGCTGCCTCTAAATTTGCCACCGAAGGGATGATGCAGGTACTGGCCGATGAATATCAGCAGCGTCTGCGTGTGAACTGCATTAACCCGGGCGGTACGCGCACCGCCATGCGTGCCAGTGCCTTCCCTACGGAAGATCCGCTGAAGCTCAAAACACCCGCCGATATCATGCCGCTATACCTCTGGCTGATGGGCGATGACAGCCGCCGTAAAACCGGTATGACCTTTGACGCCCAACCGGGCCGTAAACCAGGAATTTCCCAATGAGTGACGAACGCTACCAACAGCGTCAGCAACGTGTTAAAGAAAAAGTGGATGCCCGCGTGGCGCAGGCCCAGGATGAGCGCGGCATTATTATTGTTTTTACTGGCAATGGAAAAGGCAAAACCACTGCGGCATTTGGTACGGCAACACGCGCGGTAGGTCACGGAAAAAAAGTGGGCGTCGTGCAGTTTATTAAAGGCACCTGGCCTAACGGCGAGCGCAATCTACTGGAACCACACGGCGTCGAGTTTCAGGTGATGGCAACAGGTTTTACCTGGGATACGCAAAACCGCGAAGCTGATACCGCTGCCTGCCGTGAAGTCTGGCAACATGCAAAGCGAATGCTGGCTGATTCCTCGCTGGATATGGTTTTGCTCGATGAGCTGACGTATATGGTGGCGTATGACTATTTGCCACTGGAAGAAGTGGTGCAAGCCTTAAATGAGCGTCCACATCAGCAAACGGTGATTATCACGGGTCGTGGCTGTCATCGGGATATACTTGAACTGGCAGATACCGTCAGTGAATTACGCCCCGTCAAACATGCGTTTGATGCAGGAGTTAAAGCACAAATCGGGATTGATTATTAAGTGAAAGCACCTCAAAAGATTGCCTCTTGAGGTGCTTTAATCATAATTATATTCAAGCGGCAATAGCGAAATTCAGAATGCGTTTAATCTCATTCAAATGTCCCGGATATGCTTCATGATTCTCAGCGTCAACATCTTCAATAAATAATATCAGTTCAGTAATTAACGCATTCGCATCTTCATAACTAATTCCGCTTAACTCTGGTGAGGTTTCAGAACCATAGTTAATCGTCAGGTTGTTCATAATCGAGAGGATAAGGATAAAATATTTATGACAAACCTTACATGTGGTTTTATTGCCCAGGGTATTATACAGCATGTCGAGTAATGCCAGTATTCTACGATTTTGTACATCGTTCATAAAAAGCCTCCTATAACATTATTCCGCTAGCAATAAGTAGTTTTGCCAGCCCCTCAGACGCCTTTAACCCACTAATTACTTGTGCACGTAATATTTCATTTAGCCTTTTTTGTTCAGCCGCTGTGCGTGTTTTATTAGTGTATAAATCCTTAAGGTGATTCCCCTCGTCAAGAAATGAGTTCAGTGCTTGTATTGCTGGAATTGCAGGATCTGCTGCACGAAGACGTGTTTCATTAATGCTGATAATCGCAGCCAGGAATTCTTGTCTGCTCTTCAATGTCTTAAATTCATTACCTCCTCCTTTTTTTAAGGAGGCATTGTAATAAACGAGATTATTATGTACCGTCGCAAAGGTATTTCTTCCGGTTTGTTTACCTTTTGTCGCGATATCGTTTCGTATATCAGTTAGATCATTTTTTATTCTTTGCCAATGATTATTTACCGTACTACCTATATTCCCTGCGCTTACCCTTGTATTATACAACCCATTGAAATAAACCACTAAATCTTTAACCGCTGCTGCAGATTTTGTTAATGTTCCACCATCATTGATGCCCAGAAGTGCCCCCGCATTATTCGCGTGATCCAGAGCTTGTTTAAGCAATATGAACTGTTTGCTGTCTTTAACATCTAAATCCTCATTCAAAAGTTCGACATAAGAACTCATACTGCTAATGATTTCCATAGAAGCCAGCAATCTTTCTTTTTCAGTAGTGACTATCTTTGTAGTAAAAAGATCTTCTTGAGATTTTTTGTGCTTATCTCCAGGTTGCTGACACAATGACTCATTACTGGTACTGTTTTCAATAACTACCTCATAATCTGGTCGGGGTGCACACTCCGGATTAGTCGCATAAAAATTAACAAGAAAGTTTTCACGAGAAGCATAGTATTGTTTAAAGAAACTTGCATTCGCCGCCACCGCCTTGTTACCCGCAGTAATAACAGTTTCAGCTTGTTCATTTTTCAAAGCATCGGTTGCACAACCTGAAATCATTAACAGCGATAGAAATACTCCACTATATCTAATCATAACCCACCTCTTGACGTTGAGTTTATCTCAGATAATTAAATAGTAATGTGGCTATTTCCGGGCATTATTCATAAGCAAGTATGAAATTAAATTAAAATGCTGCGACTATTTATCATGCTTCAAATGAAGAAAAGGCCCCGCAGGGCCTTTATTTTATACTTAACTTAAATTAACCGTTATTATTACGTCCGCCAGAACGACGACCGCCGCTCACCTGACTGTGACGTTTCACCGCACGTCGAATTTGATTCGCCTTCATACGACGACGATCTTTTTCTACGGCAACTTTAGAACTGGTTTCTGGCGGCAGTTCCACCAGCTCACGCAGATAGTTAGTCTGGGCGAGATCCAGCTCCGTCCAGCCACCACGTGGCAGACCTTTCGGCAGTGGGATATCACCGTAACGCACACGAATCAGGCGGCTAACCTGCACGCCAACCGCTTCCCAAAGACGACGAACCTCACGGTTACGGCCCTCGGTAAGAGTGACGTTATACCACTGGTTGATCCCTTCACCGCCACTAAACTTGATGGTTTTAAAGGCTGCCGGACCATCTTCCAGTTGCACGCCGCGACTCAAATCACGCAGTTTCGCGTCGTCAACCTGACCAAATACACGCACGGCATATTCACGTTCAACTTCACGGCTTGGGTGCATTAAGCGGTTTGCCAGTTCACCATCGGTGGTGAACAGCAACAGACCACAGGTGTTAACGTCGAGACGGCCAACGGCAATCCAGCGCGCCCCACGCAGCTTCGGCAGACGATCAAACACGGTCGGACGCCCTTCCGGGTCATTACGAGTACACAACTCGCCTTCTGGCTTGTAATAGGCCAGAACGCGACAAATTTGTTCAGCGGACTCGCGTACCGAAATCAGGTGACCATCGATACGGATTTTCAGCCCAGGGGTAACTTCAACGCGATCGCCGAGTTTAGCAATTTTGCCATCAACACTCACACGACCGGCTTCAATAATAGATTCAATTTCACGGCGAGAACCGTGGCCGGCACGCGCCAGCACTTTCTGTAGCTTTTCGCTCATAGAGCTTCCTTTTGGTGTCGCCTTCCCAGGCGTCTGATATGCTTTTGTGCAACAATGAGTCAGAACTTACATCTGACTCACTGATAGTAAAGTCTGTTTGAACTCTTCAGGCCTTAAGTAAACGACTCGACGTTTTAACTGGCCTGGCTTTGAGGCGCAACATACTACACTATCTTTATGGTTAAAGCTTGTTTCGATTAACATCGGTTTGGTTACCAACCACCACCGCCTCCACCTCCCGCACCGCCACCAGCGCCAGAACCACCACCGGAATAGCTCCGCCCCAACAAACTGGTATAGGCCCCGCAACTCAGGTGCGTCTGTAATGAGAATAAAACGCCGTTACGGGCAATCTCTGGAGCGCGAATAGCCGAAGAGAGCGAAGGGGCGATGCGTAACGCCCATTCCCTCCCCAAATTTGCTGATATAGCCCAACCTAACAAAGCGTAATCCAGTTTCCGTGTTTCCCCTTTCCGCCGCCGCCCACTGTGCGTTGCCGCCTCTTTACGCGCAAGATAGTTAACGATAGCTTCACCGTGGGCATAACGTTGCTGCCCAGTTTGGGTAAACTTTGGCAGAAAAATATACCCCATGCCAGTGAGATAACCGGTCAGGAAAACAGCGCTAAAATAACCCGCTGGCATATACCAGTAAAAGAATACATCTCCGACATTGATGTAGAGAGAATAGAAGGCCACGCCTGAACAAATCAGTGGTAAAAACAAAGTGATTATTACACGATTAACGCAAGGCTTGTCATCATCGCGGGCCAACAAAAGCTCAAGGGAACAAAATAAAAAAGGAAGAAGCCAGCAGATCATAATAAACATATCGCCCACCAGACTCATTCCTGCCCAACCTATGGGACTCAGGTTACCGTAGAGAATGACCGCCAATATCGCCATTCCCCCCCATTGCAAAAACGCATCAGGTCGGTAAAAGGAAGACTTTTTACGCGGCAGATAAAATTTCTGCATCCGTAAAAATGCTCTGCGTAAGACGCTGTTGCGCCTCCCCGTGAGAACGACCTTATCGCCTTTACGAAATAACGCTTCCAGTAATAACTGCTCTGCGGGCAGTAATACCGCATTATTTCTGGTGGCGCCTTCATTAACATGGATCAGGGTTTGCTGATTCTTGTCATACTGATCTTCCAGATGAATTTTTCCTTTCACAATCAGATTTACGATATCGGCACAAAAACCTTTATCGTCGTAAACCATCTTCGCATCGAGACGTAACATTCCGGGCGTGTAATCTGGCGGAATGACATCGGTTTCAATCACATCTACCGGCGTAAATTGCGGCCTGCGCTTCCAGAGATATAACCATCCACACGCCAGGAGCAAACACGGTAACCAAATGATAAGAGACGATGTTGAGGGCCAAAAAAGATGGCTAAAAATATTCGTTGTGTGTTGTGCCGGGGCATTATCCAGCAAGGCATGAGGCCAACGGTAGAGAACCGTGAAGTCTTCTCGATAAAACGGATCGCGAGATTCAATTCTTCCGTCCTCAAGGATGCGGCCATTTCGATATGTGTCGCCCTCATCTCCGGTAAAGATATCGATTTCACTAAATGGATTACCCGCAATATTAGAGAACTTGAGTGAAAATCGGGTCTTATAGATTTCAAACGGCCAGTTGCTACCGGTCACGTTCCAGATTAGCAGGTCAGAATCTCCCTCACGCAGGAAAGCATTTTTAACCTGATAATGAATTTGATAATGATAGTCGCCTTGAGGCAAGAAACGTTGTTTATCGCCCACGACAATACTCATTAACCCAATATGCCAGTCAAGATGCCAGGGTTCAGGAACGCCGTCACGGGTAACGCCAACAATACGATAGTTCAGCAGTGCAGTGTCCCCATTAGACTGCATCCATAGTCGTGGAAAATCACGAGAAAATCCGTGCTTAATCTGCTGATTTCGCGCCTGAAAATAAATATTCTCTTTGATGTCGAGCACCCCATCCGGTTGCAGAGTGGCTTCAACATCAAAGAGCGAGATCCCTTCTTCATATGAAGGGATCTCCGTGTTTTTCGCATAACTCAACGAAGAGAAAAAAAGCCCAACTATCAACAGCAAAATGCAGCGATATATCCCTGCCATAATCTTCCATCCGTGGAACGCAATTTCTTATAAGAAAGGTTTCACATCACCTACGCCTTCACGCACCACGACTGGTGTGTCATCGGTGAGATCGATAACCGTTGTCGGTTTCTGTCCGAGATAGCCGCCGTGAATAATCAAATCCACCTGTTTTTCCAGACGATCTTTAATTTCTTCCGGATCGGATTCGGTAAATTCACTGCCAGGTAGCATCAGCGAGGTAGAAAGCATCGGTTCACCCAGCACCTCAAGTAATGCCTGGGCGATGGGGTTAGATGGCACGCGCATACCAATGGTTTTACGTTTTTCCTGCAACAGTCGGCGCGGCACCTCTTTCGTTCCCTTCAGGATGAAGGTGTAGTTACCTGGCGTGTTGTTTTTCATCAGGCGAAACGCGACGTTATCAACAAAGGAATAGGTCGAGAGTTCGGAAAGATCACGACACATCAGGGTAAAGTTGTGACCGTCCGGCAACTGGCGAATGCGACAAATACGCTCCATCGCGTTTTTATCTTCAATTTTACAGCCCAGTGCGTAGCCTGAATCGGTAGGATAAACAATCACCCCACCTTTACGCACAATCTCCACCGCCTGGTTGATCAGACGCTGTTGCGGATTATCTGGATGGATATAAAAAAACTGACTCATACTTCCCTCTCTGTCTTGTTCTGTGGCTGTTCCCAAAGCTGCCAGACGCCTTCAACGCCTGCGGGCAGCCAGAGTTTACGCCCCAGTTCAATCCACGGGCACGGCTGATGAAAATCAGAGCCTTGTGATGCCCATAAATGGTGCTGGCGTACAAGTGTCGCCAGTTGGGTGCGTTCATTGGGCGATTGCTGGCATTGCGCGACTTCCATCGCGTCGCCGTGATGTTCGGCAAAATGCGCAACCAATCTTTTCAGCCATTTAGCACTAAGATTGTACCGCCCTGGATGAGCCAGCACCGCCTTACCGCCAGAATGATGAATGACATCAATAGCTTGTTCTATTGTACACCACTGTGGCGGAACGTATCCGGTTTTCCCGCGCGCCAGATATTTTTTAAAGACGTCCGCCATTGAACTGGCTTTGCCACACTCGACCAGAAAACGAGCAAAATGTCCGCGAGTTACCGCGCCGCCCTGCGCTAGTCTTCGCGCCCCTTCCAGCGCGCCCGGTATTTGCGCTTTTTCCAGCCTTTCTGCGATTAACTGCGCCCGCTGATTACGCCGTTCAGTTTGCTGTGCCAGGAATTCACACATTGCCGGATGAGAAATATCAATATTCAACCCGACAATATGAATTTCATGATTTTCCCATACGGTGGAAATTTCCACGCCAGGAATAAGATTCAGTGCCAGTCCCGAACGTGAAATTTCTTCTCTTGCTGGCGAGATCCCTGCCGTGGTGTCATGGTCGGTGATCGCCAGAGTGCCGACGCGCATTTCTGCGGCACGGTGTACCAGCGCTTCCGGTGTCAGGCAGCCATCGGAAGCCGTAGTATGGCTGTGCAGGTCATAAATGACTGCGTAATTCGTGTCGCTCAAGGCGCACTCCCATTTTGGATAATGTTTTTTGCGTCGTCATCATAACGGTTCTGACAAATATTCTGAAATGAGCTGTTGACAATTAACCATCGAACTAGTTAACTAGTACGAAAGTTCACGTAAAAAGGGTATCGACAATGAAATCGATTTTCGTACTGAAAGGTTGGTGGCGCACTTCCTGAAACGGGCAGTGTATTCACCATGCGTAAAGCAACCAGATACCCAGCCCGCCTAATGAGCGGGCTTTTTTTTGAACAAAATTAGAGAATAACAATGCAAACACAAAAACCGACTCTCGAACTGTTAACCTGCGCAGGTGCTTATCGCGATAATCCGACCGCGCTTTTTCACCAGTTGTGCGGAGCACGCTCTGCTACGCTGCTGCTGGAATCGGCAGATATTGACAGCAAAGATGATCTGAAAAGTCTGCTGTTAGTGGATAGTGCGCTGCGTATTACCGCATTAGGTGACACTGTCACAATTAAAGCGCTAACTGACAATGGGACATCTCTGCTTGCATTGCTGGATAGCACTCTGCCTGCTGGCGTAGAAAATGAACAATCGCCAGATTGTCGCGTGCTGCGTTTTCCGCCCGTCAGCACTCTTTTGGATGAAGATGCCCGTTTATGCTCCCTTTCGGTTTTTGACACTTTTCGTTTGTTGCAGGATCTGGTGAATGTGCCGAAGGAAGAACGAGAAGCGATGTTCTTTGGCGGCCTGTTCTCTTACGACCTGGTCGCAGGATTTGAAGATTTACCGCAACTGGCGGCTGAAAATAACTGCCCTGATTTCTGTTTTTATCTTGCTGAAACGCTGATGGTGATTGACCATCAGAAGAAAAGCACACGCATCCAGGCCAGCCTTTTTGGTCAGAATGAAGAAGAAAAACAGCGCCTCACTGCTCGCCTGAACGAACTTCGCCAGCAACTCACCGAAATCGCGCCGCCACTGCCAGTGGTTTCCGTGCCGCATATGCGTTGTGAATGTAATCAGAGCGATGAAGAGTTCGGCGGTGTCGTGCGTTCGTTGCAAAAAGCGATTCGCGCCGGAGAGATTTTCCAGGTCGTGCCATCTCGCCGTTTCTCACTGCCCTGCCCGTCACCGCTGGCAGCTTATTACGTGCTGAAAAAGAGTACCCCCAGCCCGTACATGTTTTTTATGCAGGATGATGATTTCACTCTGTTCGGCGCGTCGCCGGAAAGTTCACTCAAATACGACGCCACCAGTCGTCAGATTGAAATCTACCCGATTGCCGGAACACGCCCACGCGGTCGTCGCGCCGATGGTTCACTGGACAGAGACCTCGACAGCCGGATTGAACTATCGATGCGTACCGACCATAAAGAGCTTTCCGAGCATCTGATGCTGGTGGATCTCGCCCGTAACGACCTCGCGCGCATTTGCACCCCCGGCAGCCGCTACGTAGCCGACCTCACCAAAGTTGACCGTTATTCCTACGTGATGCACCTCGTCTCCCGCGTGGTCGGTGAACTGCGCCACGACCTTGACGCCCTGCACGCTTACCGCGCCTGTATGAATATGGGCACGTTAAGCGGTGCGCCGAAAGTGCGCGCCATGCAGTTAATTGCCGAAGCAGAAGGTCGTCGACGCGGCAGCTACGGCGGCGCGGTAGGTTATTTCACCGCGCACGGCGATCTCGATACCTGCATTGTCATCCGTTCGGCGCTGGTGGAAAACGGCGTCGCTACCGTGCAAGCCGGTGCTGGCGTGGTGCTTGATTCTGTTCCGCAGTCGGAAGCCGACGAAACCCGTAATAAAGCCCGCGCTGTACTGCGCGCTATCGCCACCGCGCATCATGCACAGGAGATTTTCTGATGGCTGACATTCTGCTGCTCGATAATATCGACTCTTTTACTTACAACCTGGCAGATCAGTTGCGCAGCAATGGTCATAACGTGGTGATTTACCGCAACCATATTCCGGCGCAAACCTTAATTGAACGTCTGGCGACGATGAGCAATCCGGTGCTGATGCTTTCACCCGGCCCCGGTGTGCCGAGTGAAGCCGGGTGTATGCCGGAGCTACTCACCCGTCTGCGTGGCAAGCTGCCGATTATCGGTATTTGCCTCGGTCATCAGGCGATTGTCGAGGCTTACGGCGGTTATGTCGGCCAGGCGGGGGAAATACTCCACGGCAAAGCTTCCAGTATTGAACATGATGGTCAGGCGATGTTTGCCGGGTTAAGCAACCCGCTGCCGGTGGCGCGTTATCACTCGCTGGTTGGCAGTAACATTCCGGCCGGTTTAACCATCAACGCCCATTTTAATGGCATGGTGATGGCGGTGCGTCATGATGCAGATCGCGTTTGCGGTTTCCAGTTCCATCCGGAATCGATTCTCACCACCCAGGGCGCACAACTGCTGGAGCAAACGCTGGCGTGGGCGCAACAGAAGCTGGAACCGGCCAACACGCTGCAACCGATTCTGGAAAAGCTGTATCAGGCACAGACGCTTAGCCAGCAGGAGAGCCACCTGTTGTTTTCAGCCGTAGTTCGCGGCGAACTGAAGTCCGAACAACTGGCGGCGGCGCTGGTGAGCATGAAAATTCGCGGCGAGCACCCGAATGAAATCGCCGGGGCGGCAACTGCCCTGCTGGAAAATGCTGCGCCGTTCCCGCGACCTGATTATCTGTTTGCCGATATCGTCGGCACCGGCGGTGACGGCAGCAACAGCATCAACATATCTACCGCCAGTGCTTTTGTCGCCGCGGCTTGTGGACTGAAAGTTGCGAAACACGGCAACCGCAGCGTTTCCAGTAAATCCGGTTCGTCCGATCTGCTGGCAGCATTTGGTATTAACCTGGATATGAATGCCGATAAATCGCGCCAGGCGCTGGACGAGTTAGGTGTCTGTTTCCTCTTCGCGCCGAAGTACCACAGCGGTTTTCGCCACGCGATGCCAGTTCGCCAGCAACTGAAAACCCGCACCCTGTTTAACGTGCTGGGGCCATTGATTAACCCGGCGCATCCGCCGCTGGCGTTAATAGGTGTTTATAGCCCGGAACTGGTACTGCCTATTGCCGAAACCCTGCGCGTACTGGGGTATCAACGTGCAGCAGTGGTGCATAGCGGCGGAATGGATGAAGTTTCTTTGCACGCGCCAACGATTGTTGCGGAATTGCACGATGGAGAAATCAAAAGTTATCAACTGACTGCTGAAGATTTTGGCCTGACGCCCTACCACCAGGAGCAACTGGCTGGTGGGACTCCGGAAGAAAACCGTGACATTTTAACACGCTTGTTACAAGGTAAAGGTGACGCCGCTCATGAAGCAGCCGTCGCGGCGAATGTCGCCATGTTAATGCGCCTGCATGGCCATGAAGATCTGCAAGCCAATGCGCAAACCGTTCTTGCGGTACTGCGCAGTGGTTCCGCTTACGACAGAGTCACCGCACTGGCGGCACGAGGGTAAATGATGCAAACCGTTTTAGCGAAAATTGTCGCAGACAAGGCGATTTGGGTAGAAGCCCGCAAACAGCAACAACCGCTGGCCAGTTTCCAGAATGAAATTCAGCCGAGCACACGACATTTTTATGATGCGCTGCAGGGCGCACGCACCGCGTTTATTCTGGAGTGCAAAAAAGCATCACCGTCAAAAGGTGTGATCCGTGATGATTTCGATCCTGCACGTATTGCCTCCATTTATAAACATTACGCTTCAGCAATTTCGGTGCTGACTGATGAAAAATATTTCGAGGGGAGTTTTGATTTCCTCCCTATTGTCAGCCAAATCGCACCACAGCCAATTTTATGTAAAGACTTTATTATCGACCCTTACCAGATCTATCTGGCTCGCTATTATCAGGCTGATGCCTGCTTATTAATGCTTTCAGTGCTGGACGATGAACAGTATCGCCAGCTCTCCGCCGTCGCCCATAGTCTGGGTATGGGCGTGCTGACCGAAGTCAGTAATGAAGAGGAACTGGAACGCGCCATTGTGCTGGGAGCAAAAGTCGTTGGCATCAACAACCGCGATCTGCGTGATTTGTCGATTGATCTCAACCGTACCCGTGAGCTTGCGCCGAAACTGGGGCACAACGTGACGGTGATCAGCGAATCCGGCATCAATACTTATGCTCAGGTGCGCGAGTTGAGCCACTTTGCTAACGGCTTTCTGATTGGTTCGGCGCTGATGGCCCATGACGATTTGAACGCCGCCGTGCGTCGGGTGTTACTGGGTGAGAATAAAGTGTGTGGCCTGACTCGTGGGCAAGATGCCAGAGCGGCTTATGACGCTGGTGCTATTTACGGCGGATTGATTTTTGTTGCCACATCACCGCGCTATATCAGCGTTGAACAGGCGCTGGAAGTGATAGCTGCAGCACCATTGCAATATGTCGGCGTGTTCCGCAATCACGATATTAATGAGGTCGTTGATAAAGCGAATACCCTGGCATTGGCGGCAGTACAACTGCATGGCAGTGAAGATCAGGAGTATATCGACGCCCTACGTGACGCTCTGCCTGAAAATGTTGCCATCTGGAAAGCATTAAGCGTCGGTGAAGTCCTGCCTGCACGCGATCTTCAGTTCGTCGATAAATATATTTTCGACAACGGCCAGGGCGGCAGCGGACAACGTTTCGACTGGTCACTGTTACATGGTCAATCGCTAAGCAACGTTCTGCTGGCGGGTGGTTTAGGCGCAGATAACTGCGTGGAAGCGGCACAAACCGGCTGCGCCGGGCTTGATTTTAATTCTGCTGTAGAGTCTCAACCGGGCATTAAAGATGCACGCGTTTTGGCCTCGGTTTTCCAGACACTGCGCGCATATTAAGGAAAGGAACAATGACAACATTACTTAACCCCTATTTTGGTGAATTTGGCGGCATGTACGTGCCACAAATCCTGATGCCTGCTCTGCGCCAACTGGAAGAAGCCTTCGTCAGCGCGCAAAAAGATCCTGAGTTTCAGGCGCAGTTTAACGACCTGCTGAAAAATTATGCCGGGCGTCCGACCGCACTCACCAAATGCCAGAACATCACGGCGGGAACTAACACCACGCTGTACCTGAAACGTGAAGATTTACTCCACGGCGGCGCGCATAAAACCAACCAGGTGTTGGGGCAGGCATTGTTGGCAAAGCGGATGGGTAAAACCGAAATCATCGCGGAAACCGGGGCCGGTCAGCATGGTGTGGCTTCTGCGCTTGCCAGCGCCCTGCTCGGTCTGAAATGTCGCATCTATATGGGTGCCAAAGATGTCGAACGCCAGTCGCCAAACGTTTTTCGGATGCGCTTAATGGGTGCAGAAGTGATTCCTGTACATAGCGGTTCCGCAACACTGAAAGATGCCTGTAACGAGGCGTTACGCGACTGGTCTGGTAGCTACGAAACTGCTCACTATATGCTGGGTACTGCTGCCGGCCCGCACCCTTACCCAACCATTGTGCGAGAGTTCCAGCGGATGATTGGCGAAGAAACGAAAGCGCAAATTCTGGAAAGAGAAGGTCGCCTGCCGGATGCCGTCATTGCCTGCGTTGGCGGCGGCTCGAATGCTATCGGTATGTTTGCTGATTTCATTAATGAAACTGACGTCGGTCTGATAGGTGTTGAGCCAGGTGGTCATGGCATCGAAACCGGCGAGCACGGTGCACCGTTGAAACATGGTCGCGTGGGCATCTATTTCGGTATGAAATCACCGATGATGCAGACCGAAGACGGGCAGATTGAAGAGTCTTACTCCATTTCTGCCGGTCTGGATTTCCCGTCCGTCGGCCCACAACATGCGTATCTCAACAGCATTGGGCGCGCAGATTACGTTTCAATTACCGATGATGAAGCACTGGAAGCGTTCAAAACACTGTGCCTGCATGAAGGGATCATCCCGGCGCTGGAATCCTCCCACGCCCTTGCCCATGCACTAAAAATGATGCGCGAAGCCCCAGAGAAAGAGCAACTGCTGGTGGTTAACCTTTCTGGCCGCGGCGATAAAGACATCTTCACCGTTCACGATATTTTGAAAGCACGAGGGGAAATCTGATGGAACGCTATGAAACTCTGTTTGCCCAATTGAAGGAGCGCAACGAAGGCGCATTTGTTCCTTTTGTTACCCTCGGTGACCCCGGCATTGAACAGTCGCTGAAAATTATCGATGCCTTGATTGAAGCAGGTGCCGACGCGCTGGAGTTGGGCATTCCTTTCTCCGATCCGCTGGCTGATGGGCCAACTATTCAAAACGCAACCCTGCGGGCTTTTGCCGCAGGCGTAACTCCGGCTCAGTGTTTTGAAATGCTGGCGCTGATTCGCCAGAAGCACCCAACCATTCCCATTGGCCTGCTGATGTATGCCAATCTGGTATTTAACAAAGGCATTGATGAGTTTTATGCGCAGTGCGAGAAAGTCGGCGTCGATTCGGTGCTGGTTGCTGATGTACCTGTAGAAGAGTCCGCGCCTTTCCGCCAGGCCGCGTTGCGCCATAACGTCGCACCTATCTTCATCTGTCCGCCGAATGCCGACGATGATTTGCTGCGCCAGATTGCCTCTTATGGTCGTGGCTATACCTATTTGTTGTCGCGTGCGGGTGTGACGGGTGCGGAAAACCGCGCGGCATTACCGCTTAATCATCTGGTCACGAAGCTGAAAGAGTATAACGCTGCGCCTCCATTACAAGGGTTCGGTATCTCCGCGCCGGAACAGGTAAAAGCGGCGATTGAGGCTGGCGCTGCGGGGGCTATTTCTGGGTCAGCAATTGTGAAAATCATTGAGCAACATATTAATCAGCCAGAGAAAATGCTGGCAGAGCTGAAAACGTTTGTTCGCCCGATGAAAGACGCCACGCGTCTTTGAGACTGATGACAAATGCAAAACTACCTGATGCGCTACGCTTATCTGGCCTGCATACACCATACAATACATTGATTTTTCAATATTTTGTAAGCCAAACAAGACGTTCACACCGCATCCGGCATCAACAAACCGCCAGAAAGTATCTGGCGGTTTGTTGATAGCAAAGAATTAAAAACGATAACCCGCAGAGAACATAAACACCCACGGGTCAAGGCGCACATGGTCAGAATAATGTCCTGCCGGCAGTACTGCGCCGTTGGATTTATATTTCACGTCGGTATCGATATCCATGTACCAGACCGGCAGGTTTTAAAAAATCAAATAAGATATTGTATCTGAAAGAAAAAACAGGATTTTGAGATGCTTTTTTATACCGTTTTTCAGCGTTTTTAACTGCCTGATTTTATTGAAATCTTTTTTAGTTTTGCAGAAAGGATTTTTTGCTCAATTGATTTGATTTTATACATTCCTGATAACGAAAATTTTTGCCCATTGACAGTTTTTGTCCCCCGGGGCTATATTCCCCACGCAACCGCAAAATCGGTTGTCGGGATTGGCGTCCCGGATGTTTACGGAGCGATATGAGACGCGCCCGCGTCTTTTTTCATATCGTATGCACAGTCACATTCGCGATTTATGGCGGGCTGTGTGGGGGAGCCGAAAGGCTCGCCGGTTTCCGTACCCGGTTACGCCAACCCTGCACAGTTCGCCACCAGTTCGATTGGCGTCGTCGGTGGCGATAATTTCTAAATGTACGGAGTTATCGTTATGGCCACTCAAATCTCTGTTGAAACTCTCTCCCCGATCACCCATAACCAGATCCCTGTTATTACCACCGAACTTTTGGCGCAGCTTTATGGCACCGAAATTCTGAATATCCAGGTTAACTTCACCAGAAACAAAGAGCGTTTTGTCGAAGGAAAGCACTTTTTTAAAGCATCGGGTGAAGAATTAAAAAATTTGCGACTTACTTTAAGTAAGTCACAAAACCCCATATCTCCCAAAGCCCGCTCCCTCATCCTATGGACAGAACGCGGGGCAGCTCGCCACGCAAAAATGCTCGAAACCGATCAGGCGTGGGAAGTGTTCGAAAAACTCGAAGACTGTTATTTCAGCCAAAAACAACCACCAGCAGCACAAAACTCCCTCAACGAAAATAATGGATGCACATTACTGATCCACTTCGATAAACACGGTCAGGTCGACTTCACGGAAAAAGTACCCGCCGATGCGATGGTATGCACTCTGGAACGGTTTAAATTTTATCTGGAACAACACGGGTGGATCGTTGCCCGTAAAGAACAACTGGTGGAACGATTGATGCGACTCTGATTTTATTAATTCCCGTATAGTTTTACCAACTCAACCAATACGGGGGAACGTATCAGGGCATATATCAGCGCAGCAACTAATGTGGAATAATAAATCTGGCGTAATCTTCGGCTTCTTGCCAGTAATTTTAGGGCTTTCACTATCCAGTCTCCTCCGCTAAAATTGAACACGGAAGACCTCCATATTAGAACTCGCAATTATCAAAAGCTAAAAGCCCGACTGTTGACGCAGCCGGGCTTTCATTTTTCAGGTACAAAAAAACCGCTCATCGCGGTTTATTCATTATTCAATACTTAACATTCGTATCGACTTCAAATCCTCCAAGTTATTCAGTTCTTCCTTCATCTCCCGCTGACCATGATTCAACAACACAAATACTTCTTCCACGCCAACAATGATGGTTCTTCCTCCGACATTTACAGCTCACCTTTTTCACCCGTGATTAACCAACAGCCAGATCAGCAGACACGCCACCACCGGCACAGCAAAATCCATCAGGCTTGCCACATCCCATGCACGTGGATCAAAACCGCCCCACCACGGCATATTCATACGCTTGCCATGCCCGAACATTTCAATCCAGCGATATTCTGCCTGGGTGTGTTCCCGCGCAATGAAGAACGAACAACCAGCTATCGCACCGTAAACCCAGTTTCCGGTAAAAAGGCCAACCAGCACCTGCGCAGCCACAGCACAAAGTGCATGAAGGAAAGGTGTTATATCCATTTTCATCCCACCCAATAAAACGGGGCGCTCGGCCCCTTAATATTATTTAGACGCAAGCGCCGCCTCAATTGCAGATAATCTTTGTTTTAATTCTGCGTTTTCTTCTTCCAGTGCTGTTATTCTGTCGTCTGACTCT
>NZ_PTSB01000016.1:0-89192 GCF_002965125.1 Escherichia sp. MOD1-EC6162
AAGCGGGTTAATAAACAGAATTTGCCTGGCGGAGATAGCGCGGTGGTCCCACCTGACCCCATGCCGAACTCAGAAGTGAAACGCCGTAGCGCCGATGGTAGTGTGGGGTCTCCCCATGCGAGAGTAGGGAACTGCCAGGCATCAAATAAAGCGAAAGGCCATCCGTAAGGATGGCCTTTTTGCGCTGGTGCGGAAAAAATGCCGGATGCAACGTTTGCGAGCCTGTTTAGGATTCTGTGTAAATGCCTTTTCTCAGAAGTGACCGTCCAGGCGGTCACCGAACTCGATAATAAAGCGGCTCATTGCCATTCGCCAGTCCTTCAACGGCATCGTCCATTTCTGGGACGCAGACTGGATTGCCAGCCACACCACTTTTTTCACCGAGTCGTCTGTCGGGAACACTTTACGCTTTTTGATCGCATGGCGGATCACGCTGTTTAGCGACTCGATGGCATTCGTCGTATAGATCACTTTGCGGATGTCCGTTGGATAAGCGAAGAACGTGGCAAGATTCGGCCAGTTAGCCTGCCAGCTTCGGCTTATCTGAGGATAGCGACAGTCCCAGGCCGCAGCGAACGCTTCCAGTGCCTGCTGGCCTGCCTCTTCCGTGGGAGCCTGATAAATCGCTTTCAGGTCGCGAGTGACGGCTTTGTAGTCCTTCCATGACACGAAGCGCAGGCTGTTGCGCACCATATGCACGATGCATAACTGGATGCGGGCCTTCGGATATACTGTGTTGATGGCATCCGGGAAGCCTTTCAGGCCATCCACACAGGCGATGAGGATATCGTTCAGACCGCGGTTTTTCAGTCCAGTCAGCACATTGAGCCAGAACTTCGCCCCTTCATTTTCGGCCAGCCACATACCTGGCAGTTCTTTCTGACCTTCGATATTGATGCCCAGTGCCAGGAACACCGATTTGTTGATGACGCGACTGTCCTGCCGAACTTTCAGGACGATACAGTCAAGATAAACAATGGGGTAAACAGCATCCAGTGGTCGGTTTTGCCATTCTACAACCTGCTCCATCACGGCATCGGTAACCTTTGATATCAGTGCCGGTGAAACATCTGCGTCATACAGTTCTTTGAACGCAGCAGCTATCTCACGGGTGGTCATCCCTTTGGCATACAACGAGAGGATCTGGTTATCCATCCCGGTAATACGGGTCTGATTTTTCTTTACCAGTTGTGGTTCGAAGGTACCGTCACGATCGCGCGGAGTACGCAGTTCCAGTGGCTCGTCGCCTGTGATAACGGTCTTTGTGGAATAACCGTTGCGGAAGTTAGCTCTTGGTCTGGACTGATTTTTCTCATACCCAGGATGGTGTTTCATCTCTGCATTGAGAGCGGCTTCAACGCTGAGCTTTTTCAGCAGCCGATCAAACTGACTGAGGTCTTCAGGGGTTTTGAGGTTTTTGGCCAGTTCGTTAGCCAGAGCCTGTAACTGTTTTTCGTCCATAAATTAACCTTCATTTGATGCTGGATTGAACATATCAAAATCAGGCAATTACACAAATCTATGTACAGGCTCACGTTTGCCACGTCTTATCCGACCTACTCCTGCTTATTCAGCCTGCTGACTCATCCACCCAACAACAAAATCAGCCAGCCCCTCAATATCATTAATGTCCAGTAACGCGACATCAACATTAAGCGGTATATCGCTGGCCACAGCAATGACATGCCTGTCTATCACCAACTCTTCCGGTCGATGTCCGGCCCCATCGCGAAACAGCACAATCTTCGCGATCTCTTCATGTTTGAACCCTTCAACCAGAATCAAATCCAGCTTTGAGTCATCCATCCGGCTTGCGAGAAAATGCAAATCTAGTTCTTCTGCGTTTGGGGTTTCTGTCATCAAAGCCCAACGCTGCTGGCTGGCAACGATGGTTTGTGCCGCTCCGGCCTTGCGTAGCTCATAGCTATCTTTGCCCGGCTTATCAACATCCATATCATGATGCGTATGCTTAATAAGACCCGGACGGATCCCTCGTGCGCACAATGCCGGAATAAGTTTTTTTAACAGTGTGGTTTTGCCGGTGCCACTCCATGCGGCAAAGGCGAGTAAAGGGATTATTGTCTTTCCTGCCATCGGGCAAGCTCCTCTGGCGTATTCACGTTAACAAATGCCTCTTTACGATCGCTGAAATCAACAGCATGACCGCCAGCAAGATTCATAAAGGCCATCACCCGGCGCTCTCCGGAATGCAGATATTCCTGCAATAATGGCTCAATAGTGCGATTTACCAGGGCAATAGTTGGATGATCCCGCTCGCCGTCATGGACCCACACTACAGATGCATCTTTTCGCTGATGATAAAGTCGGGAGGCTAAATCCTGGGGGATATAAGGCGTATCACACGGACAAAACAGAAACCACTCATCAGCTTCTTGCTGCATTACTGAAAGCATTCCCGCCAGAGGGCCTGGGTAATCTGCTAGTGAATCCTCAATTACTTTCAGACCGCTTAATCGGTAGATTTCCTGATGGCGATTGGCATTAACCACAACGTGAGATAACTGCGTCATTAGCGCGTCAGCGACATGCCGCCACAGCGGTTTGCCGTTTAATTCAAGTAATCCTTTATCTACGCCGCCCATGCGTCGGGCTTTACCGCCTGCCAGCACCACGCCTGTTATCGTCGTCATCAGATTCACCGATATCGCCTCTTTTATTGTGGGATTGACCCTGCTAACGTGTCTGTCTCAAGAGTAAGGAGCATCACTATGAAATGTAAACGTCTGAATGAAGTTATTGAACTCCTCCAGCCAGCCTGGCAAAAAGAGCCAGACCTTAACCTGCTGCAATTTTTGCAGAAATTGGCGAAAGAGTCAGGTTTTGACGGCGAACTGGCGGATTTGACGGATGACATTCTAATCTACCACCTGAAAATGCGCGATTCCGCAAAAGATGCGGTGATCCCGGGTTTGCAGAAAGATTATGAAGAAGATTTCAAAACGGCGCTGTTACGCGCACGTGGCGTAATTAAAGAGTAAAAGCTTGTAAGCGGCACCAACAAAATCATTGTGAAATGATATCCTTCATCATTCGTAATGTTTTCCGGATGATGGGATGAACAACAGCGCTTTTACTTTCCAGACACTACACCCGGACACCATCATGGACGCTCTGTTTGAGCAAGGGATCCGGGTGGATTCCGGTCTTACCCCACTTAACAGCTATGAAAACCGAGTCTATCAATTTCAGGACGAAGAGCGTCGACGCTTCGTCGTTAAATTTTATCGTCCTGAACGTTGGACAGCCGACCAAATCCTCGAAGAACATCAATTTGCGTTACAACTGGTAAACGACGAAGTTCCAGTCGCCGCGCCGTTAGCCTATAACGGTCAAACTTTATTGAATCATCAGGGATTTTATTACGCTGTTTTTCCAAGCGTCGGTGGTCGTCAATTCGAAGCCGACAATATTGATCAGATGGAAGCGGTGGGGCGCTATCTGGGGCGGATGCACCAGACGGGGCATAAACAGCTTTTTATCCATCGTCCGACTATTGGCCTGAATGAATATCTTACTGAGCCACGTAAGCTGTTTGAGGACGCCACACTAATACCTTCCGGGTTGAAGACCGCATTCCTGAAAGCGACAGATCAACTGATTGCCGCTGTTACAGCGCATTGGCGGGAAGATTTCACCGTTCTGCGGCTACATGGAGACTGCCACGCTGGAAATATTCTTTGGCGCGATGGTCCGATGTTTGTCGATCTGGATGATGCGCGCAATGGCCCAGCGGTACAGGATCTGTGGATGTTACTCAATGGCGATAAAGCCGAGCAGCGGATGCAATTGGAAACTATTATTGAAGCTTATGAAGAATTTAGCGAGTTCGACACCGCTGAAATCGGACTGATTGAACCTTTACGCGCCATGCGTTTGGTTTATTATCTTGCCTGGCTGATGCGGCGTTGGGCTGATCCCGCGTTCCCGAAAAATTTCCCGTGGTTAACCGGGGAAGATTACTGGCTGCGACAGACGGCGACTTTTATAGAACAGGTAAAAGTTCTACAAGAACCCCCTTTACAATTAACACCTATGTATTAATCGGAGAGAGTAGACAATGAAAAAGATTTGGCTGGCGCTGGCTGGTTTGGTTTTAGCGTTTAGCGCATCGGCGGCGCAGTATGAAGATGGTAAACAGTACACCACCCTGGAAAAACCGGTTGCTGGCGCGCCGCAAGTGCTGGAGTTTTTCTCTTTCTTCTGCCCGCACTGCTATCAGTTTGAAGAAGTTCTGCATATTTCTGATAACGTGAAGAAAAAACTGCCGGAAGGCGTGAAGATGACCAAATACCACGTCAACTTCATGGGTGGAGACCTGGGCAAAGATCTGACTCAGGCCTGGGCAGTGGCGATGGCGCTGGGTGTAGAAGACAAAGTTACTGTTCCGCTGTTTGAAGGCGTACAGAAAACTCAGACCATTCGCTCTGCATCTGATATCCGCGATGTATTTATCAACGCAGGTATTAAAGGTGAAGAGTACGACGCGGCGTGGAACAGTTTTGTCGTTAAATCTCTGGTCGCACAGCAAGAAAAAGCGGCCGCAGATGTGCAATTGCGTGGCGTTCCGGCGATGTTTGTTAACGGTAAATATCAGTTGAACCCGCAGGGTATGGATACCAGCAATATGGATGTTTTCGTTCAGCAATATGCTGACACAGTGAAATATCTGTCTGAGAAAAAATAATTCATTGTGAATTACATAAGGCCCGTGAATACTCGCGGGCTTTTTTATTTTTAAATAAATATAAATACTTTCTGATAATGCGTCCAGTTGCTGGACATTATTTCATCATAAGTGGATATTCAAACTTTTGCTGTTTTATCAGGGAATATCTATATGATACGTAAGTCAGCTACGGGTGTAATTATTGCGTTAGCCGTTATCTGGAGTGGTGGTACATGGTACACTGGCACGCAAATTCAGCCGGGTGTCGAAAAATTTATTAAAGATTTTAACGATGGGAAAAAGAAAGGTGAACATGCCTACGAGATGACGGCAAGCTATGAAAACTTTGGAAAAGGTTTTTTTAATTCCCATTTTCAAATGCTAATTACATTTGATAACGGAGCTCCAGATCTCAATATCAAACCAGGCCAGAAAGTTGCATTTGATGTGGATGTTGAGCACGGCCCGTTTCCCATCACGATGT
The DNA here is from genome assembly GCF_002965125.1 of Escherichia sp. MOD1-EC6162. NCBI lineage: Bacteria > Pseudomonadati > Pseudomonadota > Gammaproteobacteria > Enterobacterales > Enterobacteriaceae > Escherichia > Escherichia sp. MOD1-EC6162. The sequence goes on from NZ_PTSB01000016.1 coordinate 5,172, forward strand.
TAATGCATGGTAATGTCATCCCTGCTCTGGCGGCTGCAAAAGTGAAATTAGTGAATAATGAACTGACACAGTCGCTATTTATCGCTGCGAAAGATAAATCGCCCGTCGAAGCATCATTGCGATTCGCATTTGGTGGCTCATTCTCTACGATATTAGACGTTGCTCCTGCAGAGTATGGTCAGGTATCCTTTGGTGAAGGCCAGTTTACTTTTAGCGGCGATAATAGTTCATTGTCTAACCTGAATATTGAAGGAAAAGTCGAAGATATCACTCTGAACTTATCGCCGATGAATAAAGTAATAGCAAAAACCTTTACTGTGAACTCCCTGACAAGACTGGAAGGAAATAAATTTCCGATTGGTGAAAATGAGTCAAAATTTAATCAGGTCAGCATTATCAATCGTGGTGAAGAGGTTGCCAAAATTGATGCATTCATAGCCAGGACAACGCTTGAGCGTGTTAAAGATAAAGACTTTATCAATGCTAATCTGACTTATGGTATTGAGAAATTAACCAAAGGAAATCAGGCGCTAGGTAGTGGTCAATGGTCGCTGATTGCTGAATCTATCGACCCAACGGCAGTTCGTCAATTTATCATTCAGTACAATATTGCGATGAAGAAGCAGTATGCAGCACACCCTGAGTTAGCTAACGATCAAAATGCGCAAGAAGAAGTGAATGCTGCGTTGTTCAAAGAGTCTTTACCGCTATTACAAAAAAGTGAACCGGTTATTAAATTACCGATTAGTTGGAAAAATACAGTCGGAGAACTTAACGCTAATCTGGATATCAGTATTGCTGATCCTGCTAAATCATCATCGGCCACAAATAAAGATATTAAATCACTCAATTTTGACGTGACTTTACCGCTTAATGTCGTCACTGAAATATCAAAGCAAATTAATTTATCTGAAGGAATGGATGCTGAAAAAGCCCAGAGGCGGGCTGATAAACAAATTAGCGGAATGATGGCGTTAGGTAAGATGTTTCAGTTAATCACCATTGATAACAATATCGCCTCACTGCAACTGCGTTATATGCCAGGTAAAGTTGTTTTCAATGGGCAGGAGATGAGTGAAGAAGAATTTATGTCTCGTGCAGGGCGTTTTATTCATTAAAATGATGCCTCGCCTCTGCTAATTCAGAGGCGAGTAAAACTTACTTATTCTGATGCTGTGATGACATCAGAGATGTCAGAAGCCGGTCTTTTTCCTGCCACAGTGAGTTCAGCCACTGCTGAAAATGGCGTTTAAAACCTTTGTCATTGATATAGTCGCCATGCAACTCTTCAGCAATGGGCTGTAAATCCACATGCACGACAATTCGTGTCAGTTTGCCACTTAACATATCGAAGAATGGTTGGCGATTATTGTCCGGATAACACAGCGTAACGTTGAGTAATTTATCGAATTGTTTACCCAGCACATTCAGTGCCATCGCAATACCGGCAGCTTTTGGCGGCAGAAGATTTTGAAATGCCGAATGGGTTTTTTGATGTTTCTCTTGCGTGAAACGGGAGCCTTCAACAAAATTCACAATAGTGGTGGGATGCCGACGAAACTTCTCGCATGAGCGCCGAGTGGTTTCAACATCTTTACCACGCCGCTCCGGATGACGTAATAAATAAGCGCGGGAATAACGCTTCATAAACGGCATATCCAGTGCCCAACACGCCAGGCCAAGAAAAGGCACCCAGGCAAGTTGCTGTTTGAGGAAATATTTATTCATCGGAATGTGCTTACGAAACAGCACGCACAGTACGACAATATCTGCCCAGCTACGATGATTACAAATAAGTAGATACCAGTTCTTTTTACTTAACCCCTCCAGCCCGTGAACTTCCCATTGCAGGTGTGGGTTAAGGTGCAGCAAACACGCCAATCCTTCACACCAGCAATACATCATAAAATCACAAAAGCGTGAAACCTTTCGCCAAATTACTGGTACAGGTAACAACAGTTTTACGATCCCGGCAATGATGATCGGGACAGAACAAAAAATGGTGACCAAAATGGTCAATACGATACTCAGCAAAAGGGTTATCGTAGCGAGTATTCTCGTCATAATTAATTTATTCAAAAAGTTAGCCATAGACAGTGCGCGAAAGAAGCGCAAGGCGCAGATTTTAGCAGAAAACGATCCAAATAACGGATGATCCTTAAATAGAAAAATAAATCATATCTATCCACATTATAAAAAATCCCTTTTTCTCAATTGTTCGTTGAGGGGATATTTTTAACTTCATGAAAGTAAACGATAAATATTATGCTGTAAAAAGCATGAGAATAAATTAAAAGCGATGTAAATAATTTATGCACAAAGTTATCCACATGGGGATTAGCGAGCGATCCAGAAGATCTACAAAAGATTTTCACGAAAAGCGGTGAAAAACTCATGTTTTTATCCCGTCTGTGGCATCCTTTACCCATAATCTGATAAACAGGCACGGACATTATGGTTCAGATCCCCCAAAACCCACTTATCCTTGTAGATGGTTCATCTTATCTTTATCGCGCATATCACGCGTTTCCGCCGCTGACCAACAGCGCAGGCGAGCCGACCGGTGCGATGTATGGTGTCCTCAACATGCTGCGCAGTCTGATCTTGCAATATAAACCGACGCATGCAGCGGTGGTCTTTGACGCCAAGGGAAAAACCTTTCGTGATGAACTGTTTGAACATTACAAATCACATCGCCCGCCAATGCCGGATGATCTACGAGTGCAAATCGAGCCTCTGCATGCGATGGTTAAAGCGATGGGCTTGCCGCTGCTGGCCGTTTCTGGCGTAGAAGCAGACGATGTTATCGGCACCCTGGCACGCGAAGCAGAAAAAGCCGGTCGCCCGGTACTGATCAGCACCGGTGATAAAGATATGGCGCAACTGGTAACGCCAAATATCACTCTCATCAATACCATGACGAATACGATCCTTGGCCCGGAAGAGGTCGTGAATAAGTACGGTGTACCGCCGGAACTGATTATCGACTTCCTCGCGCTGATGGGCGACTCTTCAGATAACATCCCTGGCGTACCGGGCGTGGGTGAAAAAACCGCGCAGGCACTGCTGCAAGGTCTTGGTGGGCTGGATACGCTGTATGCTGAGCCGGAAAAAATTGCTGGCCTAAGCTTCCGCGGTGCGAAAACAATGGCGGCGAAGCTCGAGCAAAATAAAGAGGTAGCATATCTTTCTTACCAGTTAGCGACGATTAAAACTGATGTTGAGCTGGAGCTGACCTGTGAACAACTGGAAGTGCAGCAACCGGCGGCTGAAGAGTTGTTAGGGCTGTTTAAAAAGTATGAATTCAAACGCTGGGTTGCCGATGTTGAAGCAGGCAAGTGGTTACAGGCCAAAGGGGCGAAACCGGCCACAAAGTCGCAGGAAACCATTGTTGTCGACGAAATGCCGGAAGTGACTGCGACGGTGATTTCTTACGACAATTACGTCACCATCCTTGATGAAAATACGCTGAAAGAATGGATTACGAAGCTGGAAAAAGCGCCGGTATTTGCTTTTGACACCGAAACCGACAGCCTCGATAACGTCTCTGCCAACCTGGTGGGGCTATCTTTCGCCATCGAGCCAGGTGTGGCGGCGTATGTACCGGTTGCTCATGATTATCTCGATGCTCCCGACCAGATCTCTCGCGAGCGCGCCCTCGAACTGCTGAAACCACTGCTGGAAGATGAGAAGGCGCTGAAGGTTGGGCAAAATCTGAAATACGATCGTGGCATTCTGGCGAACTACGGTATTGAGCTGCGTGGAATTGCCTTTGATACCATGCTGGAGTCCTACATTCTCAACAGTGTTGCCGGGCGTCACGACATGGACAGCCTCGCGGACCGTTGGCTGAAGCACAAAACCATTACTTTTGAAGAGATTGCCGGTAAAGGTAAAAATCAACTGACTTTTAACCAGATTGCCCTGGAAGAGGCCGGACGCTATGCCGCCGAAGATGCGGATGTCACCTTGCAGTTGCATCTGAAAATGTGGCCGGATCTGCAAAAACAAAAAGGACCGTTGAACGTCTTTGAAAACATCGAAATGCCTCTGGTGCCGGTGCTTTCGCGCATTGAACGTAACGGTGTGAAGATCGATCCGAAAGTTCTGCACAATCATTCAGAAGAACTCACTCTGCGTCTCGCGGAGCTGGAAAAGAAAGCGCATGAAATTGCTGGTGAAGAATTTAATCTTTCTTCCACCAAGCAGTTACAAACCATTCTGTTTGAAAAACAGGGGATTAAACCGCTGAAGAAAACACCGGGTGGTGCGCCGTCAACGTCGGAAGAGGTGCTGGAAGAGCTGGCACTGGACTATCCATTGCCGAAAGTGATTCTGGAGTACCGCGGTCTGGCGAAGTTGAAATCGACTTACACCGACAAGCTGCCGCTGATGATCAACCCGAAAACCGGGCGCGTGCATACTTCTTATCACCAGGCGGTGACTGCGACAGGGCGCTTGTCGTCAACCGATCCTAACTTGCAAAACATTCCGGTGCGTAACGAGGAAGGTCGCCGTATCCGTCAGGCGTTTATTGCGCCAGAGGATTACGTGATTGTTTCTGCGGACTACTCGCAGATTGAACTGCGCATTATGGCGCATCTCTCACGTGATAAAGGCTTGCTGACCGCCTTCGCAGAAGGAAAAGATATCCACCGGGCAACGGCTGCAGAAGTGTTTGGTTTGCCACTGGAAACCGTCACCAGCGAACAACGCCGTAGCGCGAAAGCGATCAACTTTGGCCTGATTTATGGCATGAGTGCTTTCGGTCTGGCGCGCCAGTTGAACATTCCGCGTAAAGAAGCGCAGAAGTACATGGATCTCTACTTTGAACGCTATCCAGGCGTGTTGGAGTATATGGAACGCACCCGCGCCCAGGCGAAAGAACAGGGTTACGTTGAAACGCTGGACGGACGCCGCCTCTATTTGCCGGATATTAAGTCCAGCAATGGTGCGCGCCGTGCCGCGGCAGAACGTGCAGCAATTAACGCGCCAATGCAGGGCACCGCGGCCGATATCATCAAGCGGGCGATGATTGCCGTTGATGCATGGCTCCAGGCCGAGCAACCGCGTGTGCGTATGATTATGCAGGTACACGATGAACTGGTGTTTGAAGTTCATAAAGATGATCTCGATGTGGTAGCGAAGAAAATCCATCAGTTGATGGAAAACTGTACCCGTCTGGATGTGCCGTTGCTGGTGGAAGTGGGAAGTGGCGAAAACTGGGATCAGGCGCACTAAGATTCGCCTGAGCAAGCCTTTTTTTCGTAAGTAAGCAACATAACTCGCCACATTTTGTGATGACTATTAGAAATTCCTATGCAACAACTGAAAAAAAATTACAAAAAGTGCTTTCTGAACTGAACAAAAAAGAGTAAAGTTACTCGCGTAGGGTACAGAGGTAAGATGTTCTATCTTTCAGACCTTTTACTTCACGTAATCGGATTTGGCTGAATTTTTTAGCCGCCCCAGTCAGTAATGACTGGGGCGTTTTTTATTGTACGAAAGAAAATATCTGTATTGTCTGATTCGCTACGCGTATCAGGTTTATTGTGAATAACAACTTATTGAATTTTCTTCACTTTAAAGGCCGGATAAGGCGTTTATACCGCATCCGGCACCAGCACAAGGGCAAGAAAATTATTCGCCGCTCTGCGCCTCTTCGACAGGCTGCATCTCGCTAAACCAGGTATCCAGCTTCTGACGCAGCTTATCCACACCTTGCTTCTTCAGAGAAGAGAATGTCTCTACCTGCACATCACCGTTAAACGCCAGCACCGCTTCACGCACCATATTCAATTGCGCTTTACGTGCACCGCTTGCCAGTTTGTCCGCTTTGGTCAGTAGCACCAACACGGCGATATTGCTGTCTACCGCCCACTCAATCATCTGCTGATCCAGATCTTTCAGCGGATGGCGAATATCCATCAGTACCACCAGGCCTTGCAGGCTCTGACGTTTTTCCAGGTATTCCCCTAATGCGCGCTGCCATTTACGCTTCATCTCTTCCGGAACTTCTGCGTAGCCATAGCCCGGCAAATCGACCAGACGTTTGCCGTCAGCCACTTCAAACAGGTTGATAAGCTGGGTGCGTCCTGGCGTTTTCGAGGTACGCGCCAGGCTTTTCTGGTTAGTCAGCGTGTTCAGCGCGCTGGATTTCCCTGCGTTGGAACGGCCTGCAAAAGCCACTTCGATTCCGGTATCGGAAGGTAAGTGGCGAATATCAGGCGCACTCATCACAAAATGCGTCTGTTGGTAATTCAAATTAGTCAAAGCGGTCGTCTCCATCAGTCAAAGCGTTGCGGCGATTATACCTGAACCACAATAAAAGACGGATTTTTCGGGGGAGTGGTGTAAGTAAAAACCATATGCTTTGTGAGACATTGCCGATCATTTTTATGCGAAATCGTAGAGAAAATTCTGCGATGCATGTCAAATAGGTCAAAGAAATCAGGTGATTAGTTTTATACAATAATCTGAAAATGAGTAAATACTGATGATAGTTTATTGTTTGTTTGGTGCAGAAGCGTAAAGTAGCACCCATAGAGCGAGGACGCTAACAGGAAGATGACTCAGGATGAGGGTCAGGAGCGCCAGGAGGCGAAGACAGAGGATTGTCAGGAAGACAAACGTCCGGAGACGTAATTAAACGGAAATGGAATCAACACGGAATGTTCTGGCTAATGGAAAAACAGGGTGTGTTGGCGGCCTGCAAGGATTGTAAGACCCGTTAAGGGTTATGAGTCAGGAAAAAAGGCGACAGAGTAATCTGTCGCCTTTTTTCTTTGCTTGCTTTCTGTTAGATTCCGCCGCAAATCTATACTGAATAAAACGGCTAAAAGACGAACTATTATGAAACCATCATCTTCAAACTCACGCAGCAAAGGTCACGCAAAAGCGCGTCGAAAAACACGCGAAGAGCTGGATCAGGAAGCTCGTGACCGCAAGCGTCAGAAAAAACGTCGTGGTCATGCGCCAGGCAGTCGTGCAGCGGGCGGTAGCGCTACATCGGGCAGTAAAGGCCAGAACGCACCGAAAGATCCACGCATTGGCAGTAAAACCCCTATTCCATTGGGTGTGACTGAAAAAGTCACCAAACAGCACAAACCGAAGAGTGAGAAACCTATGCTTTCACCGCAGGCGGAGTTGGAGTTACTGGAAACGGATGAGCGTCTGGATGCGCTGCTGGAACGTCTGGAAGCGGGCGAAACCCTGAGTGCCGAAGAGCAATCCTGGGTTGATGCTAAACTGGATCGAATTGATGAGCTGATGCAGAAACTCGGTCTCTCTTATGACGACGATGAAGAAGAGGAAGAAGACGAGAAGCAAGAAGACATGATGCGTCTGTTGCGAGGCAACTAACGGGTTGCCACTGTGGGCCTTCCCGTTCTGCTGATAACCCTTCCGGTTATATGTTATCTGGTGTGGTTATTCGTTAAACTACAGCGGTTGTCGCGGCGACAAAAGTGGCTGCGCAACCGGTTGATGACCCGAAACGGACATCAGCCGGTACGCCGTAGCCGCCAGAGACGCCATCGGAAGGAGTGAGCATGTCTGTACAGCAAATCGACTGGGACCTGGCCCTGATCCAGAAATATAACTATTCCGGGCCACGATACACCTCGTACCCGACCGCGCTGGAGTTTTCAGAAGACTTCGGTGAACAGGCGTTTTTACAAGCCGTGGCGCGCTACCCTGAGCGTCCCTTATCTCTCTACGTGCATATCCCGTTCTGCCACAAGCTTTGCTATTTCTGTGGCTGCAATAAAATTGTGACTCGCCAGCAGCATAAAGCCGACCAATACCTGGACGCGCTGGAGCAAGAAATCGTTCATCGTGCGCCACTGTTTGCCGGACGTAAAGTCAGCCAGTTGCACTGGGGTGGCGGTACGCCGACGTACCTGAACAAAGCGCAAATTAGCCGTCTGATGAATCTGTTGCGGGAAAACTTCCAGTTTAATACTGATGCGGAAATCTCGATCGAAGTTGATCCGCGTGAAATTGAACTGGATGTCCTCGATCATTTACGTGCCGAAGGCTTTAACCGCCTGAGCATGGGTGTGCAGGACTTCAACAAAGAAGTGCAACGTCTGGTCAACCGTGAGCAGGATGAAGAGTTCATCTTTGCCCTGCTTAACCATGCGCGTGAGATCGGCTTTACCTCCACCAACATTGACCTCATTTACGGCCTGCCGAAACAGACGCCGGAGAGTTTCGCTTTTACCCTGAAACGCGTGGCGGAACTGAACCCTGATCGTCTGAGCGTCTTTAACTACGCGCATCTGCCGACCATTTTTGCTGCTCAACGTAAAATCAAAGATGCTGACCTGCCGAGTCCGCAGCAAAAACTGGATATCCTGCAGGAAACCATCGCCTTCCTGACGCAATCGGGCTATCAGTTCATTGGTATGGATCACTTTGCCCGCCCGGATGATGAGCTGGCGGAGGCCCAGCGTGAAGGCGTGCTGCATCGCAACTTCCAGGGTTACACCACCCAGGGCGATACCGATCTGTTGGGAATGGGCGTCTCTGCCATCAGTATGATTGGCGATTGCTATGCGCAGAACCAGAAAGAGCTGAAGCGTTACTATCAGCAGGTAGATGAGCAAGGCAATGCGCTGTGGCGCGGTATTGCGTTAACGCGCGATGACTGTATTCGCCGTGATGTAATTAAGTCGCTGATCTGCAACTTCCGTCTGGATTACGCCCCCGTTGAACAGCAGTGGGATTTAAACTTCGCTGATTATTTTGCGGAAGACCTCAAGCTGCTCGCCCCATTAGCAAAAGACGGGCTGGTGGATGTCGATGAGAAGGGAATTCAGGTGACAGCGAAAGGTCGTTTGCTGATCCGCAACATTTGCATGTGCTTTGATACTTATTTGCGCCAGAAAGCGCGAATGCAGCAGTTCTCGCGGGTGATTTAAATGTTGAATGGCGCTTCGTTTACAACGGTGATAAACGAAAGCGCCATCAATTGACTGAGAACAAAACTGCCTGATGCGCTACGCTTATCAGGCCAACAAAACCTGTTTTTGTATGCCGGATAAAGCGTTCACGCCGCATCCGGCATGAACAACGAGTTTCAGCTAAACAGCCCAATCATCGCGGCACACAGCACGGCAGCAACGGCAGTTTGCGGCGCGTGGCTGCTAACTGCGCCACTCGATAGCAGATTAATTATTGATTCTAACATAATGACTCTCCCCGTTTTTCGGGCAAGATCATACTGAACTTATCGGAACAGTAAAGCGCAAAATAACAGCAATTTGCGCTCAATAATCAATCTTTACACAGCAAGCCTGAGTCACTCCATTCCCAACTCTTTTAACTTACGTGTCAGTGTGTTACGTCCCCAACCAAGCAGTCTCGCCGCTTCTTGTTTATGCCCCTGCGTATGTCGCAACGCGGTGGTCAGCAATGTCCGCTCCAGCTCAGGTTGCGCTTCAGAAAGTAAGTTTTGATGACCGGAACGCAGCGCCCGATCGGCCCATTGCGCTAACAGCGTTGCCCAACTGTCCGGCTGCATTGTGGAAGGGCTTTCCGCTACGGTTGATTCAAACAGTTCGCCAGGCAAATCCTGAATCAACACTTCCTGTCCGGCGGCCATCACCGTTAGCCAGCGGCAGGTATTTTCTAGCTGACGCACGTTCCCCGGCCATGCAAGACGCGTCAGGGCGGCTTCTGTCTCCGGGTGCAGTAACTTCGCTTCTACACCCAGCTCACGCGCGGCAACTTGCAGAAAATGACGTGCCAGACGGGGAATATCCTCCCGACGCTCGCGCAGTGGCGGCAGATGAACACGGATAACGTTCAGGCGGTGGAACAGATCCTCACGGAACTTGCCTTCCTGCACACGCAGTTCCAGGTTCTGGTGAGTCGCAGCGATAATACGCACATCCACTTTCACCGGCGCATAGCCGCCAACGCGGTAAAACTGACCGTCTGCCAGCACGCGCAGTAACCGTGTCTGCACATCCAGCGGCATATCGCCAATTTCATCAAGGAATAACGTGCCCCCATCGGCCTGTTCAAAACGGCCCTGACGAACGGTATTGGCACCGGTAAACGCGCCTTTCTCGTGACCAAACAGTTCTGATTCGATCAAATCTTTCGGGATAGCCGCCATATTCAGCGCGATAAACGGCGCTTTGGCGCGCGGGCTATGGCGATGCAGGGCATGAGCGACCAGCTCTTTACCTGTGCCGGATTCGCCATTGATCAACACGCTAATAGAAGAACGTGAGAGACGGCCAATAATACGGAACACATCCTGCATGGCAGGCGCTTCGCCAATAATATCGGTTGTTGGTCCGTTAAGCTGAATATTGCGCGGTTGCTGCTGTTCCTGGTAATGGCTGATGGCTCGCTCAACCAGCGCCACGGCTTCGTCGATATCAAACGGTTTGGGCAGATAATCAAACGCCCCTTGTTGATAGGCGCTAACGGCGGCATCCAGATCGGAATGTGCGGTCATAATGATGACCGGAAGCATCGGATGACGCTGTTTAATTTGCTTGAGCAACGCCAGCCCGTCCATTCCGGGCATACGGATATCTGAAAGCAGTACATCCGGCGTTTTGCTTGCCAGCGCCTCCAGCACTTCGGCACCGTTCTCAAATGCCGTGCAGGTTAAACCCGCTCCAGCGAGCGCACGTTCAAGCACCCAACGGATGGAACTATCGTCATCGACTACCCAGACTATCCCTCGTTGCATAAACGTCACCTTTATTTCCTGATAGGCAGGTAAACCGAGAACTCGGTATGACCCGGCCAACTGGTAAATTCAATTTTGCCTGAATGCTGATCAATCAAGTTACGGGCGATGGATAAACCAAGCCCGGTGCCGCCTTCGCGACCGCTGACCATCGGATAAAACAGCGTATCCTGCAAATGGGGCGGAATACCAGGCCCGTTATCTTCCACATCAATTCGTGCTGCCAGCCGATAGCGTTCGCCATGCAAGGTCAGTTGAAACGCGGTGCGGGTACGCAGAATAATTTCACCGCCCTCCGGCCCCAGCGCTTGTAACGCATTGCGCACAATATTCAGCAGTACTTGCTCAATCTGATCCGGATCGTGCGCCAGTTCTGGCAGGCTGGGGTCGTAATCACGAATCAACCGTACATTGTTCGGTAATTCCATCGACACCAGCGTCACCACGCGCTCTGCCACTTTGTGAATGCTTTCGGTGACGTGTGTGCCTGGTAGTTGCGGCCCCAACAGACGGTCGACCAGATTTCGCAGTCTGTCCGCCTGCTCGATAATCACTTTGGTATATTCCAGCAGAGACGGATCGGGCAACGCTTTGCTGAGTAACTGCGCCGCACCTCGTAAGCCGCCAAGTGGATTTTTGATCTCATGTGCCAGGCCGCGGACCAAATCGCGGGCAGCAACTTGCTGGGCGTGCTGTAGCTGCTCCTGGCTTAAGCGACGCTGGTTATCCATCGGTGTCATCTCCAGCAGGATCATGCCGTCCGGCATACGCTGGGCCGTCACAGAAAGAATATGCGAGCGCCCGTCAATCACCAGCGTCACTTCGTTATCGGTAAAACCTTGCCCCGCCTCCAGACTTTCTTGCATCAGACCGATATTTAGCGAGAAGTAGCTCAACAGTTCCGGTAACGGCGTACCAAACAATTTACGGGAACTTTGGGCGAGCAGTTGTTGCGCGGCGGGGTTGGCGTAATGGATCGCCAGGTTGTCGTCAATTAACAAAATACTGTTAATCAGAGAGTTGAGGATCTGCCCAGCATCGGGCTGCGTGCCTGTTGCCATAAAGCAGTCTCCTGAACAGGTTGCACCATTTTAGTGCATTATAGCTTTTTACGGATAAAAAGCGCGAAGCATCAGAGAAGTTACGGAGAAAAAAGCCCATGCAGAGATGGGCTGAAATTTCCACGGCAACTAAAACCCCGGCGTTTGTGCGCCGGGTATGACTACTTCAACTATTAGACGCTGTAGTACAGCTCAAACTCTACCGGGTGCGGAGTCATACGTACGCGGTCATCTTCTTCGCGACGCAGAGCGATGTACGCATCGATCGCTTCATCAGTGAACACGCCACCGGCTTTCAGGAATTCGCGGTCCAGATCCAGCTCGTTCAGTGCTTCTTCCAGAGAGCCTGCAACCTGCGGGATCTCTTTCGCTTCTTCTGGCGGCAGGTCATACAGGTTTTTGTCCATTGCTTCGCCCGGGTGGATCTTGTTCTTGATGCCATCCAGACCCGCCATCAGCAGGGCAGCAAAGCACAGGTACGGGTTAGCTGCCGGGTCCGGGAAACGCACTTCGATACGACGCGCTTTCGGAGAAGATACCACCGGAATACGGATAGATGCAGACCGGTTACGCGCAGAGTAAGCCAGCATTACCGGTGCTTCGTAGCCCGGAACCAGTCGCTTGTAAGAGTTGGTGGTCGGGTTTGCCAGCGCGTTAATCGCTTTCGCGTGTTTGATTACACCGCCAATGTAGTACAACGCCTGCTCAGACAGACCAGCGTATTTGTCGCCCGCGAACAGGTTGACACCGTTTTTAGACAGTGACATGTGGCAGTGCATACCGGAGCCGTTATCACCGAACATCGGTTTCGGCATAAAGGTCGCCGTTTTACCGAAACGATGCGCCACGTTGTGGACGACATATTTGTAGATCTGAATTTCGTCGGCTTTTTTGGTCATGGTATTGAAGCGGGTTGCCACTTCGTTCTGACCTGCGGTTGCCACTTCGTGGTGATGTGCTTCAACCACCAGGCCCATCTGTTCCATTACCAGACACATTTCAGAACGGATGTCCTGAGCAGAGTCTACCGGCGGAACCGGGAAGTAACCGCCTTTCACTGCAGGACGGTGACCTTTGTTACCACCTTCATATTGGGTGGAAGAGTTCCATGCGCCTTCGATATCGTCGATAGCGACGTGAGAACCGGAGATAGAAGAGCCGAAACGAATATCATCGAACAGGAAGAATTCTGGCTCTGGCCCGAACAGTACAGTGTCGGCAATGCCAGTGGAACGCAGGTAATCTTCAGCGCGCTTAGCAATAGAGCGTGGGTCACGGTCATAGCCTTGCAGAGTGCCTGGTTCGAGGATATCGCAACGGATAATCAGGGTAGAGTCCGCGAAGAACGGGTCAATCACTGCGGTGGATGCGTCTGGCATCAGCACCATGTCGGATTCGTTAATGCCTTTCCAGCCGCCAATCGAGGAGCCGTCAAACATTTTGCCTTCTTCGAAGAATTCAGCATTCACCTGATGAGCAGGGATAGTGACGTGCTGTTCTTTACCTTTGGTGTCGGTGAAGCGCAAATCAACAAACTTCACTTCGTGCTCGTTCAGCATCGTCAGTACGTGTTCAGCGGACATACTTTAACTCTCCTGGATTGGTCATTGTCGTCGTGGTAACGAAATCTGCAATTAATTGGGCCGTGTCGCCGTAAAAAAGATAAAGCGAAATCTGTGCCAACTTTTAAATTGCCCCTAAAAGGCGTTATCATGCTTACCATCGTGCAAAAGGGCTGCACCATGATGCGAATGTTGCACCAATATAGTGCTTCAATGGAAACATTAAGCACCATGTTGGTGCAATGACCTTTGGATAACCCTTTTTATGCTCCGTGAAAGCGATCACAAAGGGACTCTGCAATACTTGTTTGCGGAGGATGTTTGTGATCCTGTTTTGTAGTGCGATTAATCCGTGTACAATAACGCGCTATTTCTAATGCCTGAGGCAAAGTTGTGATCGAAAAATTGCGTAACATCGCCATCATCGCGCACGTCGACCATGGTAAAACCACCCTGGTAGATAAGCTGCTCCAACAATCCGGTACGTTCGACTCTCGTGCCGAAACCCAAGAGCGCGTGATGGACTCCAACGATTTGGAGAAAGAGCGTGGGATTACCATCCTCGCGAAAAACACCGCTATCAAATGGAATGATTACCGTATCAACATCGTTGATACCCCGGGGCACGCCGACTTCGGTGGTGAAGTTGAACGTGTAATGTCCATGGTAGATTCAGTGCTGCTGGTGGTTGACGCATTTGACGGCCCAATGCCGCAAACGCGCTTCGTAACCAAAAAAGCGTTTGCTTACGGCCTGAAGCCGATTGTGGTAATCAACAAAGTTGACCGCCCTGGCGCGCGTCCTGACTGGGTTGTTGATCAGGTATTCGACCTGTTCGTTAACCTCGATGCGACCGACGAGCAACTGGACTTCCCGATCGTTTATGCTTCTGCGCTGAACGGTATCGCGGGTCTGGACCACGAAGATATGGCGGAAGACATGACCCCGCTGTATCAGGCGATTATCGACCACGTTCCTGCACCGGACGTAGACCTTGACGGTCCGTTCCAGATGCAGATTTCTCAGCTCGATTACAACAGCTATGTTGGTGTTATCGGCATTGGTCGCATCAAGCGCGGTAAAGTGAAGCCGAACCAGCAGGTTACTATCATCGATAGTGAAGGCAAAACCCGTAACGCGAAAGTTGGTAAAGTGCTGGGCCACCTTGGTCTGGAACGTATCGAAACCGATCTGGCGGAAGCTGGCGATATCGTGGCAATCACTGGCCTTGGTGAACTGAACATTTCTGACACCGTTTGCGACACGCAAAACGTTGAAGCGCTGCCGGCACTCTCCGTTGATGAGCCGACCGTTTCTATGTTCTTCTGCGTTAACACCTCTCCGTTCTGCGGTAAAGAAGGTAAGTTCGTAACGTCTCGTCAGATTCTGGATCGTCTGAACAAAGAACTGGTACACAACGTTGCGCTGCGCGTAGAAGAAACCGAAGACGCCGATGCGTTCCGCGTTTCTGGTCGTGGCGAACTGCACCTGTCTGTTCTTATCGAAAACATGCGTCGTGAAGGTTTCGAACTGGCGGTATCCCGTCCGAAAGTCATCTTCCGTGAAATCGACGGTCGTAAACAAGAGCCGTTCGAAAACGTGACTCTGGACGTTGAAGAACAGCATCAGGGTTCTGTAATGCAGGCGCTGGGCGAACGTAAAGGCGAGCTGAAAAACATGAATCCAGACGGTAAAGGCCGCGTACGTCTCGACTACGTGATCCCAAGCCGTGGTCTGATTGGCTTCCGTTCAGAGTTCATGACCATGACTTCCGGTACTGGTCTGCTGTACTCCACCTTCAGCCACTACGACGATGTGCGTCCGGGTGAAGTGGGTCAGCGTCAGAACGGCGTACTGATCTCTAACGGTCAGGGTAAAGCGGTAGCGTTCGCGCTGTTCGGTCTGCAGGATCGCGGTAAGCTGTTCCTCGGTCACGGTGCAGAAGTTTATGAAGGTCAGATTATCGGTATTCACAGCCGCTCTAACGACCTGACTGTAAACTGCCTGACCGGTAAGAAACTGACCAACATGCGTGCTTCCGGTACTGATGAAGCCGTTGTTCTGGTTCCGCCTATCCGCATGACTCTGGAACAAGCACTGGAGTTCATCGATGATGACGAACTGGTAGAAGTCACTCCGACCTCTATCCGTATTCGTAAACGTCACCTGACGGAAAACGATCGTCGCCGCGCTAACCGTGGTCCGAAAGAAGATTAATTTCTCTTTTTAGTCGTGAAAAACCTGCCAGCGATGGCAGGTTTTTTTTTGCCTGTTGTAAGTTCTCACCAGTGCGAGTATCTCCCTTGTAAGTCTGTGACTACAGCAATAGAGAGCTTTGTCACAATTATCTGCAAAGTCACACGCCGTTAATTGCTTTCTTTTTTGGCGTAAGCGTAAGATGCTTCATCTGGTTTAAACCAAAAGGATTAAACAATGGCCGGAAACCAATCCACCGTAGAAAATGCAAAAGAGAAACTGGATCGGTGGTTAAAAGATGGCATCACCACGCCGGGTGGAAAACTCCCTTCAGAAAGAGAGTTGGGAGAGTTGCTGGGTATTAAACGTATGACGCTGCGCCAGGCGTTGCTGAACCTCGAGGCAGAATCCAAAATCTTCCGTAAGGATCGTAAAGGTTGGTTCGTTACTCAGCCGCGTTTTAATTACAGCCCGGAACTGTCGGCTAGCTTTCAACGGGCTGCAATTGAACAAGGGCGGGAACCTTCCTGGGGATTTACCGAGAAAAGTCGTATCAGCGATATTCCCGAGACGCTCATGCCACTGATTACAGTAACGCCGTCAACCGAACTCTATCGCATTACCGGTTGGGGGGCGCTGGAAGGGCATAAAGTTTTCTATCACGAGACGTATATTAATCCTGAAGTTGCCCCTGGTTTTATTGAGCAACTTGAAAACCATTCATTTTCTTCAGTCTGGGAAAAATGCTACCAAAAAGAGACGGTAGTAAAAAAATTGATTTTCAAACCCGTCAGAATGCCTGGCGATATCAGCAAATATCTTGGCGGTTCTGCGGGTATGCCAGCGATCTTAATTGAAAAACATCGCGCCGACCAGCAAGGGAATATTGTCCAGATAGATATTGAATATTGGCGATTTGAGGCTGTAGACCTCATCATTAATCTGTAGGTGTTTTATGGTGACAATAAATAACGCAAGAAAGATTCTACAACGTGTCGATACTCTTCCTCTTTATTTACATGCCTATGCTTTTCATTTAAATATGCGGCTGGAAAGAGTATTGCCGACTGATTTACTTGATATAGCGAGTGAAAATAATCTGCGAGGCGTCAAAATTCATGTTCTGGATGGAGAACGTTTTTCTCTGGGTAATATGGCAGATAAAGAACTCTCTGCCTTTGGCGATAAAGCTCGCCGTCTGAACCTTGATATTCATATTGAAACCAGTGCCTCAGATAAAGCATCTATTGACGAAGCCGTCGCCATCGCACTGAAAACCGGGGCATCGTCCGTGCGTTTTTATCCGCGTTATGAAGGTAATTTGCGCGATGTATTATCGATCATCGCTAACGATATTGCTTATGTGCGGGAAGCGTATCAGGACAGCGGCCTGACCTTTACGATCGAACAGCATGAAGATTTGAAAAGCCATGAGCTGGTATCGTTGGTCAAAGAAAGTGAGATGGAGTCTCTTTCCTTACTGTTTGATTTTGCGAACATGATCAATGCAAATGAGCATCCCATGGACGCCTTAAAAACGATGGCACCGCATATTACTCAGGTGCATATCAAAGATGCATTGATCGTTAAAGAACAGAGTGGTCTGGGGCATAAAGCCTGTATTTCAGGTCAGGGAGATATGCCGTTCAAAGAGTTATTAACGCACCTTATCTGCCTGGGTGATGATGAACCGCAGGTGACGGCATATGGCCTGGAAGAAGAGGTTGATTATTATGCTCCGGCGTTCCGCTTTGAAGACGAAGATGATAATCCGTGGATCCCATATCGCCAGATGAGTGAAACACCATTGCCAGAAAAGCATTTGCTGGATGCGCGGTTACGTAAAGAAAAAGAAGACGCAATTAATCAGATATATCATGTGCGTAACGTACTACAACAAATCAAGCAAGAGGCAAGCCATCTTCTGAACCACTAATAAGTTTTAACTCATCCGCAGTTAATAAAAACCATTCTATAAGAATGGTCGGTATCTTATTGCCTTTAAAACAGTGATTTTAAAAATCGCTTAGGGGATGTTATGCTCACAAAAAAGAAATGGGCGTTATTTAGTCTATTAACACTGTGTGGCGGTACAATTTATAAATTACCGTCGTTAAAAGATGCGTTTTATATCCCGATGCAGGAGTATTTCAATTTGACCAATGGCCAAATTGGTAATGCCATGTCAGTAAACTCATTTGTCACGACAGTGGGTTTTTTTCTGTCTATTTATTTTGCCGATAAACTACCGCGCAGATACACCATGTCATTCTCACTCATTGCTACGGGATTACTGGGAGTTTATTTGACGACAATGCCGGGGTATTGGGGCATCCTCTTTGTCTGGGCGCTATTTGGCGTTACTTGCGACATGATGAACTGGCCTGTTTTGCTCAAGTCGGTAAGTCGGCTGGGCAATAGCGAACAACAAGGTCGGTTGTTTGGTTTCTTCGAAACAGGACGTGGCATTGTCGATACCGTGGTGGCATTTTCTGCGCTGGCAGTATTTACCTGGTTTGGTAGTGGCTTATTGGGCTTTAAAGCGGGTATCTGGTTTTATTCCCTTATTGTGATTGCCGTGGGCATTATCATTTTCTTTGTACTGAATGACAAAGAAGAGGCACCTTCCGTTGAGGTGAAAAAAGAAGACGAAGCATCGCAAAATACCAGTATGAGCTCGGTGCTGAAAGACAAAACAATCTGGCTTATCGCTTTCAACGTCTTCTTCGTTTACGCGGTTTACTGTGGCCTGACGTTCTTCATCCCATTCCTGAAAAACATCTATCTGCTGCCCGTTGCGCTGGTGGGGGCTTACGGCATCATAAATCAATATTGTCTGAAGATGATCGGTGGGCCTATTGGCGGCATGATTTCAGATAAGATCCTGAAATCACCGAGTAAATATCTGTGCTATACCTTTATCATCAGCACCGCGGCACTCATAATGTTGATTATGCTGCCGCACGAAAGTATGCCGGTATATTTAGGGATGGCATGTACGCTGGGCTTTGGTGCGATAGTCTTTACACAGCGAGCCGTATTTTTTGCACCTATCGGCGAAGCAAAAATTGCTGAAAATAAAACAGGCGCGGCGATGGCGTTGGGTAGCTTTATTGGTTACGCCCCGGCGATGTTCTGCTTCAGTCTGTATGGCTACATTCTGGATTTAAATCCGGGGATTATTGGCTACAAAATCGTGTTTGGCATTATGGCCTGCTTCGCATTCTGTGGTGCGGTGGTTTCCGTAATGCTGGTTAAGCGTATTAGCCAATGTAAGAAAGAGATGCTGGCGGCTGAAGCTTAATTAATGGCCGGATGTGTTTAATCCGGCCAATGAAAACCGTATCAACCATCGCATCCGGCAAAACAAAATCCGCTGAAATCTCCAGCGGATTTTTCGAAATTTCAATTTCAGGATACTTCTTGCTCGGCAACCACCAGTTCGACATTCTCTTCGCTTAATAACTGGCAGAAAGAATTGGGCGGTGGAGCATCAGTAAAAAATGCTCTGACATTTCGTGCATTGCCAATTGAAACGGCAGCAGACGCGGCAAACTTAGTATGATCTGCCACTAGCAATGTATTCCGCGCATGTTTAATCATCGTTCTCGCGACTAACGCTTCATTGACATCAAATTCCAGCAGGGTGCCATCATGCTCAATGGCACCAATACTGGTGATTAAATAGTCTGCGCGGAAACCTTCAATAAAATCCACAGCTCCGGGGCCGATGATCCCGCCGTTATGGGCGCGTAAAGTGCCTCCCGGCACCATCACTTCAATATCCTGATTCTTATAAAGAATCTGTGCTACACGTAGGCTGTTAGTGATAATGCGTAAATCACGGCGGTTGAGTAATGCCCTGGCAACGGCTTCGACCGTAGTACCGATGGTGATAAAGACGGTACAGCGTTCGGGAAGGTAATCAGCGACCGCCTCAGCGATCGCCCGTTTCTCGGTGGTGAGCGAAAGTTCCCGTTGCTCAAAAGCGGTATTCATGACGCTGGAGACGCGCCCAGCCCCTCCATGATGACGGGTGATCAACCCCTGCTCGCTTAGTTTTCGGATATCCCGGCGCACGGTTTGCGTTGAAACATCCAGCAGTTGTGCCAGTTCTTCAATATTCATATAACCGCGTTCTGCGATTAGATGAACGAGTTGGTCATGGCGTGGATTACCTGTCACTTCGATGATACTCATGAATACTCCCTTGCCCCTCCTCGGTAGATGTTTACCATTTTACGCATAAAGTGACAAAAATGATTCGGTTTGCTCACGATTAGGAATGCCAGCCCGACCGCCAGCCTGGGTACATTTCATCGCGGCAACCGCACTGGCAAAACGAATAGCCTCTTTTGTGGGCATTTTTTCTGCTAACGCTACCGCGAGTGCGCCGTGAAAAACATCGCCTGCTCCAGTGGTATCAACCACATTGACAGAAAATGCCTCCTGTTGACACAAATGATCATCTTCAATCCACAACGAACCTTCAGAACCCAGCGTGACATACACTTTACCTGCTGTTTGTGTGGCAGCCTGGTACAAGCCTTCTTCAGGTGACTGAAGGCCGGTCATGCGTTTCAGCCCTGGCGTTGAGAACACAGCATGGTCGGCAAGCGCGACAAGTGGAGAAATATCCTGCGGTGTCATATCGGCGTCTAAAAGCGTTGTCACGCCCGCAAGGCGCGCTTGCGAGAATGCTTTTTCAGTGCCGCTATGCCAGCGAACATCGGCCAGAACCAGATCATAACGAGAGAAATCGATCGCTTCTAACCATTCGGCATCAGTATCGAGATCGGGGCTTGGATAATTAACGATAATCCGTTCGCCATGCTGATCAACGAGGATCGCTGATTGCGACGAACGGGCATTAAGATATCGGCGGCAAAATGCCGTATTGACGCCCCAACTCTCAAGTTCTGCAAGTAAGGTATTTCCACAACTGTCATCGCCGACGCGACCGATGAAATCAACCTCCACGCCGAGTTTTGCTATTGCAACAGCGGCTGTTGCCGCCGGGCCACCACCAATCTCAAGATAATGATTTGCCTGATATTTCCCGCCGCCCTCTGGCAGACAGGGCAAAGAATAAATCCTGTCCTGAACAGTGATACCTACACATGCAATTCTGGTCATATTTGTCTTGTCCTGTTTAATTTTGTCGTCTTTGGTCAATTTAAATGACACAAATGATCAAATTAGTGATGTGTGTCGTGTTTTTGAACATAAATTACAAATATGCTCAAAAACAGACGAAAACGAATTTTCAATTGTCATTATTTTGTCAATGTCAGATAGGAGAGCGTTCATGGCAACCATTGCATTTCTCGGGCTGGGGCAGATGGGTAGCCCAATGGCTAACAATCTATTGCAAAAAGGGCATTTATTGCAGGTATTTGATGTCAATACACAGGCTGTCGATGCGCTAGTCACGCAGGGGGCCACTGCGGCACAAACCCCAGCGGAAGCGGCAGTAGGCGCTGAATTTATCATCACTATGCTTCCCAATGGTGACATTGTTCGGCAGGTGTTGTTGGGGGAAAAAGGTGTCTGTGAAACTGTTTCATCTGACGCGTTAGTGATTGATATGTCGACTATTCATCCCTTACAGACCGATGCATTAATACGGGAATTACAAGAAAAAGGCATCAGTATGATGGACGCCCCCGTGGGCAGAACGTCTGTGAATGCGATTGATGGCACATTGCTGATTTTAGCGGGTGGCACTGATGAGCAGATTGTGCGCGCACGCCCGATTCTCATGTGCATGGGTAATGAGCTGGTCGAAGCTGGCGGCCCGGGAATGGGGATCCGCGTGAAGCTAATTAACAACTATATGAGCATTGCGCTTAATGCGCTGTCCTCCGAAGCCGCTGTGTTATGTGAGTCACTGGGATTAAATCTTGATATCGCAATTAAGGTGATGAGTGGTACGGCAGCAGGGAAAGGGCATTTTACGACCACCTGGCCTGGCAAAGTGCTGAAAGGCGATCTTTCTCCCGCCTTCATGGTGGATCTGGCGTTGAAAGATCTGCGTATTGCTGTTGATGTCGCTCAGGAGACGGGGGCGCCGCTCAATATGGGGGTTGCAGCAGAAAGTTATTACGCCGCAGCAAGTCAAGACGGTAAAGGGCGGCAGGACTGGAGCGCCCTGCTAAATCAGGTTCGTCAGCAGGCTGGTCTTTAATTTTATCTATTAACAGGAGTTTCTATGTCATCCCACTTCACCCCATTTACGCTGAAAGATATCTCCCGCCCAGGTGGTGGATTTGCCATGTTAGCTGTCGATCAGCGTGAAGCTATGCGTCTGATGTTTGCGGCAGCAGGACAGCCAAAACCCGTCTCCGACAGTGTACTCACCGATTTTAAAGTCGCCGCGACCCGCATCCTTTCTCCTTATGCTTCTGCCGTTCTGGCGGATAAACAATTTTGTCTTGATCAAATTGTCGAGCAGGGCGCTGTTGCTAATTCTTGCGGTCTGATTGTCGCTGCCGATCTTTTTATCCCAGGTAATGGCATCCCGGTTGATAGCGTTGAAATAGATATGTCCGTCGACCCGCATAAAGCCCGTGAAATGGGGGCGAAGGCGATGAAATTACTTGTGCTCTGGCGTGAAGATGAACCTGCAGAGGAACGTCTGGCAATGGTCGATAAGTTTGTTCGTCGCTGCCGTAGTGCCGGGCTGGTCAGCATTATTGAGCCTGTGGTGCGTCCACCTCGTCGTGGTTGGGACTTTGATCGTGAAAGCGCCATTGTTGCCGCCGCCGCAGAGCTTGGTGGAACAGAGGCTGATCTTTACAAAGCCGAGATGCCATTAGGAGGCAAAGGCGATGAAAAAACCTTACTTTCCGCCTGCCAGAAACTTAACGATCAGATGAAGATGCCGTGGGTAATTCTTTCTTCTGGCGTCGATGCCGATATTTTTGGACGCGCGGTAAGTATTGCGATGAAAAGCGGCGCGTCTGGCTTCCTGGCAGGACGAGCGGTTTGGGCGTCGGTTGTTGGTGCACAAGATCCACAAACTATGCTGCGCGATGTCTCCGTTCCACGCTTACAACGATTGGCTGAAATTGTCGATGAAGGTATCGCGCAACGCTAATTCCCTATGGATAACGATTCTGGAGAATAATGATGGATAAAATTACCCAGGTTTTATTTTCAGATATTGGGAAAGTCACCACTCAATATGTTGAAGTACCACACCAGCAACTTAAACCGCACGAAGTACGGATTGCGCCTGTGTTCTACGGGATATGCGGATCGGATCTGCATGTTTTGAAAGGCGGTCATCCGTTTGCCAAACCGCCAGTCGTTCCCGGTCATGAAATTGCAGCGCGTGTTACGGAAGTGGGTAGCGACGTCAAACATGTACAGCCGGGCGATCATGTGGTTGTCGATCCCATCATGGCTTGCATGGAATGCCGGGCCTGCAAAGCAG
The DNA here is from genome assembly GCF_002965125.1 of Escherichia sp. MOD1-EC6162. Classification (NCBI taxonomy): domain Bacteria; kingdom Pseudomonadati; phylum Pseudomonadota; class Gammaproteobacteria; order Enterobacterales; family Enterobacteriaceae; genus Escherichia; species Escherichia sp. MOD1-EC6162. Next base: position 28,143 of record NZ_PTSB01000016.1, read on the forward strand.
GGCGTTTTAATCTTTGTGAACCACCGCAGGTTGCCGGTTTTCGCGCGCCGGGCTTTGCTCGCTCACAGCACATTGTTCCTGCGCGTAATTGCCATGTCGCACCAGCCTCTTTACCGCTAAAAGTGTTGGCCTTTGCCGAACCGGCAGCGTGTGCTCGTCACTGTGTTAACCGAATGCCGAAGGCTTCTCTGGAGAGCGTACTGGTGATTGGTGCTGGAACAATTGGCTTATCTATTGTGCAGGCACTGCGCATTATGGGGGCAGGAAAGATTACCGTGATTGAACCTGACGCGGCCAAACGTGCACTGGCGTTAAAATTGGGTGCTGCAGAGGTTTGGGCACCGGGAGAACTGGCCGCAGATGTGCGATTTACGGGAGCGATTGATGTCGTTGCAGCGCAGGCCACGCTTAATGATGCCTGTACCCGTGTGTATGCCGGAGGCACCGTTGTGTGTATGGGCGTACCGAGTGGGCCGCGTGAAATACCACTACCGATGATGCAACGTTTCGAGCGTGACTTGCTCAACTCTGGCATGTACATCCCTGAAGATTTCGATGCCGTTATCGAATGGCTGGCGGATGGGCGGTTTGATACCAGTGAGCTGGTTACTGATTTATTTGCCATTGATGACGCAGCGGCAGCATTCGAACGCGCGCAGCAAAATGACTCCATAAAAGTCATGCTGCAATTTGCGCCGGAATGATTTTCTAAATCTCTGTCTGGCGCTGCGCTACGTCAGCGCCACCCTACAACAATTAAAAAGGACACTGCGATGAGTCAAATCACCAGTCCTGCAATTTATTCAATTAGTCGTCCACAGGACGTAATTGATATTGTTAATAAGAACTCTGCGATCAACACCAGTATCGGCGTTATTTTTATTGCTTTGGGCGGCATATTGATTGATGCCTATCAGGCGGCGATGGTGGGGTTTGGTAATAAATATATTGCCGCTCAATTTGGTATTTCTCCTGGGCTTGCCGCAACCGTTAATGCTTCAGTATTAATCGCCGCATTAATAGGTGGTTTATTAGCGAATCGGGTCATCAACCGCTTTGGGCAAAAGCGAGCATTTATTATTGGCATGGGGTTATGCACCATCGGTGCTGCTGCGGTGGCTATTGCGCCCAGTATCTGGTGGGTGCTGGTGTGTCGCGTCATTATGGGCTTTGGCTTAGGCATCGACTTCCCTTTGGCAACCAATGCCGTGGCAGAGCTTCGTGGTTCAACGTCGAAGAAAACCGGAACGTCGGTCAATCTCTGGCAAATGGCCTGGTATGTTTCAACTACCGTTGTCTATCTGGTGCTTTTGCCTCTGCTTCTGTCTGGTATTGCTGAAGAACAGTTGTGGCGTTACGGAATATTCATCGGGGCTATTTTCGCAGTCATCTTCATGATTTTGCGTTACGTCTTTATCGGTGAATCCGCAATGTGGGCCGCACGCGTCGGGCGTTACCAGGAAGCGTGCGACATCCTGGGAAAACGTTACGGTGTTCAGGCTCGCGTTGCGACACCGGGTACAGCAGAAGCCAGATCTGCGGAAAAGGTAGAGAATAAATACAGAGGTGGATATGGCATCTTATTTAATGATCGTTACCGCAAACGCACCATCCTCGGCTGTGTCGTGGCAACCATGCAGGCGTGGCAATATAACGCTGTAGGTGTTTATCTTCCTCTTACCCTGGCGGGAATAATAAGTGGCGGGCTTACTGGCGCGTTGACGGGTTCTGCCGTCGTGAATGCCCTTTGTGGGGTAACCGGCGGGATGATCGGCTCGTTTATTCTCCAACGATTAGGCACCCGCCGACAGTCCATGTATGGATTTGCCGTTGTGACCTTAGCATTGCTGTCGTTAGGCGCACTGGCGACGACTAATCCCTGGCTGTCTTTAGGGTTGTTGGGATCAATTATTTTCTTCCATTCAGCGGGGCCTGGTGGGTTGGGCATGACCATTGCCACACTCTCATATCCTCCTGCTATTCGCCCTACTGGGGTGGGATTTGCCCGTGCGATTATGCGCACCGGTGCGATTGCCGGGCTTATTTTCTGGCCGATGCTGTGGGGTGCGTTGAAAACTGAAGCGTTTTACTGGTTGGCAATTGTGCCATTCCTGGGATTCCTGACCTGCGTATTGATTAATTGGGAACCGTTGGGGGCGAATGTGGATGCCGAAGACGCGGAAGTTCTGGCGGAATTGAACAAATAAACATAACGCGTATCGGCATCAGGTCGATGCGCGTATTTATCAGACTGCCCACTTTGTAGTGGGTTATTTCCCAATTTCTCGCCGACCAGGAGAGGAAAATGATGTCTGAAACGTTACCTACACCGCAAGAAGGACTTTCCGGTAAAGCCATGAGACGTGTCGTAATGGGCAGTTTCGCGGGCGCGTTGATGGAATGGTATGATTTCTTTATTTTTGGCACGGCAGCAGGGCTGGTATTTGCTCCGCTTTTTTTCCCGAACAGCGATCCTTTTATAGGTCTTATAGCCGCCTTTGCTACCTTTGGTGTCGGTTTTTTGACTCGTCCCTTAGGTGGCATCGTCTTTGGCCATTTTGGCGATAAAATTGGGCGAAAAATAACGCTTATCTGGACACTGGCTATTGTCGGTTGCTCCACATTTTTGATTGGTTTTATTCCGACGTATCAGGAAATTGGGATCTGGGCACCGCTCATATTAATGGCGCTGCGCTTAATTCAGGGCTTTGGTCTTGGTGGCGAGTATGGCGGAGCGGCATTGATGACCATTGAATCTGCGCCCGAATCCCGGCGCGGTTTTTTAGGTTCGCTCCCACAAACGGCTGCATCAGTGGGGATTATGCTGGCAACCGGTATTTTTGCGCTCTGTAACCATTTACTGACTCAGGAACAGTTTCTCTCCTGGGGATGGCGTATTCCGTTCTGGCTTTCTGCGGTGATGTTGATCGTTGGGTTATTTATCCGCCTGCATACTGAGGAGACACTGGATTTTCAAAAGCAAAAAACGACGAATAATAAAGAAAAGTCCGTTCCTCCGTTGATTGAATTATTCAAAAAACATCCGCGAAATATTTTATTGGCACTGGGTGCGAGGCTGGCAGAGAGTGTCTCCTCCAATATTATTAACGCCTTTGGTATCGTTTATATTTCCAGCCAATTAGCATTATCGCGAGATATTCCTCTGACGGGCATGTTGATTGCCTCGGCGATCGGTATTTTCAGTTGTCCGTTGGTCGGGTGGTTATCAGACCGTATAGGTCAAAAATGTCTGTATTTGTCAGGTGCGGGATTTTGTGTCCTGTTCGCGTTTCCTTTCTTCTTATTACTGGATAGTAAAAGTACGCTCATCATCTGGTGCAGTATGATCCTCGGCTATAACTTAGGCCCGACGATGATGTTTGCCGTGCAGCCGACACTTTTCACCCGCATGTTCGGCACCAAAGTACGATATACCGGTCTTTCTTTTGCCTATCAATTTTCCGCAATACTTGGCGGACTAAGCCCCCTTATCGCCTCAAGTTTGCTGGCGCTGGGAGGGGGAAAACCGTGGTATGTCGCTCTGTTTTTATTTGCTGTCTCAGTTCTTTCCTTTGTTTGCGTCTGGCTGATTGAGCCGACCGATGAACAAGAAACCGCTTCTTACCGCTACATCAGGGAACAATCTCATGAAAACTGAACGGAATAACGAGCATTATCTGGCGCTACAACAGGCGTTTGACGCGCCCTGGCCTGGGCCTGTGGGAGAGTCTGTGACGCTGGAAAAAGGCAGTATTCGCCTGCAGATTTATCCGCATGATGGTGCCAGGATCACCTCATTACAGGCATTTGGTTGTGAAGTATTACGCCAATGGCAGCCGCAACGCAGAGCTTTTCAGTACGGCTGTTTCCCAATGGTGCCGTGGGCAGGGCGATTGGGGAACGCGACGCTGAATGCTGGTGGGCAATGTTATTCTTTACCCGCCAATAAACCACCACATGCGTTACATGGTATGGCGTGCTATTCAACATGGGAAATTATCGCCAAAACAACAGATTCCCTGACTTTACGTATGCCTCTGGCTTCACCGTGGCCATGGCAAGGGGAAGTGATTCAGACTTTTTTGCTGGAGAACGATGCGCTGGTTTTACAACTGGAAATCCATTCACATGCCGATACATTCCCGGCCTCTGCGGGCTGGCATCCGTGGTTTGCGAAAAAGCTGGCTCCGCAAAGTACAGCGTCGTTGCAGGTGCTTTTTGATGCGGACTGGCAAGAAGAAGCGGGTAGTGATGAACTGCCAACAGGAAATCGCATCTCTCCTCAAGTCGGCCCCTGGGATGACTGTTTTGGTTTTTATGACGGGTTAAAGGTTAAGTTACTGTGGCCAGGTAAACTCGCGATGACCATGACTTCTTCAGCAAACAGTCTGGTTGTATTTGATAAACAGCCTGATGCCACCTGTGTTAACCCGCTTACTCAGGCACCTAACGCAATAAATCTAACGCCGGAATTTGTGACACCAGATAAGCCGCTGGTCATCGAAACCCGTTGGTAATTTACGCCTGAATCTTAACCATTCATCTAATGCGAAAAAGTCAGTGAAATTACTCTGCTTTTTCGCAATCAGCGTCACAAGATTACCCTTATTGCCACATAGCCAAACCCATCCTTTCCCGCTACAGTTAATTTCCTGTGGTGTGAAAGGAGGCAAAAATGCTCTATATCTTTGATTTAGGTAATGTGATTGTCGATATCGACTTTAACCGTGTGCTGGGAACCTGGAGCGATTTAACGCGTATTCCGCTGGCGTCGCTTAAGAAGAGTTTTCATATGGGTGAGGCGTTTCATCAGCATGAGCGTGGGGAAATTAGTGATGAAGAGTTCGCTGAGGCGCTGTGTCATGAGATGGCCTTACCGTTAAGTTACGAACAGTTCTCCCACGGCTGGCAGGCGGTGTTTGTCGCGCTACGCCCGGAAGTGATCGCCATTATGCATAAACTGCGTGAGCAGGGGCATCGCGTGGTGGTGCTTTCCAATACTAACCGCCTGCATACTACCTTTTGGCCAGAGGAATACCCGGAAATCCGTAGCGCTGCCGACCATATCTACTTGTCGCAAGATTTAGGTATGCGCAAACCGGAAGCGCGAATTTACCAGCATGTTTTGCGGGCAGAAGGTTTTTCACCAGACGAGACGGTCTTTTTCGACGATAACGCCGATAATATAGAAGGAGCTAATCAGCTAGGTATTACCAGCATTCTGGTGAAAGATAAAACCACCATCCCGGACTATTTCGCGAAGGTGTTATGCTAAAAACCATCCATGAAAAAGCCAGGCATCGTACCCGTCCGCTATGGGCCTGGCTGAAACTACTCTGGCAACGCATTAATGAGGACAACATGACAACCCTGGCAGGTAACCTTGCCTACGTGTCACTGCTCTCATTAGTGCCGCTGGTTGCCGTTGTTTTTGCACTTTTCGCCGCGTTTCCCATGTTTTCTGACGTCAGCATTCAGTTGCGTCATTTTATCTTCGCCAACTTTCTTCCTGCCACAGGCGATGTTATCCAGCAATATATCGAACAGTTTGTTGCCAACTCCAACAAGATGACCGCCGTCGGGGCGTGTGGTCTGATCGTCACGGCATTATTGTTGATGTACTCCATCGATAGCGCGCTGAATGCCATCTGGCGCAGTAAACGGGTACGCCCCAAAATTTATTCGTTTGCTGTGTACTGGATGATCCTGACGCTGGGGCCGCTGCTGGCGGGGGCCAGTCTGGCGATCAGCTCCTATCTACTCTCCCTGCGCTGGGCGAGCGATCTCAATACTGTCATCGACAATGTGCTGCGTATTTTTCCGCTGTTGTTGTCGTGGATCTCCTTCTGGCTGCTGTACAGCATTGTTCCTACCATTCGCGTACCTAACCGCGACGCGATTGTCGGCGCGTTTGTCGCCGCACTCCTGTTCGAAGCAGGAAAGAAAGGTTTCGCGCTTTATATCACCATGTTCCCGTCATATCAGCTCATTTACGGTGTGCTGGCGGTGATCCCCATCCTCTTTGTCTGGGTCTACTGGACATGGTGTATCGTCTTGCTTGGTGCAGAAATTACTGTCACTCTCGGGGAATACCGCAAACTTAAACAAGCTGCTGAACAAGAAGAAGACGACGAACCATGATTGCATTAATTCAACGCGTAACCCGAGCCAGCGTCACCGTGGAGGGAGAAGTGACGGGCGAAATTGGCGCGGGACTTTTGGTGTTATTGGGTGTCGAAAAGGATGATGACGAACAGAAAGCAAACCGTCTGTGTGAGCGTGTGCTCGGCTATCGCATTTTTAGCGATGCTGAAGGTAAGATGAATCTCAACGTGCAACAGGCGGGCGGCAGTGTGCTGGTTGTTTCCCAGTTTACCCTTGCCGCAGATACCGAACGGGGGATGCGCCCCAGCTTCTCCAAAGGCGCTTCACCGGATCGCGCAGAGGCGTTATATGACTATTTCGTCGAACGCTGCCGTCAGCAGGAAATGAACACGCAAACAGGACGCTTCGCTGCCGATATGCAGGTATCGCTGGTCAATGATGGCCCCGTGACATTCTGGTTGCAGGTATGAGCCAGCTTCCAGGTGTGTCACGGGAAACAAGAGAGAGTATCGCTATGTATCACCTTCGGGTTCCACAAACAGAAGAAGAATTAGAGCGCTACTATCAATTCCGCTGGGAGATGTTGCGTAAACCCCTGCATCAACCGAAAGGTTCTGAACGCGACGCCTGGGATGCGATGGCGCATCACCAGATGGTCGTCGACGAGCAGGGTAATCTGGTGGCAGTAGGGCGGCTGTATATCAATGCCGATAACGAAGCCTCCATTCGCTTTATGGCCGTTCATCCCGACGTGCAGGACAAAGGCCTGGGCACGCTGATGGCGATGACCCTGGAGTCGGTAGCGCGTCAGGAAGGCGTTAAGCGCGTGACCTGTAGCGCCCGTGAAGACGCGGTGGAGTTTTTCGCTAAGCTGGGGTTTGTGAATCAGGGGGAGATCACCACCCCAACCACCACGCCGATTCGCCATTTTCTGATGATTAAACCCGTCGCTACTCTGGATGACATTTTGCATCGCGGCGACTGGTGCGCCCAGCTCCAGCAGGCGTGGTATGAACACATCCCGTTAAGCGAAAAAATGGGCGTGCGCATTCAGCAATATACCGGGCAAAAATTTATCACCACCATGCCGGAAACCGGCAATCAGAATCCGCACCACACGTTGTTTGCCGGGAGTTTATTCTCTCTGGCAACGCTCACCGGTTGGGGGCTTATCTGGCTGATGCTGCGCGAACGCCACCTCGGCGGAACGATTATTCTTGCCGATGCGCATATCCGCTACAGCAAGCCGATTAGCGGCAAACCTCATGCGGTGGCCGACCTCGGTGCGTTAAGCGGCGATCTCGACCGTCTGGCGCGCGGGCGTAAAGCGCGGGTGCAAATGCAGGTCGAAATCTTTGGCGACGATACGCCAGGCGCGGTGTTTGAAGGCACATATATCGTTCTGCCCGCGAAGCCATTTGGCCCGTATGAAGAGGGCGGGAACGAAGAAGAGTAGGGCGGCCGTTTTAATTAAATACCGGTTGGTGGCGGCACTGACCGGTCTGCGATGGGCGATAAATTTTATCTTAAGCCTGATGCGGTAAATACGCTGACTTTTTCGGGTACACTATCCTGATGATGTAAATGAAGACCCAGTCAAAAAACAAATATCCTTGAATATAATATATTCATAGCACCATAACTCGTCCTTATTATTTGTTGTCGCTTTTCTGTGGATGCGATCCGACCTAATTAAGAGTAATAAACAATCATGGGCGATGCTAAACGATTTTTTAATAATAATTAAAATAACTGTAACTGTTGCATTGTTTCTGGAAAGCGTCTCGCAAAAACAAAACCACATGCGGAAACCAGCTTTCGTTAATTAATTTTCCAGTGTAAGTTTCATACATTAATTAACAGTATATGTTAGGTGGTAACGATGGCGATGAATACGGTTTTTCTTCATTTGTCAGAAGAGGCAATTAAAAGACTGAACAAACTCAGGGGCTGGCGTAAAGTTTCACGATCTGCAATTTTACGCGAAGCGGTGGAGCAATATCTGGAGCGGCAGCAATTTCCGGTACGTAAGGCAAAGGGAGGCAGGCAAAAGGGGGAGGCGCCAGGTGTTGAAGAATCCGTGTAAGGTGCATGAGGAATGACAAAAAGACTTTTTCATTCTTGAATATAAAATCAAAAAGCCAGATGCCATTATTCTGGCAACGGCACAGATTTATGGCTGCGAACTGGTAACGCGAAATACGAGAGATTTTGCGGGAATAGCAGGTGTTGTCACACCCTATGAACTGTAATCCGGGCGACCTGTGCCCCCCGGAAAACGTCAGAGATTACTCCCCTTCACCCGGGAACAGGAACGGGTTGATGGAACTGCGGGCGTAGCCTTCTTGCTCCATTCGCGCGTCCAGTACCAGAGAGGCGAGGTCATCCGCCACAGCTTCAACTTTTGGATCTTTTTCCTGATAAAGAATCTTCAGGTAAGTGCCGCAGTCATCACAGCTTTCGGCTTTAATTGCAGCCTGTTCGTCATCCAGCGACCAGTAGTGCAGTTTGCCGCTCTGTTCGCAGTTGCTGCATTTTACGCGCACCACGTGCCATTCGGTTTCGCACAGGTTGCAGTGCAGATAACGCAGGCCCTGAGTCGTGCCGATTTGCACCATGCTGGAAACCGGCATCGAACCACAAACCGGGCAGTACTGACGTTGTTCGCCATATTCTGCACGGGCTTTGCCAGGGATCAGATTAGCCATCTGTGCCCAATAGAGCGACAACGCAGCCCAGATAAACGGCGCTTTATCACTGCTGACTGACGAGAAATCAGAGGTAAACAGCGCGTTGGCCATATCTTCCAGTTCCTGGGTCGATGCCTTCTCCAGATTCTCAATCACAGCCAGCGCCGGACCGCTCATTTCAGGTTTCAGTTCAGCAATCAGCGCCATCAGCAGTTTTTGCCAGTGCTTATCACGCGGCAGTACGTGAATATCCAGCGGTGGCTTGCCCTGTGCGCTTGCTTCTTTAATGCGTGTGGTCAGATCCATCTCCAGCGGATGGTCGTACAGCACCACTTCCTGGGCGTGGGCGATAAGCGCAGCAAAGCGCAGGTAATCACCCAGCGGATTATTTTCTGCCAGCTCGCGCAGACGCTCGGCGCGGCGGTTGTATAAATTTTTGAGCCGAGGGAACAATAACGGCGGAATCATATCCGCCGTACGTTTCTCGCTCGAACCCAGCTCATCTTGCGGGATTATGCGAATACTCATTCAGCTTTCTTTTCCGTTGTCTTGCGGACTTCACGATACCAGCGTGGATGGTGTTTCTTCGCCCATGCGCTGGTAACCCATCCTTCCACCATGGCGGTAATCGTGCCTTTCACCCAAAGGGCGGCGTAGATATGCACCATGATAACCACAATTAACGCCACTGCGGCAAATGAATGCAGCATTAACGCGAATCGGATCACCGGGATTGAGAAAGCAGGCGCAAAATAAGGACGCCAGATAATCACACCGCTCACCAGCAGCAGGACCAGGAAAATAATTGCCGCCCAGAAAACGCATTTCTGACCGAAGTTATAACGCCCGGTGTCACCTACTTCCTCGTTGACGACGATCTTACGAATATTCTTCGCCCAAAAGATATCATCCCGATTGATTAGGTTGTGATGCCAGTAACGGAAAAACATGATGATGAACGAGGCAAACATAACCACGCCAACAAACGGGTGCAGAATTCGCGCCAGTTGCGGCGTGCCCATGATTTGCATCAACCAGTTGAAAGAGGGGAACAAAAATCCCATCCCGCTTACCGCCGCCAGGATGAAGCAGAAGGCGGTGATCCAGTGGTTGATACGTTCCGGTGCGGTGTAGCGCACGATGGTGTCACGTCGTTTCATTTGCGCTCCTCGTCTTTCTCTTCGTGCAGATTATTCTCTTCCTCATCCGCACGGTTCGGACCGACACCCACGTAGTGGAAGATACTGGCCGCAAAGGTAGCCGCAAAGCCAACAGCCGCGAGCGGTTTCCAGATGCCTTTCCAGAATTTTACGGTTTGGCTGATTTCCGGATTTTCCGGCAAGCCATGATACAGATTCGGCTTGTCAGCATGGTGCAACACATACATCACGTGTGTACCACCGACGCCAGCCGGATCGTACAGACCCGCATTGTCGTAACCGCGGGTTTTCAGCTCAGCCACGCGCTCGCTCGCCAGCGTTTTCATCGACTCTTTCGTACCGAAGTGAATCGCGCCTGTCGGGCAGGTCTTCACGCAGGCCGGTTCTTGCCCAACCACTACACGGTCTACGCACAGCGTGCATTTGTAGACGCGGTTGTCTTCCGGATTGAGGCGAGGAATATCGAATGGACAGCCCGCGATACAATAACCGCAGCCAATGCACTGCTCGGACTGGAAGTCGACGATACCGTTGGCATACTGAATAATTGCCCCTTCCGCCGGGCACGCTTTCAGGCAGCCTGGATCGGAACAGTGCATACAGCCGTCTTTGCGGATCAGCCATTCCAGTTTGTCGTTTTGCTCCACTTCCGAGAAGCGCATCACCGTCCACGATTTGGCGCTTAAATCATTAGGGTTGTCATACACCCCTATGTTATTGCCGACGGTATCGCGAATGTCGTTCCACTCTGAACACGCCACCTGACAGGCTTTACAGCCGATACAGGTGGTGACGTCGATGAGTTTCGCCACTTCTTCCTGGAAATCCCGCGCCTGAGGGGCGGGGGTCAGACCGTTAGTCGCGGAACGACGAATGATATCTTGAGATTGGTAAGCCATATTTCGTCTCCGTACCCTTCATCTTTCAGCTTGCAGGTTCGCTGGCTTCCTTATTCATCCCGGTCACATAGTGTTTCTGCTCCCGGTCTTCATGGCGTTGCCAGCTCCCTGCAATCTGAAATCTATTAGGTATCCACCTTTTCCACATTCACGAGGAAGGATTTAAACTCCGGCGTCTGCGTGTTCGCATCACCGACGAATGGCGTCAACGTATTGGCAATAAAGCCTTTTTTCGCTACGCCTTCATAGCCCCAGTGAATCGGAATACCGATGGTATCGATATCTTTGCCGTTCGCTTTCAGCGTGCGAATACGTTTGGTCACCACTGCTTTGGCTTTGATATAGCCGCGGTTGGAGGAGACTTTCACGGTATCGCCCTGGGCAATGCCAAGTTTGTTCGCCAGCGACTCACCGATTTCCACAAACTGCTCTGGCTGCAAAATCGCGTTCAACAGCGCGTGTTTAGTCCAGTAGTGGAAATGCTCGGTCAGACGATAGGTGGTTCCGACATACGGGAACTTATCGGCTTTACCTAATGCTTCAGCGTCATCTTTAAAGATACGCGCAGCCGGGTTTGAGATAACGTTTGGATGCAGCGGGTTAGTCCCCAGCGGCGTTTCAAACGGCTCGTAGTGTTCCGGGAACGGACCCTCCGCCATTTTATCGAGGGCAAACAGACGACCCATGCCTTCCTGCTGCATGATAAACGGCCCGACGCCGCTGCCCGGAGGCGCTGCGCTGTAGTCTGGAATATCCCAGCCGGTCCACTTGGTGCCGTCCCATTTCAGCAACTGACGCTTCGGATCCCACGGGTTACCCTGCGGGTCTGCGGAGGCGCGGTTATACAGAATGCGGCGGTTAAGCGGCCATGCCCATGCCCAGCCCAACGTGTTACCGAGGCCAGACGGATCGGCGTTATCACGACGCGCCATCTGGTTGCCTTCCGGCGTCCAGCTACCGGCGAAAATCCAGCAGCCACAGGAGGTTGTTCCGTCATCACGCAGTTGGGCAAACGAGCTAAGTTGTTGGCCTTTTTTAACAATGACCGCTCCGGTTGCCGGGTCGGTAATATCGGCCAGCGCCTTACCGTTGCTCTCCATCGCCACTTCTTCTGAAGATGGCTCATGCGGAATGGCGTAGTTCCAGGTCATGTTCAGCACCTGATCCGGATTAGCGCCGCCCTGTTCGGCATACATCTTGCGCAAGCGCAGGAAGATACCGGAAAGGATTTCGCCATCAGTCAGCGCAATCCCCGGGGCGTCCGCGCCTTTCCAGTGCCACTGCAACCAGCGACCGGAGTTAACGATAGAACCGTTTTCTTCCGCGAAGCAGGTTGATGGCAGACGGAACACTTCGGTCTGGATCTTCGAAGAATCGACTTCGTTCAGCTCACCGTGGTTCTGCCAGAAGTTAGAGGTTTCAGTGTTCAGCGGGTCGATGGTCACGAGGAACTTCAGTTTCGACAGACAACCGATCACTTTGTTTTTGTTCGGGAATGAGGCAACCGGGTTAAAGCCCTGGCAGATATAGCCATTGACCTTGCCCTCTTTCATCATCTCGAAGTATTGCAGGACGTCGTAGCCTTTATCCCACTTCGGCAACCAGTCAAAGCCCCAGCTATTTTCCGCCGTTGCTTTATCGCCAAAGAATGCTTTCATCATCGAGACGAAGAATTTCGGGTAGTTGCTCCAGTAGTTGACCTGACCTTCCAGCAGCGGTTTCGGCGTGCTGGCGGCGAGGTAGGTTTGCAAATCGGTTTGCTTCTCGCTCGGTAGCGTCATGTAACCCGGCAGGCTCTGCGACAGCAGCCCCAGATCCGTCAGTCCCTGAATGTTGGAGTGACCGCGCAGGGCGTTAACGCCACCGCCTGCCATCCCCATATTGCCGAGCAGCAACTGGATCATCGCCATCGTGCGGATGTTCTGTGCACCAACGGAGTGTTGCGTCCAGCCGAGCGCGTAGAGGAACGAGGCGGTTTTATCGTGAGCACTGGTTTCTGCGATGTATTCGCAGACTTTCAGGAACGCGTCTTTTGGCGTACCACAAATGTTTTCAACCACATCTGGCGTATAACGGGAAACGTGCTGTTTCAGCAGGTTCCATACGCAACGTGGGTGTTGCAACGTGGTATCGCGTTTGGCAAAGCCGTTTTCGTCCAGTTCATAAGTCCAGCTAGACTTATCGTACTTGCGTTTTTCCGCGTCGTAGCCGGTGAACAGGCCATCTTCAAAGCCGTAATCCTCACGCACGATCAGGCTGGCGTTGGTATAGGCTTCGGTGTATTCGCGGTTGAATTTTTCATTGTTCAGCAGGTACAGCAATACGCCTGACAGGAAAGCAATGTCAGTACCGGAACGAATAGGGGCATAGTAGTCAGCCACCGCTGCCGTACGCGTAAAGCGAGGATCGATCACAATCAGCTTCGCGCCGTTGTGAATTTTGGCTTCCATCGCCCAGCGGAATCCGACCGGGTGAGCTTCAGCGGCATTACCGCCCATCACCACAACAAGGTTGGCGTTCTTGATGTCGACCCAGTGGTTGGTCATCGCACCGCGACCAAATGTTGGAGCAAGACTTGCTACCGTTGGTCCGTGTCAGACACGCGCCTGGTTGTCGACCGCGAGCATACCCAGCGCGCGAGAGAATTTTTGCGTTAAATAGCCGGTTTCGTTACTCGACGCGGAAGCACACAGCATCCCGGTGGAGAGCCAGCGGTTAACAGTCACGCCTTCGGCGTTTTGCGCAATGTAGTTAGCATCGCGGTCTTCTTTCATCAGTTTGGCGATGCGATCAAACGCCTCTTCCCAACTGATTTGCTGCCATTTATCAGAACCAGGTGCACGGTATTCCGGGAACTTCAGACGGCTTTCGGAGTGGATGAAATCCACCAGGCCAGCGCCTTTCGGACAAAGCGCACCGCGGTTGACCGGGTGATCCGGGTCACCTTCGATATGGAAGATAGATGCTTTGGCGTTTTTTGCTCCGTCACCGAGGCTGTACATCAGCAGCCCACAACCAACAGAACAATAGGTGCAGGTATTACGGGTTTCGCGGGTGCGCAGCAGTTTATACTGCCTTGTCTCCGCGAGTGCTACGCTGGGTGCAAAACCCAGTGCCGCTGCCGTGGTGCCTGCCATACCGCCAGCGCAGATCTTAAAGAACTGCCTTCTGCTGACCTGCATGGATTGCTCCTTGTTTCGACATTGTCACGTCCCATTTACATTCGCTTGCTGCGTGTGCAGGGAGTGGGAGTTATTTTTCTTTGCGGAAGAGGCCGCAAAGGTCCAGAATTGGCTCAATTTCCCTCCATCCAGGAAGGGTTTGTAACAGAATACCATAATCTTGGTGTGTGTGTTCTTATCTGGTTAAGAGAAAGTGAAAAAAACACAGCAAAAAGAAATCGAAAATGTGACAAATATCACAGGGATGCGTCAAATTGAGTTATGGCGGCGTGATGATTTACAACATTCCCGGCTTGATGAAGTCGCGGAAGAAGTTCCCGTTGCGTTGGTCTACAACGGTATTTCGCATGTGGTGATGATGGCCTCGCCAAAAGACCTTGAGCTCTTTGCGCTCGGTTTTTCGCTTTCAGAAGGAATTATCGAAAACCCGCGTGATATCTTCGGTATGGACGTTGTTCCTTCCTGTAACGGTCTTGAAGTGCAAATCGAGCTTTCCAGCCGCCGCTTTATGGGGCTGAAAGAGCGCCGCCGGGCGCTGGCCGGGCGCACGGGCTGTGGTGTCTGTGGCGTAGAGCAACTTAATGACATTGGTAAACCGGTGCAGCCACTGCCGTTCACCCAGACCTTTGATCTCAACAAACTGGATGACGCATTACGTCATCTCAATGACTTCCAGCCCGTGGGGCAATTGACTGGTTGTACGCACGCCGCTGCCTGGATGCTGCCTTCTGGTGAACTGGTGGGCGGACATGAAGACGTGGGTCGCCATGTAGCGTTGGATAAACTGCTGGGTCGCCGGGCGCGGGAAGGCGAAAGCTGGCTGCAAGGTGCGGTGCTGGTTTCCAGTCGTGCCAGTTATGAAATGGTACAAAAGTCAGCGATGTGCGGCGTAGAGATTTTGTTTGCGGTGTCTGCCGCGACAACGCTGGCGGTGGAAGTTGCTGAGCGTTGTAACCTGACATTAGTGGGCTTTTGTAAGCCAGGCAGGGCAACGGTTTATACCCATCCTCAGCGTTTAATTCATCATTAAAAAATACCGCAATTCTGATTACGGGTTGCGGTTTTATTTTTTTATTAAATAATTCTCAATATATTATTCAGCATTTAAATATAATTACTGTTTATTTGTAGTAAATATCCTCGTTAACTCCGGCGGTTAAAGATATACTTCTCTCACGTTACGTGATGAATTAATGATTTTATTTATATGGACGTTTTGAACTAATCATCGTATCAATAAATAAAAACGTGTAACTAATGAGTAAAGGGAAACAACAATTTTATTCCAGCATTAAAAACAGCAATAAGTATTACTGACAAAATGCAAAATATTTTTGTCGGATGCGGCGAAAACGCCTCATCCGACCTGTAAATCGTACAGATTTAATGAATTCCGTAGGCCTGATAAGCGCAGCGCATCAGGCAATTTCGTGTTTGTTGTCAACCTCAATGTATTTTCAATAGTGGGTGATGGATTATGAGTATTGAAAAATGAGTACATTACAGTTACCAGGCAGTTCATATTCAACAGAAGTTAATTTAAACGGCTTAATTGAGGTGCTCAGCAAGCATCTTTACTCCACACCTGTGGTTGCCGTGCGCGAACTGGTGCAGAACGGGCATGATGCAATTGTGCGTCGCAGGATTGAGCAACCTGATGCACCAAAGGACAATCTAATCCGTGTGGTAGCTGACGTGGCGAAGTCCACCATCACCATTAGCGATACCGGCGCAGGCCTGACGGAAAGTGAAATTCATGGCTTTCTGGCAACGGTTGGTGTGGGTTATACCCGAATGTTACGCCAGCAGGATGACGATACGGGACTCATTGGCATGTTCGGCCTCGGCTTTTTGTCGGCCTTTGTGCTGGCAAAAGAGGTCACGGTGTTGACCACATCCTGGCAAACGCCGGATCAGAGCTGGAAATACCACTCTACCGACGGGCAAAAATACACCGTTACCCCGCATCAAAACTCGGCTCCGGGTACGCAGGTCATTCTGACGCTCAAAGAAGAGTACAGCCATCTGGCGAGTAACAATTTGCTGAACCGCGTTCTTTCCCGCTACTGCATATTGCTGCACGAGCCGGTCTATGTGGGCGATGCCAGCGAGCCGGTGAATAAACTCCAGCCGCCGTGGCGTGAAGTTGCCCCCGAAGGCGTAACCATGCACCGCGCGTTGGTGCAGCGTAAAAATCTCGCCTTTGCCGCCCAGTTTGAATCCTCCTTCGAACCGATTTGTACCATTCCGGTAGTACCGGCGGGGATGAGCGATGCCGTCGGGATTTTATGGATTCAGGATGGTGCAACTTACGGCACCAGCGATAACCGCAACCTGTCGTTGTTTTTGCGCGGCATGTTACTCGATGACGAAGCGCGTGAGCTGTTACCGCCCTGGGCCGGTTTTATTGGCGGTGTGATTGAATCATCGAAACTGACGCCGACGGCGAGCCGGGAAGATCTTCAGCGAGATGAAACCTGGGTTGCGGTGCAGGAGGCGTTAAAAGAGTCGCTGATCTCTGGTTTGTCCGATCTCGCACAAAACCAGCCAGAAATATGGCGACGGGTATTAATGCGCCATAACGAGGCGTTACTGGGTGCGGCATTGTGTGATGATCGTCTGTTTGATTTGCTGAAAGACCGTTTGCAGGTGCCAACCTCAAAAGGAGCGTTGCTGGCGAAAGATTTACGCATCAATAACAGCATTCATATTCTGTTAAGCCGCGATGGTGGTTTTGAAGAGATGTTGTTCCACATTCTGCAACGACCCGTTGCGCGTGGCGATCGCTATGCCGTGGTGCCATTTTTACGCCGTTGGGCGCTGTTATATCACTGCCGGATTATCGAAGTCGGTACGCAAACGGGTAATGAGCAGTTGTTCAGCCTGGCGGAGTTGCCCGAAGAGCAGGTTGCGTATCTGGAAGAGCAGCTCTGCGATGGTGAGCAATTAATTATTTCCCGCTTCGAACCGGCCGTTTTACCGTTAGTCGTCACGCCAGACCGGGAAGCGGAATTAAAACAAATTCTTGAGCAGGATGATGCCGATAAGCGCATCAGCACCGCGGCGTTAATGCTGGCGCGGCAATTTACCTCGCAAATTCAAAAGACCAAAACATCAAGTCTGTATATCAACCTTAATAATCCCTGCGTCATGCAACTGGTGACAGCATTACAACATCAACAGCAACCAGCGGCGGCATTACGGTTATTAAAATCGCTAAAAGTGATTTTGTGTTCCAGCGGTAATAAAGAGCAGCAGTGGAATTTACACCAGGCACTGGAAGATTTTACTCAGGTTATTCCTGTTTTAATTAATCAAGGAAAATAAAATGGATACATGGGAGTGGTACAATAAATATAGTCAGGAGTTGCGCGATGCCGGGCAAGAATATATTCCGCAACTTATTGATGATTTTTCAGAAGGTGTTTTGCATCTGCAAATGGAAAAGTGCGATTCATTATTACCGGAAATGAAAGCACTTAATCAGGTGGCAAAAAATCCGTGGCTGGAAATATTTATCGGACACTGGGAAATGCGCCATCGTCTGACTAACCACGAAGAAGGCGAAAAAGTGCTGCCTGATGTGGTGGCGCTGTTTGAAAAAGCACATCGGGAAGAGGCGAAAGATTGCCCGCAATCTATCTGCGTTACGCAGGATTTATCCGCCTGCTACGAGAATATAGATGCCCCAGGCTGGGCTAATGAACGCATGGCGGTATGTGAAGAGACCATCGCGCGCATTGATCCGACCTGGAGCTGTTTTATGTGTTTATCCTGCGAATATGCCAGCGCACTGGTGGACTCCAACAAAACAGAAGAGGCGTTGGTTTATATCGACAGGCAAATCGACGCGGTAAACGCAGCGGGGAGTGAATATTTAGAAGCGCTGCTGGCGACCCGTGCCGATATTTTGGTTGCCCTTCAGCGTTACGATGAAGCACGCAAATTGATTGATGAACTGGCAGAAGAAAATGATTACTGGGGACGCGACCGTATCAGTTATCAGTTGAAAAAACTGTACATCATGGCGTTATGCGGACAGGACGAAGAAGTCTGGAAGGAATTGCCGCGTTGGTCAGATCTGACTCCCTATTCATGGGGCATGTGGGTAAAGATTATTACCGTACTGCTTCCTCGCCATCCGCAGAGAAACCACTGGCAACTGGCGCGCATTATCCAACAAATGCTGGAGCATCGTTCGCAGGCTGGGGCGCACCGCAAAGTGGTTGATCTGGCAAAACTGCAAATCACCCTCGCGCTGGAACGTGAATCTGTCTGGGTTGCTAAAATGGCGATGAAACTGGCCCAGCGGCACATGCCGAAATTACGCGCGTTATTGGGTGTCGATCGTGAATTTCTCGAACTCAGCGAAAAAATCGCCGCTAAAGAGGCGGAGTTGCTTGCTCGCCCGATAGTGGAAGCATCTGAAAATAGCGATGAAGAAACGCAGCCAGACCCAGAAAAAGACGTAGAGGTATTCCGCCGTGCTTACCTGAACACGCCAGATGATGCTGAATTGCTGGGCAAACTGGTCAATGCATTAAACGCCTGTAATGCGATCAATGAGTCGATCGAACTTCTGCAACGCCACGTTGAAAGCCATCTTCAGGAAGATAACGGCCTTTGCTTCGATCTACTGGATCTCTTGCTTAACCGTGGCGATCAGCAAGCGATCGAGCACCTGGCGAAGCTGTATGAACAGGCGGGTCTGCTACATATGGCGCTGTGGTTCCGTGCGCGGGTGATTAACCAGCAGGAAGACTGGAGTGAACTGGAGTCGATTGGGCAACAGTTGCTGCAAAATGAAAAAGGGCGTGAGTGGGTCGGCGTTTATCGTATGTGTTCCTGGGCAGCACAAAAACAGGAAGCCTGGGAGCGACAGCTGGATTATTTACAGCAATTACAGCAGCTTTTGATTAGCCGTGAAGAAGATATTCGCAATCTCCAGTGGGATATCATGGCGACCGCCAGCATCTTACAACAATGGGATCTGGTGCGTGTTATTGCAGCCGAGCTGGAAATAGAACTTACGGAAGGCGAAGGTTTTATCGACGAAAAATGGGGGTTATTGAACATCCGTTTCCGGGAAAACTTCGAATACCGCTATTACTATGCCCAGCGGATTGGGCCGGTAACGGCAAGGATTATAGAGCCGACTTACCGGACCGATTTCCCACAACATGTTGATGAAATTGTCGTTTTCGATGCGGAAATGTTGAATACCCGACCAGAAGACGAAGAAGAGCAGAAGAATTTCACTCCGCTCTATGGGTGCCTGCAAACCATTATCCCGACCGGGTACGGCGAGTCCTGGTTCTGCGAAGGTGTTATGCCTGGTGAAGAACAGTTTAATACCTTCCGTGAGGCGCTCCGTGAACGAAACTGGTACTACTGGAGCAACAGTAATGATGACTATACGTTAACGGACAGTCATCAGGGAGAAGATGCACAGCCGCTGTCTGCGTTCTACTTTGTCATCAGTGCACCGCGTTCAGTTTCTAAAGGTGATATCGATAAGAGCCTGAGTGAATTGACCGCTGACTGGGAACATCCGTTGTGCTGGTGGCGTCTTGCCAAAGAAGCCGGTGCGAATGAAGAGAAGCATGCTGCTATTTCTGAACGTTATGGGATGTAATCGGGGCTTAAATAATGGGGAGCAGGAAACTCCCCCTCCGCAACGGCTGAATTGTTAATTAAATTAAGTTCTGCGATTTATATATTAAATTGCAGAACTTATTCATTTTGTGAATTGTATCTATTTATTTATAAACAAAACGCGTGTAGTGACATTTCATTTTTTCCTTTATTATATTCACTCTCTTATCTATATATTTATAAGGCAATTAAATGAAAAGGAATTTATTATCTTCCGCTATTATAGCCGCCATAATGGCCCTCGGTATCACTGGCTGTGATGATAAAAAAGCCGAAACAGAAACTCCCCCGCCCGCCAATAGTCAACCTGCCGCACCTGCTCCTGAAGCGAAACCTACAGAAGCCCCCGTTGCAAAAGCAGAAGCTAAACCTGAAACACCTGCGCAACCGGTGGTCGATGAACAAGCGGTTTTCGACGAAAAAATGGATATCTATATCAAGTGCTACAACAAGTTACAGATCCCGGTACAGCGCAGTCTGGCGCGTTATGCCGACTGGCTGAAAGATTTTAAACAGGGACCAACGGGCAAAGAGAGTCATGTTTATGGCATCTACGGCATTAGTGAATCCAGTCTTTCTGAGTGCGAAAAAGGCGTGAAAAGTGTTGTGGCGTTAACGCCTGAGCTGCAACCTATTGATGGCGTAGCGTTGAATTATATTAATACCGCAGTTGCGCTGGGGAATACTATTAATGAAATGGATAAATATTACACCCAGGAAAATTATAAAGACGATGCGTTTGCCAAAGGGAAAACGCTGCACCAGACATTCTTAAAAAATCTTGAAGCCTTTGAACCTGTAGCAGAATCTTATCATGCGGCAATTCAGGAAATTAATGATAAGCGTCAGCTTGTAGAACTGAAAAATATTGAACAAAGAGAAGGGAAAACATTCCACTACTACTCTCTGGCTGCCATGATTTCAGCGAAACAAATTAATAACCTGATATCGCAAGAGAAGTTTGATGCAGAAGCGGCAATGAAGAAAGTGGCTGAACTTGAAACGCTGGTGGCGCAAGCCAAAGAAGTGAGTAAAGACAGTATGAATTCTCTCTTCACAGGGGCAGCAGACCGATATCAAATTGCATCTAAAAAATATGTTCGTCGTATCAGAGATAAAGTCCCGTATTCTGACTGGGATAAAAAGAAACTTCAGGACGCAAACACAAGCTGGATGGTCGAGGACTCATATCCGAAATCATTACAAGCTTATAATGAACTGGTCGGTAACTATAATCGCCTGCGTTAAACGTTTCTGATTTTTGTGCGCAATGTAATCGGGAGCATATCAATTCATAGTACCGGGGCGATGAAGCCCCGGCGTGAGAGATTATTGTCCGTAATAGGCATTGGCCCCATGCTTACGCAGGTAGTGTTTATCCAGCAGTTCGTTTTGCATGGCAGGAAGCTGCGGCGCGAGTTGGCGTGAGAACAGGCCCATATAGGCGCATTCTTCCAGTACTACGGCATTATGCACCGCATCGGCAGCGTTTTTTCCCCAAGCGAACGGGCCGTGAGAATGCACCAGCACCGCCGGAATTTGCGCTGGACTCCTGCCGCGTTCTTCGAAAGTTTCAATGATCACTTCGCCGGTCTGGTATTCATACTCGCCGTTGATCTCCTCTGCGGTCATCAGGCGCGTGCAGGGGATGGCACCATAGAAGTAATCGGCGTGCGTGGTGCCCCAGGCGGGGAGATCCAGCCCGGCCTGCGACCAGATAGTGGCGTGTCGCGAGTGGGTATGCACAATACCGCTGATTTCTGCATAGCGACGGTAGAGTGCCAGATGCGTTGGCGTGTCGGAAGAGGGCTTTTTGCTGCCTTCCACCACCTTACCGCTGGCTATTTCAATCACCACCATATCATCGGCGGTCATCACGTCGTACTCGACACCGGAAGGCTTGATCACCATCCATTGTCGCGTTTCGTCTACCGCGCTGACATTGCCCCAGGTGAACGTCACCAGATGATGAGCGGGAAGCGCCAGGTTCGCCGCCAACACATCGGCTTTCAGTTGCTCTAACATATAAATCCGGCCTCCTGCATCCGCGCTTCAATCCACCGCCGCGCCTGAATAATCTCCAGCACCGGCTCGTTGGCTTTTTCGGTCCACATCTCAATCAGAAATGATCCGCGATAGTTCAGCTCATGCAGCGTTTTGAAAATGCCAACAAAATCGACACAGCCTTCGCCAAACGGCACATCACGAAACTGTCCGGGGCTTTGTTCGGTAACGGGTTGAGTGTCTTTCAGGTGGATCGCGGCGATACGGTCAATGCCCAGTTTCAGTTCGGCGGGAACATCATTACCCCAGGCACTAAGATTGCCGACGTCCGGGTAGACGGTGAACCACGGCGAGGCGAGTATCTCGTCCCATTTTTTCCATTTGCTGATGGAGTTCATAAACGCGGTGTCCATAATCTCCACCGCCAGCATCACTTGCGATGCCGCCGCCTGTTCAACCGCCCACGCCAGCCCTTCAGCAAAACGTTGCTGCGTGCCTTCGTCATGGTCTTCGTAATAGACGTCGTAACCCGCCAGTTGAATAGTACGAATGCCGAGATCGCGCGCCAGGCGAATCGCTTTACTCATGATTTCCCGCGCCCGCTGGCGTACCGCCTCGTCCCGGCTGCCAAAAGGAAAACGGCGATGGGCAGACAGACACATTGACGGAATGGCAACGCCCGTTTCGATCATCGCGGTGACCAGCGAAGCCCTTTGTGCGGCGCTCCAGTCAAGGCGCGCCAGACGCTCATCAGTTTCATCCACCGACATTTCGACAAAATCAAAACCGCAGCTTTTTGCCAGCACCAGCCGCTCCGGCCAGGAGAGATCTTTCGCCAGCGCTTTTTCATAAATCCCTAACGGATGATTACGCACGCGCGCCTCCCCAGATGGCATCGATTTGCGCATGGAAATCGGCAGCAACCTGTGTCGGATTTGCTGCGCCCGTCAGCGCTCGCCCGGCAATAAACGCCTTCACGCGGATATCTTTAAATAGCGGCAGGTCGGCAGGGGTAATTCCGCCGGTAATAGAAAGTTCGAGGCCGATATCAGAAAGTGCCTTCATACGTGCCAGATCGGTCTCGCCCCACTGCTGCCCGCTGGCCTGCGCGTCGCGACCACGATGATAAATCGCTTGTCGCACGCCAATTCGATACCAGTCGCAGGCGTCGTCCAGCGTCCAGTTGCCGAATAGTTCAATCTGAATTTCACCGCCGTAGCGTTGCGCCATCGCATGGCCTTTTTCTACCGTGGCGAGCGGTGCGGCGCAGATAATGGTCATCCAGTTGGCTCCCGCGCTAAACGCCTGTTGAGCGAGCGTTTCACCGGCGTCGGCAACTTTCCAGTCAGCGACGATGATTTTGTTCGGGCACTGTTCACGCAAGGCTCTCACCGCGCCAAGCCCTTCGTTTAAGCAGAGAATAGTGCCCGCTTCGACGATATCGACGCTGTCTTTTAACAGCGTCACGTCGCGCTGTGCGGCTTCAAGCGATGAGTGGTCGAGGGCCAGTTGTAGAAAAGGTTGGCTCATAAATGATGCTCCTTGATATGGACGTGATAGCTCTGAATTGCGGCAATTAAATGTTGATAGCGTTGATATTTTTGTTGGTAATGCTGATGTGCGGTCATGTCCGGTAGCAGTGTGCGTACCGGATGCTGCAAGCTGCGCTGGGCTTCATTGAAATTGCGATAAACCCCCGTACCGACGCGGGCGGCAAGCGCCGCGCCAAAACATCCGGTTTCTTCTACCTGCGGCAGTTCAATGCGTAAGCCGCTGACATCTGCCAGCATTTGCATCCAGACATCAGAATGCGCAGGGCCACCAGTGACGCGAAGGGTATGCACATCGGTAAAACGTTCACGCATCCGGTTGAGATGGGTCATGTGACTGAACACCACACCTTCATAAATGGCCTGCAACAGATGTGCGCGGGTGTGTATCGCCTGCATACCGTAGAAACCGCTGGTCATCTCGAGTCCGGCGTTACTGCCGTACAGGAATGGCAGAAAAAAGAGAGTGCCATTGGCTTTTGGCAAGCTGGCAACGGCCTGGTTGATTTCATCAAATGAGATTCCTCCCCACTGCGCGGTAAACCATTCGAGATTGCCGGAGGAGGTCGGGCTGGCTTCGTGAACGATGAACTCACCGTCGTTGACGTAGCGGCCATAGACATACGGATGCGCTTCGCCGTCACGCAGACCTGATGTAATACCGCTGGTCACCGCCCAGGTGCCCATCACTGCGTTGAGGGTAAATTCGTCGTCGATCCCGGCGCAGAGCGCGGTGGAAACCACATCAAACAGACCACCGACAATGGGCGTACCCGCTTCCAGACCGGTCAATTCGGCTGTCTGAGCGGTGATTTCCCCGCAAATTTCGGCTGAACCGACAACAGGCGGCAGGGCGTGATTGATTTCACTGATCCCCAGCCAGTCGGTGAGGCGTGGGTCATATTGCCCGCTGCTCATGTTGTAGAGATTGGACTCCGAAATATTGCTCTCTTCGCAGCCTTTTACGCCGGTTAAACACCAGCGCAGGTAGTCATGTGTCATCATCACGCAGCCAATTTGTGCATAGCGTTCTGGTTCGTGCTCTTTCAGCCAACGTAGCAGCGACACAGGATGCCCGGTCCACAGCGTTTGTCGGGTCAGTGGGTAGAGCTTTTCCGGTACGTCTTCTTCCTGCCAGCGACGAACGATTGCCATCGCCCGGCGGTCAGAGGATAAAATGGCGTTACCGAGCGGGTTGTTATTTTTATCTAGTAGAAACAATCCCTTACCTTGTGCTGAAATGCCGATGCCGACAATTTGAGCACCACTGACACCGGTATTTGCAAGCAGATCGCGAATGACGGAAGTGCAGCATTGCCACAGTTCTGCCATATCGCGCTCTACCCAACCTGGCTGCGGGCTTAATGCGCACAGCGGCAGGCGCTGCACGCCCGCCTCCCGGCCTTCGCGGTCATACAGTCCGGCTTTTAGCCAGCTACCGCCACAATCTAACCCCAGCCAGTATTGCGTCATGGTTTATTGCACCTCATCCACGGCTTTCAGCAGATCAGCACCCTGCGGAACATCTTTAACAAACATGTCGCGGATCTGAGTACCCAGGGCGTCGCTAAAGGCTTTGCGGTCAAGATCGGTGATGACTTCTACACCGGCGTCTTTCATACCGTCGATGATTTTTTGCTGATCTTCAGCAACCAGTTTGCGCTGGTAGCTACCCGCTTCTTGCGCGGAGGAGACCAGAGCTTCCTGCATCTGCGGGCTTAAGCCATCAAACTTCGCTTTGTTGATCACCACCAGAAGCGGTGAATAAGCGTGATGTGTCAGAGAAAGGTGCTTTTGTACTTCGTAAAATTTTGCTGACCAGACGACGTTGATCGGATGCTCTTGCGCGTCGATGGTGCGAGTTTCCAGGCCGGTATAGACTTCAGCAAATGGCATCGGGATTGGGTTGGCACCGAACACTTTAAATGCGGCGATATTCATCGGGCTGTTGTTGGTGCGAATCTTCAGTCCTTTCAGGTCTGCAGGGGTTTTTACCGGCGCGCGAGAGTTAGTCACATCACGCCAGCCGTTTTCCCAGTACGCCAGTACTTTCAGTCCTTTGCCTTCGAGGGAGGCTTTCAACTCGTCGCCCACTTTGCCATCGAGGGTTTTATGCGCGTGGGCGGTATCGCGGAACAGGAAAGGTACATCCAGCAGGTTTATCACGGGTGAGAGTCCCGCAAAGTTATTCGAGCCGGACATCTCCATATCAATGGTGCCACCGCGCACACCACTGATCATCGCCTGTGCATTGCCGAGGGTACTGTCCGGGAACAGTTTTAATTTCAGCTCACCTTTGGTTTTCTCTTGCAATAATTCATTGAATTTTTTTGCCGCAATATGTTGCGAATCGGTTTGTGATGTTTCATAACCGAAACGTAATGATTGTGCCGCCAGAGAAGATGTACTGAATGTAGCCACTCCGGCAATTAATAAAGCGTAGGTTACAGAACGTAATTTCATAATATTTTCCTTTTAGCTCATCCATTTTAGTGGGGCGGTAATTAATTCTGGGATAAAAATAAATAATGCTAACAACATGAATAAAACCATGACGTAAGGCGCAACGCCTTTTACAGCATCGTCAAATTTAAGCTTCGCAACACCGCATATGACGTTAAGTACGTTACCAACCGGGGGCGTAATTAGCGAAATTGAGCAGTTAATAATAAACATAATGCCAAAATAGACAGGATCTATTCCCGCTTCTTTTACTAATGGCATTAATACCGGCGTAAGAATTAATACGGTAGGAGTTAAATCCATGACTGTACTGATCACCATAATGGCGAGCATAATTACGATGAATAATAAGCGAGGCGAGTCAACCAACGGTTGTAATAACTCCGATACCATCATCGGCAGTTCAGCAATGGTGATTAGCCATGCGGATACCGCAGCGGAAGCCACCAGGAACATCACCACGGAAGTGGTTTTCGCCGCGTTAACCAAAATATGGTAAAGCGTGGCGAACGTCATTTCGCGATAGACCACCACCGAGACAAACAAGGCGTAGAATGCCGCAACCGCGCCAGCTTCTGTTGGTGTGAATAATCCCAAACGGAAACCGCCAATAATAATTATTGGCAAAAAGAGTGCCCAAATACCGGAAACTAAAGATTGCCAGACTTCCCGCAGCGAGGCTTTCGGCTGGCAAGGCAGGTTTAGCCGTTTTGCCTGCCACCACCAGGTAATCATCAGCGTGATGCCCATCATGATGCCCGGCGCAATGCCAGCCATAAACAGTTTGCTGATGGATAACCCACTGGAGACACCGAAGATAATGAGTGGAATAGATGGCGGAATAATGGCCGCGATAATACCGCCCGATCCGATAAGCCCGGCGGCGCGGTTTACCGGATAGTTGGCCTGACGCATCATCGGCACCAACAGTGCCGCGACGGCAGCGGTATCGGCAACCGCAGAACCAGAAAGGCTTGCCATGATCATCGCAGCAAGAACGCCGACGTAACCCAGACCTCCCGGTCTGTGGCCTACCAGTTTCATCGGCAAGTCGACAATACGTTGCGACAGGCCGCCCGCGTTCATGATCTCACCCGCCAGTACAAAGAAGGGGATGGCTAACAGGGAGAAGCTGTCTGCACCATTGACCAGTGTTTGCGCCAGAATTTGCACATCAAAGATATCCATCCAGAACATCAATGAAATGCCACACAGTAATAATGCCCAGGCGATGGGAATACCAATGGCGATAGCCCCTAACAAACTGACAATAAATATAAGGATTGTCATCGTCAGGCTCCTTGTTGGTTTCGGCTGGGGGCACTTGTTAACTGCCGGTATAAATGGCGCAATTCCAGCAATGCGATAATCAGGCTAGTGGGGATTGCGGCGGCATACATTAAGCCAACAGGTACGCCGAGAATGGGCGATAAGTTACTCCAGTCTTGCGTTGTTTTTTCTATTGCCCCCCAGGCCAGGCCCAGGCAAAGCAATAAAATAAGCGTATGGGTTAGCAGCGAAACACGTTGTTGATTAGTGGGTGAGAGTTTTTCGACTAAGAAAGTAACCTGTACATGGCTGTTGTCCATAAACGCCACGATAGCGCCAATAAATGTTAACCAGACAAATAAAAGTCGGGATAATTCATCAATCGATAATATGCTTGTGTGAAATCCATATCGAAGAATTATATTAATAAAAATAATACAAGACAGTATTGCGATGATGACCGCAAGAATGCCTTCGAGTATCCGTTTCATAACGAGTCCTTCTTGTTATGTCATATGTTTTCATTAATTAATGTTGTAGGTATTCGTAATAATTATTGGAAACGACTAATTAGAGATTTAATGCGATATATGAGTGAAACGATTTAACGACATTCATTCATAGAGTGAATGCCGTTACGTAATATTTCGATACGGTGATGAACATCAGCAGTAGCATGGATTTCTAATAACTTGATGCCAGAAAATTGCAATGTTGATGGTTCTGCCACATTAAATAACTCGCTAACATGTTTTGTGGTCATCAGGCTTTGCGGGCAGAAAGGAGCGAATGGCGCGTGTAAGTCTTGCCATTCACCATATTCTCCGTTGAGTGTGGTTCCTGAGAACATCAGCGCACCGAGTTTCCCGGCCTGTTTTGCCATCAGGGCATGGGTAAGCGGTAATGTGGTATTGCGTCCTTCAATGGCCGAACGTGCCCAGTTGATACAGACGCTGATGTCATAATCAGCAATGACATCCAGAACATTTTCTAACGGCAAAAAACCTTTACGCGGAGCGGGGGAGGTCATGGCGTCGCAGTGTTCCAGCACCAGTTTGCACGGCCAGTCCCAGTTGGCGATTTCTTTCAACGAGCGGGCAAAAGCGTCTGTCGCTTGCATAACATTGGGATTGGTTGCTAATGGTGCAGCCTGGATCTCAAGTGCGAGCACTTTATTAGCCGGTAATGAGTTGATTTTATTGAACAGGTGGCGGTAGTACGCCACGCACGCCTTGCGTTGTTCTTCGTCGCTGGAGGCGAGACCAAAACCGTTGTTTTCGCTGCGGCGACGCATGGTTTCCATTACTGCGGTGACGACAAATTGCCAACTCTCTGGCGTATGACGGAGTAACCATTGATCGCCAAGAGGATGGAAATTTTCCAGGCAGGGTTGTTCCAGACCGCGAATATCAGGGGTCTCTGATAATTGTCGCCAGAATTCCTTCTCTTCCTCTTCACTTCTTTGGTGAAAAGAAGGTGCACAGGGATACGCGCCGATAATATAACCGGCATTATTCGCTTTCATTTTGTGCTCCAGTAATAACTTTTTTATAAAGCAGAGAGGGCTACTTTAACCACGATTTTCCGTATTGCCGCTGGGGCATTTTTATTACATGCCGGGCGGTGAACATCCTGCGGGAAGAAAATAGCGTAACTACCCGGTATCATTTCGATAAATGACTCATGCTCACTGTCGTGATAAAAAATAATATCGCGCTGTTCTAATAGATATTCGCTGACTTTATTATTTCCGGTATCAATGGCTACACCTATTTTCTCTTCGCCCCGCGCCAGGAACTGAATGTCCAAATAGCGACGATGAACTTCAGGGCGGTTTTCTACTGCTTCGCGAGTGGTTAAATCGATAATCTGCGCATAAATATTTTTACCGTCGATTTCAACAACGCCTGGTTCCAGAGCATTGAAATTGGTGGTGCGCAGAAAACCGAGTGCCTTTTCGATGGCAGCGGGTAAAAGGCACGGATTAGGCTGCGTGATATGTCCAAATATCATGGTCTGTCTCCTTATAACGCCTGGATTTTTGCCCACACGCTGTCATCAACCGTGATGCCGTTACGGCGGTTTTCTGCCAGCAGGGTGGTAAATTCGTGGCCTGGTAAACGAATTGCCTGGTTTTCGTCAGCACGCTCGGCGGTGGTAACGTAATCCATGATGCGTTGCAATTTGGCGTCGCGGGTGGTGCCGTCGATCAGTTTGTCCACTTCGATGGCGATGAAGATTTGTGAGATGCCGTATTCGTCGCTGTTATCTTCGGTTACTTCGGCAACGGAGGCACCGTCGGAAAGCAGAGTGGCGATCATATCCAGCACAATCGACATACCGGACCCTTTCCAGTAACCCATCGGTAAAATGCGGCGATTTTTCTCGATTATGCCAGGTTCTTTAGTCAGATTGCCTTCATCGTCAAAGCCACCATCAACCGGTAACTGACGACCCGCCAGACGGTTAACCTCTAACATGCCGTAGGAGAACATCGACATCGACATATCGACCATGGTGATCGGCGTGGAAGGAATGGCGACGATTAATGGGTTGGTGCCAATACGACACTCTTTCGCACCCCACGGTGGCATCACCGCGATAGAGTTGGTCCAGCAGATGCCGATATAGCCTTTTTCCGCTGCCTGCCAGCCGTAGCTGCCTCCGCGCATCCAGTGGTTGGCATTGCGTAACGCTACCAGACCAATCCCATGATGTGCAGCCAGTTCAATGGCGCGATCCATCATCTTTTTCGCCGTCAGGTTACCGATTGAGCGCTGGGCATCCCACTGCTCAATTGCCCCAAGGCTGGTGATACGTTTGGCCCCGGCGTCAGGGATGATATCGCCATTATCCAGTTGTTGGATAAAACGCGGGAAACGGTTAACGCCGTGAGAATAAACGCCGGATTCGGTGGTGCGGGCAAACATTTCTGCACAGGCATCGGCGGTTTCGCTGTCAACGCCGCGTGAAACTAATACCCGGTTAAAGGCTGCTTTTAACTGCTCAAATGTCACTTTCATCCCTGGTTTCCTTGTTTTTTTGAACGCTTTTTTAGCTTAAAATTCCACTATGCGAAATTTGATTTCAAATATATCGATCACTTTTTAACAAAGCAATCTGATTGATGATTTTCAAAAATCATAAAAATCAAAAAGTTATAATTTATCTGTTGAGATCGTGAACTGCGACACACTTTGCGCTACCATCAGGGCGCGCCAAAAAGGGGAGGTAAGCGATGGGAAAAAAAGAGCACGAGATAGCGCAGGATAAAGAGCGGCCTGCCGGAAGTCAGAGCTTGTTTCGGGGGTTGATGTTGATTGAGATCCTGAGCAACTACCCAAACGGTTGTCCGCTGGCGCATCTCTCGGAACTGGCTGGACTGAATAAAAGCACCGTCCATCGCTTATTGCAGGGGTTACAGTCCTGTGGCTATGTGACCACCGCGCCCGCAGCAGGCAGCTATCGCCTGACGACCAAATTTATTGCTGTCGGGCAAAAGGCGCTGTCATCGCTAAATATCATTCATATTGCTGCGCCGCATCTTGAGACGCTGAACATCGCCACCGGTGAAACGATTAACTTCTCCAGCCGCGAAGATGATCACGCGATCTTGATTTATAAACTCGAACCTACCACCGGTATGCTGCGAACCCGCGCCTATATCGGTCAGCATATGCCGCTCTACTGCTCTGCGATGGGTAAGATCTATATGGCATTTGGTCACCAGGATTACGTGAAATCGTATTGGGAAAGCCATCTGAATGAGATCCAGCCGCTAACCCGCAATACCATTACCGATTTGCCCGCGATGTTTGACGAACTGGCGCAGATTCGTGAAAGTGGAGTGGCGATGGACAGAGAAGAGAATGAACTCGGTGTTTCCTGTGTTGCTGCACCAGTATTTGATATTCACGGACGGGTGCCGTATGCCGTATCTATCTCTCTTTCTACGTCGCGTCTGAAACAGGTGGGGGAGAAGAATCTCCTGAAACCACTGCGTGAAACTGCCCAGGCTATCTCCAATGAGCTGGGATTTACCGTCCGGGAGCAGGGCGTGATCACATAATATCCGGGATAAGTGACAAAACTGTAACAATCCCTTTGTTGGATCAAAGCAATAATGGCGCGCTTTCTGGCACGCTGCGGTTTTAGTGCAAAGGAGTGATCATGAACCGGTTTATTATTGCGGATGCGACGAAATGTATCGGTTGCCGTACCTGTGAAGTGGCCTGCGCAGTGTCGCATCAGGAGAATCAGGATTGCGCTGCGTTGTCACCAGGCGAGTTTATTTCGCGTATTCGTGTCATCAAAGACCATACCTGTACCACGGCAGTAGCCTGTCATCAGTGTGAAGATGCGCCGTGCGCGAATGTCTGCCCTGTGGACGCGATTCGCCGCGAACATGGACATATCTTCGTGGAACAATCACGTTGTATTGGCTGTAAAAGCTGTATGCTGGCATGTCCGTTTGGTGCGATGGAAGTCGTTTCATCGCGCGCAAAGGCGAGGGCGATTAAGTGCGATCTCTGCTGGCATCGGGCGACGGGACCGGCTTGTGTTGAAGCCTGCCCGACACAGGCGTTGCAATGTATGGATGTCGAGAAAATCCAGCGTCAACGACTACAGCAGCAACCTGTTTGAGACGTTATTCCGGCGCTTCTCAACGCCGGAATAACGTATTAATCAGAGGGTTGGCAAAGCGCGCTTTGTTTATGCCGGATACAGCCTGAACACCTTATTCGGCCTACAAAATCACACAAATTCAATATGTTGTATAATTCGTGTGGGCCTGATAAGCATAGCGAATCAGGCTATTTTGCGTTTGCCATCAGTCTCATTAATGGCTTTCAACCCAGGCGCGTTCAATCTCTTCCGCCAGAATCTTCACACCCGCCTCAATTTTTTCCGGTTCCGGCACGTAATTCATGCGCATACATTGATGCGTGTGTGGCCACGGTTTATCCAGCCCGGGGAAGAAATTATGCCCCGGCACCATCAGTACACCGCGCGCTTTCAGGCGCTGATAAAGCTGCTCGGTGGTAATCGGCAAATCCTTAAACCATAGCCAGAGGAAGATTGCCCCTTCAGGTTTATGAATCAGGCAGCGATCTTCCGGTAAATAGCGGCGAATGATGGCGATAGTTTCCTGAACACGCTGGTAGTAAAACGGTTTAATCACCGTTTCTGACAGGCGCAGCAGGTCGTTACGCTTAATCATTTCACACATCATTGCCGGGCCAATACCGCCAGGTGCGAGGCTGATAATGCCGTTCATATTGGTGATGGCGGTAATGATTTTTTCATTGGCGATGATAATGCCGCAGCGCGAACCCGGCAGACCCAGCTTGGAAAGGCTCATGCACAGCACGATATTCGGATTCCACAGCGGGCGCGCTTCGCTGAAGATGATGCCAGGGAACGGGACGCCATAAGCGTTATCAATCACCAGCGGAATGCCGTGCTGATTTGCCAGCGCATCTAGTTTCAGCAACTCTTCATCGGTTATTACATTACCTGTTGGGTTCGTCGGTCGGGAGACGCAAATCATCCCCGTTTCTTCGCCAATGTGCAGATGCTCAAAATCGACGTGATATTTAAACTGACCTTCTGGCAGCAGTTCAATATTTGGGCGCGCAGAAACGAACAGATCTTCTTCCAGTCCGGCGTCCGCGTAGCCAATGTATTCCGGAGCCAGCGGGAACAGCACTTTTTTGATCCGTCCATCGGCACGGCGTCCGGCAAACAGATTAAATAAGTAGAAAAACGCGCTCTGGCTGCCATTTGTTAGTGCAATATTCTGTGGTTCGATATCCCAACTTAGTTTCTCACGTAGCATCCCGGCAAGTAGCGACAGTAGCTCCGTCTTTCCTTGTGGGCCGTCGTAATTGCATAGCGCATCCGTTGCTTTACCGCTTTCCAGCATGTCGGACAGCAGTGTCTGGAAGTAGTCCTGCATTTCCGGGATCTGCGCCGGGTTTCCGCCGCCGAGCATAATTGCGCCGGGTGTGCGTAAACCGTCGTTTAGATCTTCCATCAGCAGTGTAATGCCGGAGTGGCGGGTAAATTTGTCACCAAAAAGGGAGAATGTCATAGCGGGATATCATTCGAACTCTGAAGCAAGGAAAGTAACAATAACGCTACATTTGCCAGGGTGCAAATCGGGCTTCTGCAAGAGGTTGGCGTGTTATGCTGAGTTTTTTATTTATGCTGGCATTTTATACTAAAAGGTGGCTTCCCGGCATACTGCAAGCGGGAAGCCGGAAAAGTTACGGTTGCCCCGCCCAGACGACCATCACTTTATCGTCGCCGTATTCACGGACGAATCCATAACCTTGTTTCAGTGACAATGCGGTGTGTTTACCCGCACCAATGGCTGGATGCCGTGCGCGGAACTGGCCGATGCGTTGCCAGTGCGCAACGCTGGCGGCAGATTTACCGCTAACATCCTGCCAGTTCATATCCGAACGTGTGCCTTGCAGCGGATCAGAACCAGTGGCACCGAATGGACGCGAGGACTCATCGCCATAAAAGATTTGTACCGCACCTGGCGCCAGTAACAATAACTCTGCGGCTTTATCGCCCCCTTCGCGGAACAAGCGGGTATCGTGTGAGGAGAGGTAGCTCAGCACGTTGAAATCCTGTAGTTTCTCTGCCATTTGCTGCCAGGTCGTATCCATCTGCGCCAGGCAACCGACCGCTTTCGCTGCCTGCTCCTGATAATCGAAATTGATCATCGCGTCGAAGCCGTGGCGATAGTAGTCACTTTGCATCACGCCGTGACCCCAGGCTTCGCCAGTCATCCAGAAAGGATTGTCATCTAACGCTTTTCCAGGGTTAGCGCTCTTCCACTCTTTCAGGGCGGCGCTGGCCTGGGTTTTCAGTTGCTGCCAGGCTGGCAACTCAACATGTTTGGCGGTATCGACCCGAAAACCATCAATACCGTAGTCGTGAACCCATTGGCTTAACCAGTGGGTTAAATAATCGCGAGGGGTAAAGCCGTCGACAGATTTTGCGTGAGTATCCGGTTTGTTTTTATAGAACACCGGCAGACCAGAAGCAGTGGTTGATTCTGTTTTGATATCCGGCAAAAAGGCCAACGACATGGTGAGATCGTCGAATCCTGGATTGTCGTAATCACCGATATCCGTTCTGATCCAGTTTTTTCCCCACCATTTATCCCAGCCGGCTTTGTCGCTGAAATTAATGTAATCGTTGAAGCTATGCCAGGTTTGCCCGGCTGCGGGTTTCCAGTCGCTCCAGCGGTTGCCCAGCGTTTTTTGTAACTCGTCGCCGGAAAGATACAATGCGCCAAACTGATACTCCTGCATATCCGCCAGCGTGGCATAGCCGGTATGGTTCATCACCACATCAAAGAGAATACGGATACCTCGCTGGTGCGCGCCATCAACCAATGCTTGCAGATCGGCTTCGTTGCCCATATTGGCATCAAGATTCGTCCAGTCCTGGGTGTAGTAACCGTGGTAGGCATAATGTGGGAAATCGCCTTTTGTACCGCCGCCAACCCAGCCATGAATTTGCTCAAAGGGGGCGCTGATCCACAGGGCATTGACGCCCAGTTGCTGGAGATAATCCAGTCTGTTGGTCAGGCCACGTAAATCTCCGCCGTGAAAAGTACCAATTTCCTCCATGCCATCTTTATGACGACCATAGCTCTGGTCGTTGCTGGGATCACCGTTTTCGAAACGGTCTGTCAGCACAAAGTAAACCGTGGCGTTATGCCAGTTGAAGGGGGCGGACGTGTCGGTTTCTGCCCGTTCCAGCAGCAGCAAGCCATTACTGGTGGCGGCAGGTTGTAACGTTATTTGACCGTTCTTCACCGTCGCGATTTGTTGGCTGTAATAATCACGGATTACCGTACCTTCCGGGAAGGTAGCGCTGACATTAAGCGTCAATGGCTGTCCATCCCATTTTGGGCATTCATGGATCTGGTTTGCTATTGGTTCGGCAGTGTTTTGGATCGAAATCATCAATGTTGGCGTGCCGGAGCGGGTGTCTATTTGCAGCTTATATTCACCATCTCTGAACAATCGCCATTGTGGCGGTGTGTTGTTACAAGGTTGCAGAGAAAGCATCTGATTGAGTTTTATTGCATTCGCAGGCTGCCAGCATTGTTGATTAAAATTCAGCGTCAACGAACGCGTACCTTTGGTCAGCGGTGCGTGGCTGACAAATGTTCCTGTGCTCTCTTCAGTAAAGGTGGGAAATCCCTGAGAAGTCCAGCCAGCGGCAACGGCAAAGCCGGGAATGAGTGTCAGAAAACAGACGGCAAGTTTCATAACGGATGAGTCCTTGTTGCTGCGAATTTCACCAGTTTGCCAGTGATAATACTGGTAAAACTCCTCCCTGATGAGGATTGCGCCAGGATGAGACGAAAGGGGGAGTATTTCACCTGAGATTTAAGCTTATTTTTTGCGATAACCCCCACATTTTCTGCGATTTAGCACCAATCTGAACCATTACCGCGTGACATAGTTTCAGATTTGGACTATTCCTTGGGGTGCTCTTGGCCGCTATTTTTGATATGATTTGAGATTCAACTCTCAAATTTGGGAAAAATATTGCTCTAAATAATTCGAGTTGCAGGACAAAACACCGAGGGTGTTTTGAACAGCGTTTGCGCAGTACATGCAACTTGAACTATGACGAGTATAAGGTGTTTGAATGATTAAATCCGATCAGGAGACCTGATGATTTTGACTCCCATACGACGATATGGGGCGATGATTCTTATGTTACTCACTCTGGTGTTTTCGAGTGAGGTGTTAGCGAAGACGCATACAACAACAGCGAGTCAGAAGTCCCATTTAACTAAAGCTAGTAATAAACAGGTAAGCAGTAAACAAGAGTATTCTCGCAATAGTGCAAAGAGCAGTTCACTTCCTGATTTGCGAAAATACCCTTCCGGAACACCAAGAAAAAAAGCGTTTCTCCGGACCGTGATGCCCTATATTACCAGCCAAAATGCTGCCATTACGGCGGAACGTAACTGGCTGATTTCAAAACAATACCAGGGACAATGGTCACCTGCAGAGCGTGCGCGTTTGCAAGATATCGCCAAACGCTACAAGGTGAAGTGGTCTGGTAATACGCGAAAAATCCCGTGGAATACGCTGCTTGAACGTGTAGATATTATTCCTACCAGCATGGTGGCGACGATGGCTGCGGCAGAAAGCGGTTGGGGTACGTCAAAACTGGCGCGTAGCAACAACAACCTGTTCGGCATGAAATGCATGAAAGGGCGTTGCACCAATGCACCGGGTAAAGTGAAGGGATACTCACAATTTAGTTCTGTCAAAGAATCGGTGAGCGCCTATGTCACTAACCTGAATACGCACCCGGCTTACGCTTCGTTCCGTAAATCGCGCGCGCAATTGCGTAAAGCGGATCAGGAAGTTACCGCTACAGCGATGATTCATAAGCTGAAAGGTTATTCAACGAAAGGGCAGAGTTATAACAACTACCTGTTCGCGATGTACCAGGATAACCAGCGGTTAATCGCCGCACATATGTAATTGCATTCCTTTCAGCCTTATCCGACTTGTTGGTCGGATAAGGCTTTTGCTCTGCGTCAGGTGGCTGTGCAACATTGCCTGATGCGACGTTAACGCTTCTCATGATGCCTGACCGCTTTTTCACTCTCGCTACAGCATTACCTCGCTATTTACATCGCGATACTCTTTAGGCGTCGTGTCATACGCTTTTTTAAATACAGAGTAGAAATATTGCAGCGATGGATAACCGCACATTTGCGATATCTCGTTGATCGACAAGGTAGTAGAAATCAGCAGGCTGCGCGCTTTCTCCAGCTTCTCGGCATGAATCATGGCGTGAATGGTTTCACCCACCTCTTCTTTAAAACGCTTCTCAAGATTGGAGCGCGATATGCCAACTGCATCGAGTACCTGATCCACTGTTATGCCTTTGCAGGCGTGATTGCGGATGTAATGCATGGCCTGAATAACAGCGGGGTCGGTCAGCGAACGGTAATCCGTAGAGCGCCGTTCAATAACGCGTACAGGCGGAACCAGAATCCGCTGCAACGGCATCTTTTCTTTATCTAATAACCGATGCAGAAGTTTTGCCGCCTGATAGCCCATTTGCCGCGCGCCCTGGGCGACAGAAGAGAGGGCGACACGCGAAAGATAACGGGTCAGTTCTTCGTTATCGATGCCAATCACGCATAATTTTTCCGGTACGGGAATATGCAAATGCTCGCATACTTGCAGAATATGCCGCGCTCTGGCGTCAGTGACGGCAATAATCCCTGTTTGCGGTGGTAGCGTTTGTAGCCAGTCGGCCAGTCGGTTTTGCGCGTGCTGCCAGTTCTCTGGCGCGGTTTCCAGCCCCTGATAAACGACTCCGCGGTACTTTTCCTCAGCAACAAGTTGGCGAAACGCATATTCGCGTTCGGCTGCCCAACGTTTGCCGCTAGATTCCGGCAAACCGTAAAAAGCAAAGCGGTTAACGCCTTTCTCTTTTAAATGCAAAAATGCGCTTTCAACCAGCGCATAGTTATCGGTGGCAATGTAATGTACGGGCGGGTAACTTTCTGCCAGGTGATACGAACCACCAACTCCGACAATAGGGACGTCGACATCAGCCAGCGCCTGCTCGATTTGTGTATCATCGAAGTCGGCTATGACGCCATCTCCTAACCAGTCCTTGATTTTGTCAATGCGGGCGCGGAAATCTTCTTCAATGAAAATATCCCATTCCGATTGTGACGCCTGTAAATATTCCCCTACGCCTTCTACTACCTGACGATCATAGGCTTTATTAGCATTGAACAGTAATGTGATGCGGTGACGTTTAGTAAACATGGTTCTTTTCCTGCTGAATCATGCAAAAAACTCAAAACCGGCAATAAGTTACCGGCTTTGAGAAAATTTTTATCAAAATCAGGAACGGCGTTTGGTTGCGGAGTCCATCCATACTGCCAGCAACAGAATCGCACCTTTGACGATATACTGCCAGAAGGTTGGTACATCCATCATACTCATACCGTTATCCAGTGAAGCCATGATGAATGCCCCCATTACTGCTCCGGCAACACTCCCCACACCACCTGCCAGACTAGTACCGCCAATCACGCAGGCTGCAATCGCGTCCAGCTCAGCGATATTACCCGCAGAAGGTGAACCAGCGCCAAGCCGCGAACTAAGAATTAACCCGGCGATGGCCACCATCAAACCGTTGATAGCAAATACGGCAAGTTTGGTGCGTTCAACGTTAATTCCAGAGAGTCGCGCGGCTTCCAGATTGCCACCGATAGCGTAAATGCGTCTCCCAAAAGCTGTTCGTGTTGCCATAAACATTCCTCCGAGCAACAGCAACGTCAGCAGCAGAACAGGTGTGGGAACGCCACGGTAATCATTCAGCAGCCAGATTGCACCTAAAACGATAATGGCGGTTAATGCCTGGCGACCGACTACTGCTGTAGATGCCGGGGACTGCAAACCCAAAGCCTGACGGCGCATTCTTCCGCGCCACTGCCAGCCGACAAAAGCCATTAAGCCAAGCGCGCCGATGATGAAACCGGTGCTGGCTGGTAGATAGCTTTGCCCAATTTGTGACATCGCGGCGCTGGTGGGTGAAACGGTCGTACCATTGGTGATGCCAATAAGGATGCCGCGAAATGCCAACATGCCCGCCAGGGTGACAATAAAAGAAGGTACTTTGCGATAAGCTACCCACCAACCATTCCAGGCACCGAGAAGCAGCCCCAGTACTAACGTAACAATGATGGTGAGTGGCAGCGGCCAGCCTAACCAGACGTCACAGATAGCGGCGACGCCACCTAGCAACCCCATCATGGAACCGACCGAGAGGTCGATTTCAGCGGAAATAATGACGAACACCATCCCTACTGCGAGGATGCCAGTAATCGCGGTCTGACGGAGCAAGTTGGATACGTTACGGGCGCTTAAATAGGCACCGTCAGTAGTCCAGGTAAAGAACAGCATGATGGCGATGATTGCAGCAATCATCACGAAGACTTGTAAATTCAGTGATTTCAGCACAGAGAAGCCACCGGATGTCGGTACGGCTAATTTCACTTCAGACGGATTGCTTTTCGACATGATGTTCGCTCCTCAATGCGGCTTCCATCACCTGCTCCTGAGTCAGGTTATGATTTATCAGGTTGGCTTTTAGTTTTCCTTCATGCATCACCAGTACACGATCGCTAAGACCAAGCACTTCAGGTAATTCAGAAGAGATGGCAATAACGGCGATGCCTTGCTGGACGAGTTGGTTAATTAATTTGTAGATCTCGTATTTCGCGCCAATATCGATACCCCTGGTGGGTTCATCAAGAATGAGAATACGCGGGTTGAGCAACAGACAGCGTGCGAGGATCGCTTTTTGTTGATTGCCGCCGCTCAAACGTCCAATAGCAAGTTCCGGTGACGACGTTTTCACTTTGAGTTGCTGGATTGATTCCAGAATGCATTTTTGTTCTGCAGCATCATCAAGTTGGCTAATACCACTGGTAAATTTGTTGAGTGCGGCGAGGGTAATATTTTTGCCAACTGCCATTACCGGAACGATGCCATCGCGCTTTCTGTCTTCCGGCACCATCGCAATACCCTGAGCGATGGCTTGTTGGCAATTACGAATATCTACCTGTTCACCATCGATAAATATTTTCCCTTCCCACTGTCCGGGCCAGACGCCAAACAGACATTGGATGGTCTCGGTGCGCCCGGCGCCGACTAACCCTGCAATACCCAGTATTTCACCGCGTTTCAGAGAAAAAGAAACATCGTTAACCCGTTTAATATGACGATTAACCGGATGCCATGCCGTCAAGTGCTCAATGCGTAATATTTCATCACCAGTGGTATGTGGTTCGTTAGGGTAAAGTGCTGTTAATTCTCGCCCTACCATCATAGTGATAATATCGTCTTCGCTCATTCCGGTTGCATCGCGGGTTCCTATATGCTGACCATCGCGAATAACGCAAATCGTGTCGGAAATTGCTTTGACTTCGTTGAGTTTGTGCGAGATATAGATGCAGGCTATGCCGTGTTGTTGCAGATCGCGAATAATATCCAGTAAAACCGTAGTTTCCAGCTCGGTTAATGAGGCTGTCGGTTCATCGAGAATTAACAAACGTACCTGTTTATTTAGCGCCTTGGCAATTTCAACCAGTTGTTGTTGCCCAAGCCCTAAGTCGCCAACGCGGGTATCTGGTGAAATGGATAAACTGACTTGTGCTAATAGCTTCTGGCAGCGTAGCGTCATCAGGTCATAATCCATAATACCATTATGGGTTATTTCATTGCCCAGAAAGATATTTTCCAGCACGGTCAATTCTTTCACCAGCGCTAATTCCTGGTGAATGATGGCGATACCTTTTTGTTCGGTATCGCGAATATGGCTCGCCTGGATTACTTCACCTGCAAAAATAATTTCACCTTCATAACTACCAGAAGGATAAATTCCGCACAGCACTTTCATTAATGTTGATTTACCCGAACCGTTCTCACCACAGAGTGAGACGATTTCGCCAACGCTCAACCGCAAACTGACGTTATCAATTGCCTTCACCGTGCCAAAGGTTTTGGTAATGTTCTTCATTTCAAGTAGATAAGACATAACGACTCCACCTAAGCCAATCAATTCACGCGGCATGGAGAGAAATCACACCCCCGGCCAGCGCCGGGGAGGTAACGCTTAAAGCTCGCTCTCTTTGTGGAATCCGTCTTTAATTACCGTATCCTTGATGTTGTTTTTATTCACATCGATAGGTGTCAGCAGGCGGGATGGAACATCTTTCAAGCCATTATTTAACGTAGTATCTGCTTTCGGTTCCTGACCATTGCCCAACTCAACGGCAATTTCTGCCGCGGTATTTGCCAACAAAGTAATAGGTTTATACACCGTCATGGTTTGCGTTCC
The DNA here is from genome assembly GCF_002965125.1 of Escherichia sp. MOD1-EC6162. Lineage (NCBI taxonomy): Bacteria > Pseudomonadati > Pseudomonadota > Gammaproteobacteria > Enterobacterales > Enterobacteriaceae > Escherichia > Escherichia sp. MOD1-EC6162. The sequence goes on from NZ_PTSB01000016.1 coordinate 69,046, forward strand.
CGCGGCAATACGTTTAACTCCCGCGAGATCCGCATCCTGGCCGGAAATAGCCACTTTCCCTGATAAACCTTGCGCGCTTAATGCCTGAATTGCCCCACCGGCGGTAGCATCGTTTGAAGCGACAACTGCATCAATTTTGTTATTGTTAGCTGTCAGCGCGTTTTCCATAATTTTTAGCGCATTTTCTGGTAACCAGCCATCAACCCATTGGTCGCCAACGACTTTAATTTTTCCTGAATCAACATAAGGTTTTAATACTTTCATTTGCCCGGCGCGGAACAGTTTGGCGTTGTTATCGACCGGGGAGCCGCCCATCAGGAAATAATTGCCTTGCGGGACGATATCGACCAGGGCTTTTGCTTGCAGTTCACCGACTTTTTCGTTATCGAAAGAAATATAAAAATCGATATCCGCGTCGTTAATCATGCGATCGTAAGCTAATACTTTAATACCTTCTTGTTTGGCTTCTTTTACAACGTTACTTAATACTTGACCGTTATATGGAATAATGACGAGAACATCGACGCCCCGGTTAATCATGTTTTCAATCTGCGACATTTGGGTTTCTTCATTGCCATTTGCAGATTGCACGAATACTTTCGCACCGAGAGATTCCGCTTTTTTCACAAAGATATCACGATCTTTTTGCCAGCGCTCAAGACGGAGATCATCAATTGCCATTCCTATTTTGACTTCTTTGGCGTGCGCCGCGACGTTTGTAAGCAGGAGTGAGGTGCAAAGGGTGAGTAAAATATTCTTTATTTTCATGGTGTAGAGGCCTTCTTTTGTTAGAGGACAGCTTTAATAAGTAACAATCACCGCGATAAACGTAATCAATTTTTAGCAACTAAACAGGGGAAAACAATTACAGATTTTTATCTTTCGATTACGATTTTTGGTTTATTTCTTGATTTATGACAGAGATCTTACTTTTGTTGCTTAATTGTACTTGTTGCATTTTTCTCTTCGAGGAATTACCCAGTTTCATAATTCCATATTATTTTGCGAGCTAGCGCACACTTGTGAATTATCTCAATAGCAGTGTGAAATAACATAATTGAGCAACTGAAAGGGAGTGCCCAATATTACGACATCAACCATCACACGCGGCATTACCTGATTATGGAGTTCATTATGCAAGCCTATTTTGACCAGCTCGATCGCGTTCGTTACGAAGGTCCAAAATCCTCTAACCCGTTAGCATTCCGTCATTACAACCCCGACGAACTGGTGCTGGGCAAGCGTATGGAAGACCACTTGCGTTTTGCCGCCTGCTACTGGCATACCTTCTGCTGGAATGGAGCGGATATGTTTGGTGTAGGCGCGTTTAACCGTCCGTGGCAGCAACCTGGCGAGGCATTGGCACTGGCGAAGCGTAAAGCTGATGTCGCATTCGAGTTCTTCCACAAATTACATGTGCCATTTTATTGCTTCCATGACGTGGATGTTTCTCCGGAAGGCGCGTCGTTAAAAGAGTACATCAATAACTTTGCGCAAATGGTTGATGTGCTGGCTGGCAAACAAGAAGAGAGCGGTGTGAAACTGTTGTGGGGAACCGCTAACTGCTTTACTCATCCTCGCTATGGCGCGGGCGCGGCGACGAATCCAGATCCCGAAGTCTTTAGCTGGGCGGCAACTCAGGTCGTTACCGCGATGGAAGCGACGCATAAGTTGGGCGGTGAAAACTATGTATTGTGGGGCGGTCGTGAAGGTTATGAAACTTTACTGAATACTGACCTGCGTCAGGAACGTGAACAGCTTGGTCGCTTTATGCAGATGGTTGTTGAACATAAACATAAAATAGGCTTCCAGGGCACATTACTTATCGAACCGAAACCGCAAGAGCCGACTAAACATCAATATGACTACGATGCCGCGACGGTCTATGGCTTCCTGAAACAGTTTGGTCTCGAAAAAGAAATTAAACTGAATATTGAAGCTAACCACGCGACGCTGGCGGGTCACTCTTTCCACCATGAAATTGCCACCGCCATTGCGCTTGGTCTGTTCGGCTCAGTCGATGCTAACCGCGGCGACGCGCAGCTTGGCTGGGATACTGACCAGTTCCCGAACAGTGTGGAAGAGAACGCGCTGGTAATGTATGAAATCCTTAAAGCAGGCGGTTTCACGACCGGCGGTCTGAACTTTGATGCCAAAGTACGTCGTCAGAGTACTGATAAGTATGATCTGTTCTACGGTCATATTGGGGCGATGGATACGATGGCGTTGGCGTTGAAAATTGCAGCACGCATGATTGAAGACGGCGAATTGGATAAACGCGTAGCGCAACGTTATTCCGGTTGGAATAGCGAACTGGGGCAGCAAATCCTGAAAGGCCAAATGTCACTGGTGGATTTAGCAAAATATGCTCAGGAACATAATCTGGCTCCGGTGCATCAGAGTGGACGCCAGGAGCAGTTGGAAAACCTGGTAAATCATTATCTGTTCGACAGATAACGGCTAATTGCGCAGTCTCAAGCCCGGTTATCGGTAGCGATACCGGGCATTTTTTTAAGGAACGATCGCTATGTATATCGGGATAGATCTTGGCACATCGGGCGTAAAAGTTATTTTGCTCAACGAGCAAGGTGAGGTGGTCGCTTCGCAAACGGAAAAACTGACCGTTTCGCGTCCGCATCCACTCTGGTCGGAGCAAGATCCGGAACAGTGGTGGCAGGTGACTGATCGCGCGATGAGAACCCTGGGTGAGCAGCATTCTCTGCGAGACGTTAAAGCATTGGGTATTGCCGGGCAAATGCACGGTGCAACTTTACTTGATGCTCAACAGCGGGTGCTACGTCCTGCCATTTTGTGGAACGACGGGCGCTGTGCAGAGGAGTGCGTTTTGCTGGAATCGCGAGTTCCGCAATCGCGGACGATTACCGGCAACCTTATGATGCCCGGATTTACTGCGCCTAAATTGCTGTGGGTTCAGCGGCATGAGCCGAAGATATTCCATCAAATCGACAAAGTATTATTACCGAAAGATTATTTGCGTCTGCGTATGACGGGGGAGTTTGTTAGTGATATGTCTGATGCGGCTGGCACCATGTGGTTGGATGTCGCAAAGCGAGATTGGAGTGATGTCATGCTGGAGGCTTGCCAGCTATCTCGTGATCAGATGCCAGCATTATACGAAGGCAGCGATATTACTGGCACTTTGCTACCCGAGGTTGCAAAAGCGTGGGGAATGGCGGCGGTGCCAGTTGTCGCGGGCGGCGGTGATAATGCGGCAGGTGCGATTGGTGTGGGTATGGTGGATGCCAACCAGGCAATGCTGTCGTTGGGAACTTCGGGGGTTTATTTTGCAGTAAGCGAAGGGTTCTTAAGCAAGCCGGAAAGTGCCGTACACAGCTTTTGTCATGCTTTACCGGAGCGTTGGCATTTAATGTCTGTAATGTTGAGTGCGGCATCGTGTCTGGACTGGGCGGTGAAATTAACCGGCATGGGTGATGTTCCCGCTTTAATTACTGCAGCGCAGCAGGCTAATGAGAGTGTCGATCCTGTCTGGTTTTTACCTTATCTTTCCGGCGAGCGTACGCCGCACAATAACCCACAGGCAAAGGGCGTTTTCTTCGGTCTGACCCATCAGCACGGCCCCGCGGAACTGGCGCGTGCCGTACTGGAAGGCGTGGGGTATGCGTTAGCCGATGGTATGGATGTCGTACATGCCTGCGGCATTCAACCGCAAAGTATTACATTGATTGGTGGTGGCGCACGTAGCGAGTACTGGCGCCAGATGCTGGCGGATATCAGTGGTCAGCAACTAGATTACCGCACAGGCGGCGATGTGGGGCCTGCATTGGGCGCAGCGAGGCTGGCTCAGATTGCGATGAATCCAGATAAATCACTCGCTGAACTGTTACCACAACTGCCGTTGGAACAGTCGCATCAGCCGGATGCACAACATTATGCTGCTTATCAGCCACGACGAGAAACTTTCCGTCGTCTCTATCAGCAACTTCTGCCGATGATGACATAATATTTTCCCCTGTCTTATGTGACGGGGGATAATTCACAACTATGTATATTTATAATTTATTAATTTTTTATATGAATTTATTCTGAAAATCATTTGTTAATGGTGTTTTTCAGTTTTGTCTTTTGTTGGTTACTCGTAATGTATCGCAGGTAGATATGGAGATCGTTATGAAAACCTCAAAGACTGTGGCAAAACTATTATTTGTTATCGGGGCGCTGGTTTATCTGATAGGACTATGGATCTCATGCCCATTGTTAAGCGGCAAAGGCTATTTTCTTGGCGTGTTAATGACGGGGACTTTTGGCAACTATGCCTATCTGCGCGCAGAAAAACTTGGGCAACTGGATGAATTCTTTATTCGTGTCTGCCAGTTAGTTGCGTTAATCACTATCGGTCTTTTGTTTATCGGTGTTTTAAATGCGCCCATTAACGCGTATGAGATGGTGATCTATCCGCTCGCCTTTTTCGTCTGCTTGTTTGGTCAAATGCGCTTGTTCCGCACGGTATGATCGACATAAAGCTCTTAATGATTCAGGAATGAAAGGAAATCTGTGATGGAAAACAAAATATCAACCTATTCTCCAGCATTCGGTATTGTGTCATGGATAGCTCTCGCAGGCGGTATCGTTACCTATCTGTTAGGGCTATGGAATGCAGAGATGCAGTTAAATGAAAAAGGGTATTATTTTGCCGTGTTGGTGTTAGGGCTGTTTTCGGCAGCTTCCTATCAAAAGACCGTTCGGGATAAATATGAAGGCATTCCTACTACGTCTATTTATTATATGACCTGCCTGGTGGTCTTTATCATCTCTGTCGCTTTACTGATGGTAGGTCTGTGGAATGCAACGTTATTACTTAGTGAAAAAGGTTTTTATGGATTGGCCTTCTTTTTAAGCTTGTTTGGTACGGTAGCGGTGCAGAAGAATATCCGTGATGCCGGAATCAACGCATCAAAAGAAACGATGACTGTGCAGGAAGAATATAGCGAATAACCCACGTAAGCCCGGTCACACTGACCGGGTTTTTACTTAACTCACTAATCTGTTTTTGTCGATTCGTTGCACCAGCACAGAAAGTAACAAACTTGCTGCCAGCGTCGCGCAAAAGATCCAAATAATATCCAGTATTGGCCAGTTTTTAAGCTCAATACCACCGGTACGCAGCGCATGGATAATCAACGCGTGGAATCCGTATATACCTAAAGAATGACGGGATATCAGCCCAAGCCCGCGAATAGTGTGCGTATCCAGAGTATTTTTTACCAGAGTCAGTAACGCGATTGCGCAGATAAAAACCATCGGTCCACAGTAAAGATACCAGGTATCGGCAAAGTTTCCGCGCCACTGTAATTCATATAATGTCCCACGAGAGATAATAAATACTCCCGCTATAAACAGTGCGGCACTCATCCACGATAGAGATTTATGTTGTGTGTTCATCATCCCAATGGCGCGGCCCAGCATGCCATACAGGATGTAGTAAAAAGTATCGCCATTGATATATAAGTTAATTGGTAACCATTCAAAACCGTCGATCTTCTGGGGCACTGTGTTTGGGTTGGCGATGATGCCAATCACCACCATTAGCACCAGCAACATTTTACCGCTGATGTTTTTTACCTGAACCAGTGGCGAAACCAGATAAATCACCGCAATCGCGAAGAAAAACCATAAGTGATAAAACACCGGTTTTTGCAGCAGTTTTTTCAGCGATAACTCCACATTGATGGAGGTAAACAGCGCAATGTAGAGCAGTGCGACGACGCTATAAAACAGCAGACACAAGCCGATACGCAAGAAATGACGCGGTTGGGCGCTACGTTCGCCAAAAAAGAGATAGCCGGAAATCATGAAAAATAGCGGCACGCTGACACGAGAGGCCGAATTTAGAACATTCGCGATATCCCAGGTTACAGGGCTAACATTATGGGTATTGGTCACATACCAGGTAGTGGTATGAATCATCACCACCATTAAACAAGCTATCCCTCGCAGGTTATCAATCCAATAAATTTTGGGCTGCATCTGTGTCTCTGTATCTGGTTAAAAAAAGTCTGACCGATAAATCATTCGGCTGATGCACTGGAATAATCTGAGTTTGATCACTACATCTTAGAGATGCTTGAGAAAATTTATAAGATCCAGCCACTATACCGATATTAATAATAAGACTCACCTGCAAACCAGACGGTAATTTAACGATGATGAACTATTTCTTTCCGGTAATGACGCTCATTGTGTTAGTGGGATGTTCGGCACCACCACCCGAACAGAAAGCGCAACGGGTAAAGGTTGAACCGCTGCGTTCGTTGAATATGGAAATCTTGTGCAAGGAGCAGGTGGCAAAACGTTATAACACTGGCGAGCAAAAAAACGACGTCATCGCGTTTGAACAGTTCCAGGGGAGCTATGAAATGCGTGGTTATACCTTCAGGAAAGAACAGTTTGTCTGTTCTTTTGACGCGGATGGCCATTTTTTGCATCTTTCCATGCGTTAAGCGCAGCCTTTTTCCCGTTTCGTACTGTATATCTTCCATCCAGCGGGTATACTGATCCCTTCCTTTAAATCCACACGTATCCAGCACGAAATAATATGCAAAAGTTTGATACCAGGACCTTCCAGGGCTTGATCCTGACCTTACAGGATTACTGGGCTCGCCAGGGCTGCACCATTGTTCAACCATTGGACATGGAAGTCGGCGCGGGAACCTCTCACCCAATGACCTGTCTGCGCGCGCTGGGGCCAGAACCGATGGCGGCTGCTTATGTTCAGCCTTCTCGTCGCCCGACCGATGGTCGTTACGGCGAAAACCCCAACCGTTTACAGCACTACTATCAGTTCCAGGTGGTGATTAAGCCATCGCCGGACAATATCCAGGAGCTGTACCTCGGTTCTCTGAAAGAGCTGGGCATGGATCCAACTATCCACGATATCCGTTTCGTGGAAGACAACTGGGAAAACCCGACGCTGGGTGCCTGGGGACTGGGCTGGGAAGTGTGGCTGAACGGCATGGAAGTAACGCAGTTCACTTACTTCCAGCAGGTTGGTGGTCTGGAGTGTAAACCGGTTACCGGTGAGATCACCTACGGTCTGGAACGTCTGGCGATGTATATTCAGGGCGTAGATAGCGTTTATGACCTGGTCTGGTGCGACGGCCCGCTGGGTAAAACCACCTACGGTGACGTCTTCCATCAGAACGAAGTGGAGCAATCCACCTACAACTTCGAATACGCGGATGTGGACTTCCTGTTCACCTGCTTCGAGCAGTACGAGAAAGAAGCACAGCAATTGCTGGCGCTGGAAAATCCGCTGCCGTTGCCAGCCTACGAGCGTATTCTGAAAGCCGCCCACAGCTTCAACCTGCTGGATGCGCGTAAAGCCATCTCTGTCACCGAGCGTCAGCGTTACATTCTGCGCATTCGCACCCTGACCAAAGCAGTGGCAGAAGCATACTATGCTTCCCGTGAAGCCCTCGGCTTCCCGATGTGCAACAAAGACAAGTAAGAGGCGGCCATGTCTGAGAAAACTTTTCTGGTGGAAATTGGCACTGAAGAGCTGCCACCAAAAGCACTGCGCAGCCTGGCAGAGTCCTTTGCTGCGAACTTTACTGCGGAGCTGGATAACGCCGGTCTCGCACACGGTACTGTTGAATGGTTTGCTGCTCCGCGTCGTCTGGCGCTGAAAGTGGCTAACCTTGCGGAAGCACAACCTGATCGTGAAATCGAAAAACGTGGCCCGGCAATTGCCCAGGCATTTGACGCCGAAGGCAAACCGAGCAAAGCTGCAGAAGGTTGGGCGCGTGGTTGCGGGATCTCCGTTGACCAGGCTGAGCGTCTGACTACTGACAAAGGTGAATGGTTGCTGTATCGCGCTCACGTGAAGGGCGAAAGCACCGAAGCGCTGATACCGAACATGGTAGCTACTTCGCTTGCGAAATTGCCGATTCCGAAACTGATGCGCTGGGGCGCAAGCGACGTACACTTCGTGCGTCCAGTTCATACTGTGACTTTGCTGCTGGGCGATAAAGTCATTCCGGCAACCATTCTGGGTATTCAGTCCGATCGCGTGATTCGCGGCCACCGCTTTATGGGCGAGCCGGAAATTACTATCGATAATGCCGATCAATATCCGGAAATTCTGCGTGAGCGCGGTAAAGTCATCGCTGATTACGAAGAACGTAAGGCGAAGATTAAAGCCGATGCCGAAGAAGCCGCGCGTAAGATTGGCGGTAACGCTGACTTAAGCGAAAGCCTGCTGGAAGAAGTGGCTTCGCTGGTGGAATGGCCTGTCGTTCTGACTGCGAAATTTGAAGAGAAATTCCTCGCGGTGCCGTCTGAAGCACTGGTTTACACCATGAAAGGTGACCAGAAATACTTCCCGGTGTATGCGAACGACGGCAAATTGCTGCCGAACTTTATCTTCGTTGCCAACATCGAATCAAAAGATCCGCAGCAAATTATCTCCGGTAATGAAAAAGTCGTTCGCCCGCGTCTGGCGGATGCGGAGTTCTTCTTTAATACCGACCGTAAAAAACGTCTGGAAGATAACCTGCCGCGTCTGCAAACCGTGCTGTTCCAGCAACAATTAGGTACGCTGCGCGACAAGACTGACCGCATTCAGGCGCTGGCTGGCTGGATTGCTGAACAGATTGGTGCTGACGTCAACCACGCGACCCGTGCGGGGCTGCTGTCCAAGTGTGACCTGATGACCAATATGGTCTTCGAGTTCACTGACACTCAGGGCGTGATGGGTATGCACTACGCGCGCCACGATGGCGAAGCGGAAGATGTGGCTGTCGCGCTGAACGAGCAGTATCAGCCGCGCTTTGCTGGTGATTCTCTGCCGTCTAACCCGGTGGCCTGTGCGCTGGCGATCGCTGACAAGATGGATACTCTGGCTGGTATCTTCGGTATTGGTCAGCATCCGAAAGGCGATAAAGACCCGTTTGCGCTGCGTCGTGCGGCACTCGGCGTGTTGCGTATTATCGTCGAGAAGAACCTGAACCTCGATCTGCAAACGCTAACCGAAGAAGCGGTGCGTCTGTACGGCGATAAGCTGACCAACGCTAATGTGGTCGATGACGTTATCGACTTTATGCTTGGCCGTTTCCGTGCCTGGTATCAGGACGAAGGTTATACCGTCGACACCATCCAGGCCGTTCTGGCGCGCCGCCCAACTCGTCCGGCAGATTTCGATGCCCGTATGAAGGCCGTATCGCACTTCCGTACTCTGGAAGCAGCGGCTGCACTGGCGGCAGCGAATAAGCGCGTATCCAACATTCTGGCGAAATCTGACGAAGTCCTGAGCGATCGTGTGAACGCATCTACCCTGAAAGAGCCGGAAGAAATTAAGCTGGCGATGCAGGTGGTTGTACTGCGCGACAAGCTGGAGCCATACTTCGCTGAAGGTCGTTACCAGGATGCGCTGGTCGAACTGGCTGAACTGCGTGAACCGGTTGACGCCTTCTTCGATAAAGTGATGGTTATGGTTGATGATAAAGATCTGCGTATCAACCGTCTGACCATGCTGGAAAAACTGCGCGAATTGTTCCTGCGCGTTGCGGATATTTCGTTGTTGCAGTAATAACTCCTTTAGTAAAAAGCCTGCCAGATGGACTGCACCCCAAAAGTTGGACACCCAACTGATTAAGGTGCAGTTTTTTATGGCAAAGCCAAAATATTCTCTCGAAACCAGATTAGCTGTCGTTAATCATTATCTTGCCGGACACGATGGCGCACGTCGTACCGCTGAACGTTTTGGTGTTGAAGAAACATTTGTGCGACGCTGGGTAAGAGCCTGGCAACTCCACGGTATTGATGGTATTACATGGAAAAATGACCGCTACTCTCCTGAGTTTCGACTGACGGTTGTTCTGAAGGCTCTGAGTGAAGAACTTACCATGCGCGAGGCCGCCGCACGGTTTAATATCTCAAATGAATCCGTGGTCCGGCACTGGGTGAAGGTTTACAAAGACACCGGTGAAGAAGGACTTCTGAACATAAAACCAGGTCGGAGCAAGGACATGACAAAACCTCAAAAAACACCTCCAATTACCGATGCAGAACTGGAAAAGTTATCTCCCGAAGAACTGTGGGCGGAACCCCGTTACCTTCGCGCAGAGAATGCCTATCTAAAAAAGCTGAAGGCCTTAGTTCAAAGCGAGAAAAACGGCAGAAAGCCCGGATAATCAGTGAGCTAAGGCTTAAGCATGCGCTCGGTGATCTTCTGCGTGCAGCGGGTATGTCCCGCAGTACGTGGTATCACAATATGAATGCCCTGAAGCGAGTGGACAGGCATGCCGGACTGAATGAACTGAGGAAGGCGATAGAGGACTATATCCATTATTATAACAACGAGCGGATCAGCCTGAAATTAAAAGGCCTGAGTCCGGTAGAATACCGAACCCAGCCCCTGAAAGCCGCTTAACATGAACTGTCCAACTTTATGGGGTCAGTCCAAGACAAATAAAAAAATCCCCGCCAATTGGCAGGGATCTTAGATTCTGTGCTTTTAAGCAGAGATTACAGGCTGGTTACGTTACCAGCTGCCGGGCCTTTAGCGCCGCTTTCGATGGTGAAGGACACTTTCTGACCTTCGTCCAGAGATTTGTAACCATCGTTCTGGATAGCAGAGAAGTGTACGAACACATCTTTAGAGCCATCGTCAGGAGTGATGAAGCCGAAGCCTTTGTCAGCGTTGAACCATTTTACGATACCAGTCATTTTACCGGACATAGTGTATTACCTTTAATAATTAATTGTGCCTTTCGGCGTTATGGCGTGCTTTACAGATTTTTGAAGCGTTAAAGGAAATGTGCACTACGAGGGGTATCAACGATAACTCTTGAAGGGACTTGCCTTACTACACTGCTTTAATGGTCTGTACGTCAAACCGTTGAGTGCATTAAGCCACGCATTGGGTGGTGATGCAACATTTATTTTTCAAATTTATGATTAATCGTTCAGAAAGCGGCCCTGTCAGCAGGACCGTCATCATCAAAAAAGGGAATAAAAACCTATTCCATCAACTGCTTACTTAATGCCGGGTTGGCTTGAATCAGGCGCATAAGTTTTAGTTCGGCACTGGAAGGCTTCACGCGTCTGGATTCCCATTCCTTTACCATGGCAACAGATACGCCCAAAACCCGGGCGAAATCATCAATTTTTAACCCTGTCCCTTTGCGTAATTGCTCAATTTCGGTACAAGGTGTTGGTCTGTGTGTCAGGGTAATTTTCTGTGTTTCATCTTTAAAAACAATCTGTTCCAGGCTACTCAACAACTCATGCATTGGATCTTTATATTCCATTGAAAACTCCTCAAATCACACTGCGGGATCGTGAATTTCATCGAAGCTTATTAAGAATAGTCGGGAAAACAGGCATAGCGGGGAGAAGTTAGACATGCTTTGAGTGTGATTCGATTCAGCCCGTCAGTCACCGTGACTTATAGTCACCTAACGATCTGATATATGCAGATATATCTCGTACTGGCCGTGATTTGTAAAGATTTCGAAAATCTGGCCTCCCAACGAGAAGGAAAGTCCTGGCAACAAAAACACAATGGCAATATCAATTTTTAACAATGAAACAACAAATTAACCTTACTTCATTTTCTCCATCATTTTCCCAGGAAGATTATACATAAAGGGTATCCTGTAGGCCTGTCCTGGACTATCCTTGTCTGCGTCAGACACGCGTGTGTCGTTGTGCGCTTTTTTTGGGTGAAAGGAGTAAGAAAATGGCGACAGGAAAGTCCTGCTCTCGCTGGTTTGCGCCTCTTGCGGCGTTATTAATGGTAGTTAGCCTGAGTGGGTGTTTTGATAAAGAAGGCGATCAGCGTAAAGCGTTTATCGACTTCCTGCAGAATACTGTGATGCGTAGCGGTGAACGTCTACCAACCCTGACTGCCGATCAGAAAAAACAATTTGGTCCTTTTGTCTCTGATTACGCGATCCTGTATGGCTATTCCCAACAGGTTAATCAGGCGATGGATTCCGGTTTGCGTCCGGTTGTAGACAGCGTTAACGCGATTCGTGTACCGCAGGATTACGTCACGCAAAGTGGTCCACTGCGTGAAATGAACGGTTCTCTGGGCGTACTGGCGCAACAATTGCAAAATGCGAAGTTGCAGGCAGATGCCGCGCACTCTGCGCTAAAACAAGCTGACGATCTGAAACCGGTCTTTGATCAGGCATTCACTAAAGTGGTGACTACTCCGGCCGATGCCTTGCAACCTCTGATTCCAGCGGCACAAACCTTCACGCAACAACTGGTGATGGTTGGAGACTACATTGCTCAGCAAGGTACTCAGGTGAGCTTTGTATCGAACGGCATTCAGTTCCCGACTTCCCAGCAGGCAAGTGAATATAACAAACTGATCGCGCCATTACCGGCACAGCATCAGGCGTTTAATCAGGCCTGGACCGCAGCAGTAACTGCAACCCAATAAACGGTAAAAGCCCGAGAAGTTATCGGGCTTTTATCTACGCAGTCGCGGCTTAGCCCGCGACGTGCGGATTCACACAGTTCTTCTCAACCTTCCCCAGCAACGCATTAATCAAATTATCCACGGCACAGGCAGCCATGCCATAACGCGTCTCATGAGTGGCCGAACCAATATGCGGTACTGCAACGACATTGGTCATTGATAGCAACGGTGAATCTACGGGCAATGGCTCTTGTTCGAAGACATCCAGCCCGGCGGCGTGAATTTCCCCTTTCTGTAATGCGGCAATCAGTGCATTTTCGTCAACTACCGGCCCACGCCCTGCATTAATGAAGATGGCGGAAGATTTCATTTTGGCGAATTGTTCAGCGCCAAACAGGTGATGAGTTTCTTCAGTTAGCGGCAGGATCAGGCAAACGAAATCTGATTCTTGTAACAATGTATCCAGATCACAGTAGCGGGCGTTAAAGCGTTCTTCAGCTTCTTTATGATGGCGACGAGCGTTATAAAGAATTGGCATGTTGAAGCCAAAGTGCGCACGTTGCGCCAGCGCCATTCCGATCCGTCCCATCCCGACAATCCCCAGTGTTTTATGGTGAACATCAGTGCCGTACCAGTCCGGGCCGATATTGGCGGTCCATTCGCCCGCTTTTACGCGCTCCGCGACTTCCACAACCCGACGCGCGGTACACAGCACCAGCGCCATCAGCGTATCGGCTACTGTTTCCGTTAATACGGTTGGCGTATGCATCAGCAGGATTTTCCGGGCATTAAGCGCATCGACATCGAAATTGTCATAGCCGACAGAGATAGTTGAAGTGGCACGCAGTTTCGGCATCTTTTCCAGCAACGTGGCATCAACATTCTCATTTGAACCCAGTAGACCTTCAGCTTCGGCAAAAATCGCCGTGTTTTGTTCGATGGTCTGTGGATTGAGATTTGCCACCTGGTGAACGATGAAATGCTCTTGCAGGCGTTGCAGTAAATCATCAGGTAAGGCTTTGTAGAGGATAACGGACGGCTTCATTCTTCTCTCCATTCACTGATAAGGCGATCACCTTAGCCTGAAAAATGAAGCAGGAAAACCGAAGAATGCCAGGTGATTTCTTCGTCACCTGGCATGACAGTGATTACAGCGGGCTTAACGTAATTTCTACGCGACGGTTTTGGGCTTTGCCTTCTGCGGTGCTGTTGCTGGCGATTGGGTTAGCCGGGCCAAGACCTTGGGTACGAATACGGCTGGCGTCCACGCCCTGGGTGATCAATGCGCTGGCAACGGAATCAGCACGCTGCTGGGACAGACGCATATTCAGGTCGTGACCACCAGTGCTGTCGGTGTAGCCAATCACGTTAACCGCCGTTTTCGGGTACTCTTTCAGCACCATTGCAACGCCGGTCAGGGTGTTAGCACCTGCTGGTTTCAGGGTGGCGCTGCTGCTGTCAAAGGTCACGTTGTTCGGCATGTTGAGGATAATGTTATCTCCGCTGCGGGTTACGCTAACGCCTGTGCCGCGCATTTTGTCACGCAGTTTCGCTTCCTGCACATCCATGTAATAACCAACACCGCCGCCCAGTGCCGCACCTGCCGCTGCGCCAATCAGCGCACCTTTACCGCGATCTTTCTTCGAAGAAGAGAGAGCGCCAATACCCGCGCCAACGAGAGAGCCCAGACCTGCACCGATAGCAGATTTACCTGCTTCGCGTTCGCCGGTGTAAGGGTTAGTTGTACAACCAGATACCGCCAGAGCGCCGCTGACTACGGCAGCAATAAGATAAACACGTTTCTTCATTGTTAATCCTTAATAACCTTTTTATTCTTGGTCACGGGTTTCGTGGCGGGAGATTATGCCGTGTGAACATGAAGATTATTCCTGGGAATACTCGGAAATTTGTAAGTAATATTTAACTGCTCAATACATCTAACCTTTCAGGAGCCTTCGGTTTGGCCATCTCATCCTCACGTTATTCCGTTCTTACTGCCGCCCACTGGGGGCCCATGCTGGTTGAAACCGACGGTGAAACAGTCTTCAGCTCGCGTGGTGCGTTAGCCACAGAAATGGAAAATTCCTTGCAGAGCGCGGTTCGTGACCAGGTTCATAGCAACACGCGAGTGCAATTTCCGATGGTGCGCAAAGGTTTCCTCGCATCGCCAGAAAAACCACAAGGCGTTCGCGGGCAGGATGAATTTGTTCGTGTGAGTTGGGATGAGGCGCTGGATCTCATCCACCATCAGCATAAACGCATTCGTGAGGCTTATGGTCCGGCATCGATTTTTGCCGGTTCCTACGGTTGGCGTTCAAACGGTGTGCTGCATAAAGCGTCAACCTTGTTACAACGCTATATGGCGCTGGCAGGCGGTTATACCGGCCATCTGGGCGATTATTCAACCGGCGCGGCACAGGCGATCATGCCGTATATCGTGGGTGGCAGCGAAGTCTATCAGCAGCAGACTAGCTGGCCTCTGGTGCTGGAAAATAGCGACGTGGTGGTGCTGTGGAGTGCTAACCCATTAAACACGCTGAAAATTGCGTGGAATGCGTCCGATGAGCAGGGACTTTCTTACTTTGCCGCACTGCGTGACAGCGGGAAAAAGCTGATCTGCATTGATCCAATGCGATCGGAAACCGTCGATTTCTTTGGCGATAAAATGGAATGGGTCTCTCCGCATATGGGGACTGATGTGGCGCTGATGCTGGGGATAGCTCACACGCTGGTGGAAAACGGCTGGCACGACGAGGCATTTCTGGCGCGTTGCACCACAGGTTATGACGTCTTCGCCTCTTATTTGTTGGGCGAGAGTGATGGCATTGCAAAAAATGCCGAATGGGCCGCGGAGATTTGCGGTGTTGGCGCAGAGAAAATCCGCGAGCTGGCAGCTATTTTCCACCAAAATACCACTATGCTGATGGCTGGATGGGGAATGCAGCGCCAGCAGTTTGGTGAGCAAAAACACTGGATGATAGTCACGCTGGCGGCAATGTTAGGGCAAATCGGCACGCCCGGTGGCGGTTTTGGTCTTTCTTACCATTTTGCTAATGGCGGCAACCCGACCCGCCGCGCTGCGGTGCTGCCTTCCATGCAGGGCAGTTTGCCGGGTGGCACCGATGCGGTAGATAAAATCCCCGTAGCCCGCATTGTCGAAGCATTAGAAAACCCTGGCGGCGCGTATCAACACAACGGCATGAACCGACATTTCCCGGATATTCGTTTTATCTGGTGGGCGGGCGGCGCTAACTTCACCCATCATCAGGATACTCATCGTCTGATTCGCGCCTGGCAAAAACCGGAGCTGGTGGTGATATCGGAATGTTTCTGGACGGCGGCGGCGAAACATGCCGATATCGTCCTCCCCGCGACTACGTCGTTTGAGCGTAACGATCTCACTATGACCGGCGATTACAGCAATCAACATCTGGTGCCGATGAAGCAAGTGGTGCCACCGCGTGGTGAAGCGCGTAATGATTTTGATGTTTTTGCTGAGTTAAGTGAGCGCTGGGAGAAGGGCGGCTATGCCCGGTTTACGGAAGGGAAGAGTGAGCTGCAATGGCTGGAAACGTTCTATAACGTTGCGCGGCAGCGTGGAGAAAATCAGCAGGTTGAAATACCGCCGTTTGACGAGTTCTGGGAAGCCAATCAGTTAATTGAGATGCCAGAAAATCCAGACAGCAAGCGGTTTATCCGTTTCGCGGATTTTCGCCGCGACCCGCAGGCACACCCATTAAAGACGACCAGTGGTAAGATTGAGATCTTCTCGCAGCGCATTGCGGATTACGGTTATCGGGATTGTCCAGGCCATCCGATGTGGCTGGAACCCGATGAGTGGTGGGGCAACGCCGAAGCAGAGCAGTTGCAGGTACTTTCAGCCCATCCGGCGCATCGCCTGCACAGTCAGTTGAATTACAGTTCACTTCGTGAATTGTATGCGGTGGCAAACCGTGAGCCTGTCACCATTCATCCTGACGATGCAAAGGCACGCGGCATACAAGATGGCGATACTGTTCGGTTGTGGAACTCGCGCGGGCAAATTCTTGCCGGAGCGGTGATTAGTGAAGGCATCAGGCCTGGTGTGATTTGCATTCACGAAGGGGCATGGCCAGATCTGGATTTTACTGCTGGCGGCATTTGTAAAAATGGCGCGGTGAATGTGCTGACCAAAGACTTCCCAAGCTCGCGGCTGGGTAATGGTTGTGCGGGTAACACGGCGCTGGCGTGGCTGGAAAAATACACGGGGCCTGAACTTAAACTTACAGCGTTTGATCCGCCTGCCAATCCATAATCCAGGTAGGGAGTTGGGTTTCCTCCTGCCATGCGCAGTCGACAATTTGAAAACCCTGCGCATGGTAAAAACTTATTGCTGGCTGGTTTTTCTGGTAAACCTCCAGCAATAAATGAGGATGGCGCTGTTGCATATGTTGCATCAAAGCCTTACCGATACCGCGTCTGACAGCCTTCGGTGCGACAAACATTGCTGCCAGAAACCGCCCTTCCATAATGCTGGCAAAACCGAGAAATTCACCGTTTTCTTCCCATACCCAGTTTTGCGCGTTGGCAAGATATGCATCACGCACCAGCGGAATGCAGTCACGCCAGTAACTTTCTTCTATAAAGGGATGTCCCCAGGTTGTACTTTCCAGCCACAGTTCAAGGATTGCGGGCAGTTCCGAACGTTGTGCTTGTCTAATCATGCTTTATTCCCCGGATGGCAACAGCAGCCAACCACATGATCATTCACCAGCCCACATGCCTGCATAAAGGAGTAACAAATCGTTGATCCAACGAATTTAAAACCGCGTTTTTTCAATGCTTTAGAAAGCGCGTCGGAGGCGGGCGTTGATGTGGGGATTTCACTCAACGTTGTGGCTTGTGTCACCTGCGGCTGATGATTTACGAACGACCAGACAAAGTCGGCAAATGGTTCGCCGTTCTGTTCCATTTGCAGGTATGCGCGCGCATTGCCAATAATGGCCTGGATTTTCCCGCGATGGCGGATAATTCCGGCGTCCTGCACCAGCCTTTCAACATCCTCTTCCTGCATTGCAGCGACCTTCACGGGATCGAATTGATGAAAACAGGCGCGATAATTTTCACGTTTTTTGAGGACGGTAATCCAGGACAGCCCAGCTTGTTGCCCTTCAAGGCAGATCATTTCGAACAGTTTTTTACTGTCAGTTTCAGGCACGCCCCACTCTTCATCGTGGTAGGCAATATAAAGCGGGTCCTGACTCACCCAGCCGCAACGTTCCATACTTTCCCTCCCTATGCACCTGTTCGTAAAAATTTCACCTGCTTTTCTTGACGCACCGGCGAAAAAGTCAATATTTAATACAGGACTAATATGCCTGATATCCTTCATACAATGACAATAATAATGCCGAATTCGGCTCTCCCCTGGAGTCGTGTTAATGATCATAAAAAAATGCGGTGGTCGCTGGCCCCTAAGTCTGCTGGCGAGCGTGGTAATCAGTTCTTTTTTTCTCAACACAGCTTACGCCTGGCAACAAGAATATATCGTTGATACGCAGCCAGGACATACCACAGAGCGTTATACCTGGGATAGTGATCACCAACCTGATTACAACGATATTTTGTCGCAACGTATTCAAAGTAGCCAAAGGGCGCAGGGACTGGAAGTTAATCTGGCGGAAGAAACTCCCGCGGATGTAACCAGCAGCATGAGTATGGGCTGGAACTTCCCTTTATATGAACACGTTACAACAGGCCCGGTCGCCGCATTGCATTACGACGGAACGACCACTTCGATGTATAACGAGTTTGGCGACAGCACTGCAACACTGACCGATCCGTTATGGCATGCCAGCGTCAGTACGTTGGGCTGGCGTGTTGATTCCCGACTTGGCGATTTCCGCCCCTGGGCGCAAATCAGCTACAACCAGCAATTTGGTGAGAATCTCTGGAAGGCTCAATCAGGCCTGAGTCGCATGACGGCGACAAATCAGAACGGCAACTGGCTTGATGTGACCGTAGGCGCCGATATGCTGCTTAACCAACATATTGCCGCTTATGCTGCGTTATCCCAGGCAGAGAACAGCGCCAATAATAGTGATTATTTGTATACTATGGGGGTTAGTGCCAGGTTTTAACTTGTTTTTTACAATGCGGGATCGGTTATAACAATCATTGTATTGATAGTGGGTGCTAACTGACTCAATAATTATTGTTGTGAATGTTTGTCACGTCATTCATTCCTGAACTGAGGCATTTCATTCCGTTCTGATGGCATTTCATGCCGTTTTCCCCCTGGCATAAAATGCACTTCGTTATGGTTGTCAGCAGAGAATTTTCCTTTTTATTAATGCAGGAATACTGCCATGACACCTTCAAACTATCAGCGTACCCGCTGGCTGACACTCATTGGTACTATCATTACCCAGTTTGCATTGGGTTCGGTTTATACCTGGAGCCTGTTTAACGGCGCGCTTTCCGCCAAGCTGGATGCGCCGATAAGCCAGGTCGCTTTCTCCTTTGGCCTGTTGAGTCTGGGACTGGCTATCTCATCTTCTGTGGCTGGTAAGTTGCAGGAACGTTTTGGCGTAAAACGCGTCACTATGGCGTCCGGCATTTTACTGGGGCTGGGTTTCTTCCTTACCGCGCATTCCAACAGTCTGATGATGCTGTGGTTGAGCGCTGGTGTGCTGGTCGGTCTGGCAGATGGCGCGGGTTACCTGCTGACGCTCTCTAACTGCGTGAAGTGGTTCCCGGAGCGTAAAGGTTTGATCTCCGCGTTCGCCATTGGTTCCTATGGTTTGGGTAGCCTGGGATTCAAATTTATCGACTCGCATCTGCTGGAGACGGTCGGTCTGGAAAAAACCTTTCTGATTTGGGGCGCGATTGTGCTGGTGATGATTGTCTTTGGCGCAACCTTAATGAAAGACGCGCCGAAGCAGGAAGTCAAAACCCATAATGGCGTGGTGGAAAATGATTTCACTCTGGCAGAGTCGATGCGTAAACCGCAATACTGGATGCTGGCGGTGATGTTCCTGACTGCCTGTATGAGCGGTTTGTATGTCATTGGTGTGGCGAAAGATATCGCCCAGAGCCTGGCGCATCTTGATGCAGTATCAGCAGCTAACGCAGTGACGGTTATTTCTATTGCTAACCTTTCTGGTCGTCTGGTGCTGGGCATTCTGTCTGACAAAATTGCCCGTATTCGTGTCATCACCATTGGTCAGGTGATTTCGCTGGTGGGTATGGCAGCGCTGTTGTTTGCTCCACTCAATGCGCTGACATTCTTTGCGGCGATTGCCTGTGTGGCCTTTAACTTCGGTGGCACCATTACCGTCTTCCCGTCACTGGTTAGTGAGTTCTTCGGGCTTAATAACCTGGCGAAAAACTACGGTGTGATTTACCTCGGGTTTGGTATCGGTAGTATTTGCGGCTCGATTATCGCCTCACTGTTTGGCGGCTTCTATGTAACCTTCTACGTCATTTTCGCCTTGCTGATTCTTTCGCTGGCGCTTTCAACGACCATTCGCCAGCCTGAATTCAGAACGTTTCGTGAGGTACATGGTTAAGTTTAACGACGGGTTTCAGACTCGTCCTGAGATAGCGTGGCGTATTTTTTCATTGTGTATGAATCAAATGTATCGGCACAATTCAGGATGAGTCATTGATAAAATCGAGGGCCAGCTAGCTGGTCCTTTTAAGCGTTCAATTTACAAAAAGTATCCTTTCATACTTGTATTTTTGTAAATTTGTGCTT